>CAMCUN010000111.1 GCA_945878995.1 Polaromonas sp. YR568 | reverse complement strand
GCCACGCGCCTGAAGCAAGAGAATGTTTTCAAAATGGCCGGCGCACACATCGGCCGCGCCTTCCAGTTGCAACTCCAAGGCCCGGCGGCTGGTGCCCGCCTCTTGGATGTCCACCGCCAAGCCTTCGCTGCGAAAGTAGCCCAGTTGGTCGGCAAGGGTCAAAGGCAGGTGCAAAAAGCTCGATTTGCCACCCACCACCACCGAGACGCGGCTTTTTTCAAGCCGCGGCAGGGCATGCAAGGTGGGGGCCACCACGCCAGCTGCAGCCAGCACGGCACTGAGCGCAAAGCGGCGGCGATGAATCGTGGGAGTTGAGCCTAGCATGGGACAAGCGCAAATTGAATGGCTTGACCAAAGCGTAAACAGGCAACCACCGCTTGGCATCCGGATCATCCCCGAGGGGGTTTTCACTCAATGTGGGCGGGTGCCCCCAGACAGAGAAAAAGGCTCAGTTCAAAAAGCGCCCAGCAAAAAAATGGCGATGTTGACCGCCAAGGCCAAGATCCACACCAAACTGCGCAGCGAGGCACGGTTGACCACGTACAAGTAGATGTAAAGCACGCGCAGCACCACAAAGGTGGCGGCCAGCAGGTCCAGCCGGCTTTGCACCACGCCCAGCTGATGCGCCACGATGACCGCCGCAAAGAAAAACGGCAGCGCTTCAAAGCTGTTGGCCTGGGCATTGTTGGCGCGTGCGCGCCAATCGCCCTGGCGGGCCAGCCAGGCGCGCGGGTCGTCGTTGTCGTAGCCACCGTCACGGCGTGGCTTGTTCATCAGGCCAGACTTGGCAATGCCAGCGCTGACAATTGGCAATAGAGCCGCGACCAAGATGCATGCATGGGCCAGGGTGAAAGAGGCTGTAGTCATGGTGCTGTGTGGGGTAAATTAAAAAAAAAGACTCAACGCCGGTCCACCAGCGCGTGCGCGATGGTGCCCAGGTCCACGTACTCAAGCTCACTGCCCACCGGCACCCCGCGCGACAAGCGCGTGACCTGCACGCCCCGGCTTTTGAGGCCCTGGGAAATCACATGCGCGGTGGCCTCGCCTTCGGCCGTGAAGTTGGTGGCCAAGATCACCTCCTGCACTTCGCCAGCTTCAGCAGGCTGCAGTTGGCCTGCGTTGTCACGCGGGCAGACCCGGTCGAACAATTGATGCAAGCCAATGTCGTTCGGGCCTATGCCGTCCAGCGGGCTGAGTTTGCCCATGAGCACAAAGTAAAGGCCTTTGTAGGCCAAGGTGCGCTCCATGGCCGCTTGGTCGGCAGGGGTTTCCACCACGCACAGCTTGCTGCGGTCGCGCTGGGGGTTTTGGCAGGTGGCGCACACCTCTTGCTCGGTGAGCGTGTTGCACAAGCTGCAGTGGCGCACATGGTGGACCGCGTGCTCCAAAGCACGGGCAATTTGCAAGGCGCCCTGGGTGTCGTGCTGCAGCAAATGAAAGGCCATGCGCGCGGCCGACTTGGCGCCCACGCCGGGCAAGCGGCGCAGGGCGTGTGTCAAACCTTCAAGGGCATTGCCATCGGCCATAGATACAGTGGGTTGGGGGTTCAGCCGCTTAAAAAGGCAGCTTCATGCCACCAGGCAGGCCGGGCATGCCCGAGGTCAGCTTGCCCATTTTTTGCTGGCTGGTCTCTTCGGCCTTGCGGGCGGCATCGTTGAAGGCCGCCGCCACCAAATCTTCCAGCATGTCTTTGTCGTCGGCCAGCAAGCTCGGGTCAATCTGCACGCGCTTGACCTCGTGCTTGCAGGTGATGGTGACTTTGACCAGGCCCGAGCCCGATTCACCGGTGACTTCCACAAAAGCCAGCTCGTCCTGGGCTTTTTTGAGGTTGTCTTGCATGGCCTGCGCCTGCTTCATAAGGCCGGCGAGTTGTCCTTTGTTGAACATGACAAAAATCCTTGAGGTGGGAGGTAAAAAAAGGCTTTAAGCCGGGGGCCAAACGCATGGGGCGTGCATGGTGAAGGCTAGTGCGCAGCAAGCGCGGCCGACCAGGGCTTGACGCTGCCAGGCACGATGCGCGCGCCCCAGCGCTCCCGCATGTCTTGCACAAAAGCGTCATTGTCAATGATCTCTTGTGCTTGCCGCTGGCGTTCGTTCTGGGCAGCGGCCAGGCGCTTGGCCAAGCTGTCGCTGACCACGCCGAGCTCGACCACCAGCTGTCGCGGTGCAGATTCTTCCAGCGACTGCAGCGCCAAGAGCAATTTCTCAGTGCTGGCTGGGTGCTGCAGCGACTGGTGCTCCACCCGCAGCGTCCATTGGCCTTCTGCTTGATGCACCAGCTCAGACTGCAGGGCCAACTCTCGCGGCAGTGCCGCCACCAGCTCTGCCGCCAGCAACTGCTGCACCAAGCCAGCCCACACCTCGCCCAGGGCGGTGGTCTGCAGGGCAGGCGTTTGAGAAGATGGAGCGGCGTGGGTGGGTGCTGGGGGCTGAGCGACGGGCGCCGGAGCATGGGCCGCCTGCTCTTCGATTGTGGGGGTGGGGCCTGGGCTCAGTTCTTCAGCGTGCTCAACCCTCATGTGCTCAGGCTCGTGCTCCCAAGGTGGCGTGGGCGCGGCGGGGCGCACAAGGGCAGCGACTGGCTTCAGGGAAGGGGGTGGAGGGGGTGGAGGGGGCAGCGAAGGGGGAACTGAAGCCACTGGCGCAGTCTGCACCGCCGCCCTCGTGGCAACGAGCTCAGTCTGCGGCTTTTTTGGGGGCTCGACGGCACCCCCTGAGCGCTCATGCTGGGTCACAGTGGCAGCAGCGCCCGCTTGGGCTGGCTTTTTAAAGGCCAACAAGCGCAGCAACACCATGGTGAGCGCGGCGTACTCGTCTGGCGCCAGGCCCAGTTCAGCCCGGCCGTGCAAACACAGGCTGTAAAGCAGCTGCGTTTCGTCGGGCGGCAATTGAGCGGCCAAGGCCGTGAGCTCGGCCCACTCCGGGTCTGAGGACTCGCCTTGGTCAGGCACCGCTTGGAGCACGGCCATGCGCTGGAGCACCATGCTCATTTCTTCAAGGGTGGAGGACGCGCTCAAACCGTTGACACGCAAGGTCTCGCTGAGTTCCACCACGCGCCGGCCATCGCCTGCCGCCAAGGCTTGTAAAAGAAAAAACACATGGCTGCGGTCCACGCTGCCCAGCATTTGGCGCACACCGGCCTCATCGAGCCGGCCCGAGCCAAAGGCAATGGCCTGGTCGGTCAGCGAGAGCGCATCGCGCATGGAGCCCCGGGCGGCCCGGGCCAACAAGCGCAGCGCGCCGGCCTCGGCCTCAATCTGCTCGTTGGCGAGCACGCCGACCAAGTGCTCCACAATGGTTTCAGGCGCCATGGGGCGCAGGTTGAACTGCAAACAGCGGGAAAGCACGGTGGCCGGCACTTTTTGCGGGTCGGTGGTGGCCAGCACGAACTTCAGGTACTCGGGCGGCTCCTCCAGGGTCTTTAACATGGCGTTGAACGCCGTGTTGGTGAGCATGTGCACCTCGTCGATCATGAAGACCTTGAAGCGCCCCACCACCGGCTTGTACACAGCCTGCTCTAAAAGCTGCGCAATTTCATCGACCCCCCGGTTGGAGGCCGCGTCCAGCTCGGTGTAGTCCACAAAACGGCCCACATCAATGTCGCTGCAAGCCTGGCACACGCCACAAGGCTCAGACGTGATGCCGCCCTGCCCGTCTGCACCCAGGCAATTGAGCGACTTGGCCAAAATCCGCGACACCGTGGTCTTGCCCACCCCCCGCGTGCCTGTGAAAAGGTAAGCATGGTGCAGGCGCTGCGTCTGCAAGGCGTTGCCCAGGGCTTGCACCACATGCATTTGCCCGACCATTTCAGAAAAACTCTTGGGTCGGTATTTGCGGGCCAAAACGAGGTAAGACATGGTTTGATTCTAAGTGGCTGCGCGGTGCCGCCTAGAGCCACCCTCAGCGCTGACTGACACGCACCAAGCCACAAAAATCACGCTTTGTGGCCCCTTCAGCCAGACGGGCGACTTACAATAGAGATTGACGGGCCTTCCCGCATGGTGAAGCGGCCAACCGGGTCAGGTGGGGAACCAAGCAGCCCTAACTGTGGAGCCAGTGCCGGGGTCAGGCTCGTCAACCCCCCTCTTTGCTTGTTATTGGCGTGCGTGTGCTTCACGCTTTTTGACGGCCCACCCTCTTTAAAACGCATGGCTTATGGGGCTTCAGAGGGACCATCGTTCAACTCGGCCGATGCCGACATCAGCGTGGACGCAGTGCTCCTGACTTGAACGAAATTTTGCAGCTGCGGCGCGCTCGTTGACCTGTCAGCCATTGCCCCTGAAAATGGCTTCATGAATGTTCCAAGCCTTGACCTGAGCTCTTTGCGGCAAGCACTTGCATCCCTGGCGGATGGCTTGGAGGTGGTCAGCGATGCGGCGTGGTTCAACGCGCAAGATGACAAAGTGCGCCACACCCTGATCGCAGGCGTGATTCAGAACTTTGAATTTGTCTATGAGATCAGCACCAAAATGCTGCGCCGCCGACTTGAACTGGACGCCCTGAACCCCAGCGAAGTGGACTTTTCCAACTTTAAGGACGTGCTGCGCATGGCGGCCGAAAAAGGCTTGATTTCAGATGTACCCGCTTGGTTTGCCTACCGCCAAATGCGCAACATCACCGCCCACACCTACGACCCGCAAAAGGCCCAACAGGTCTTTGCAGGTACGCAAGCCTTCCTGTTGAACGCCCGCCTTTTGCTGGCCCGACTGGAGGACACAGTTGAATAAATTGAACCATGGCATGAGCGCGCAAGAGCTGGCGCTCGTGAACGCCCTTGTCGCTGAGTGGCTGCCCGCATCTGATGTGCGCCTGTTTGGCTCCCGTGCGCGGGGCACGCCCAAGCCCTACTCTGACCTCGACTTGGTCATCATGGGTGACACGCCCACCCCCTTGAGCACCTTGGGCCAATTGCAAGAGGCCTTTGCCTGCAGCGACTTGCCATGGCGGGTTGATGTCGTGGACTGGGCCAACACTGCGCCCGAGTTTCAACGCCATATCCAGGCCGACAGCGTGTCGCTGGCCCAGCTTGGCAGCATGGCCTAGGCTAGGGACTTCAGACGGGTGTGGCCAGGGTGGACAGGTCCTGCCTGGTCCCTCAGACCTGAAGATTCAGACGCAAGCTCAAGACCTCGCCCGGGGTGAACAAGAGGCCTCGCACCGCCCCGGCTATCATCCGCGGATGTGCTTTTTACCCCGCGTTTTCAGGAGCTTGCCATGAACGCCCCCGCCCCTTTGGCCGCCGTCACGCCAAGCCTGGCCGCTTTGCCCTTCATTGAAAAATGGGTGTCTTTTGCCTCCGTCTCGCGGGACAGCAACCTGCCTTTGCTGGACTGGACCGAGGCTTACTTGAACGGCCTGGGCATCAGTTGCAGCCGCACCTATGACGACAGCGGCAAAAAGGCCAATTTGTGGGCCACGCTGCCTGCGCATGACGGTCAAACCAAGACCGGCGGCATTGTTTTGTCTGGCCACACCGACGTGGTGCCCGTGGACGGCCAGCCTTGGGACACAGACCCCTTCCAGGTGAGCATCCAAGGCGACAAGATGTTTGGTAGGGGCGTGACCGACATGAAGAGTTTTGGTGCCACCGCCTTGATGATGGTGCCCGAGTTGCTCAAGCGCCAACTCAAGCGGCCTGTGCACCTGGCCTTCAGCTATGACGAAGAAGTCGGCTGCATTGGCGTGCGTCGCCTGATCGCCGACATACAGGCCCAAGGGTTCAAACCCGCAGGCTGCATCGTGGGCGAGCCCACGGGCATGCAAGTGGTGATTGCGCACAAGGGCAAGCATGCGTACAAGACCACCGTGCACGGGTTTGAGGCCCATTCCTCCCTCACCCCGCAGGGGGTGAACGCGGTAGAAATCGCTTGCGAATTTGTCGCCCACCTCAAGAGCTTGCACCGCGAGTTGGTGGCGCATGGCCCGTTTGACCCCATTTACGACGTGCCCCACACCACTGTGCATACCGGCGTGATTGCAGGCGGCACGGCGCTCAACATCATTCCTCGCCAGTGTGAGGTGACCTGGGAAATTCGCCACCACCACCTGAACACGCCCGAAGCCTTGTTCGCCAACGCCAAGGCTTTTGCCGACAGCCTGGTGCCTGCCATGCAAGCGGTGTCGCCTGGCACGGGCTTCACGCATGAACTCAAGTCGGTGCTGCCCGGCTTTGCCACGGCCGCGGACAGCGAGATTGCCCAGCTGTGCTTTGACTGCGCCCAGTTGGACCCTGCCAATGGCGTGGGCAAAGTGTCTTTTGGCACGGAAGCTGCATTGTTTGCCCAGGCCGGTGTGCCCACCATCGTCTGCGGCCCCGGCCATATTGCGCAAGCGCACCAACCCAACGAATGGGTGACGCTGGAGCAGCTGGCCTGGTGCGAGCGCTTCATGCGTCGACTGGCTGACCGCCTGTGCGTCAACTGATTTTTTTACTTAACTTCTTACTTGAGGACATCGCACCATGATGCAGCGACGCGACTTGTTGGTTTCGAGTTTTGGCACGGCTTTGCTGTCGGCCTTTGGGATGGCCCAGGCCCAATCCACCAAGACGGTGCGCGTGGTCGTGCCCTTTGCTGCGGGCGGGGTTCAGGACATACTGGCGCGCTCCATGTCGGTGGAGCTGGGCGCAGCGCTCGGCCAGACCGTGATTGTTGAAAACCGCGCCGGTGCCGGCGGCACGGTGGGCACCGGCTTTGTGGCCAGGGCCGAGGCCGACGGCACGGTGATGGTCATGTCAGCAGCCAGCCACAACATTGCCGGCTCGCTCTACACCAAGCTGGCTTACGACCCGCAAAAAGACTTTGCGCCACTGGCCCACGTGGGCAGCGCCAGCTATGTGCTGATGGTGCACCCGGACGTGCCGGCCAAGAACGCGGCGGAGTACATCCGCCACGCCAAGGCCAACCCAGGCAAGATGAACTACGCCACCGCCGGCGTGGGCAGCGCCACGCATTTGTCCATGGCGTACTTCAACGGCCTGGCCGGCATTGACGTGGTGCACATCCCGCTCAAGGCCACGGGCGAAGCCATCAACGAGGTGATTTCCGGCCGGGCCCAGGCTGTGATTGCCGCCAGCATTGGCGCCTTGGCTTTCACCAAAGACAGCCGCATCCGCCTCTTAGGCGTGACCTCCCTCAAGCGCAGCAAGTACCTGCCCGAGCTGCCCAGCATTGCCGAAAGCGGCCTGCCCGGCTATGAGTTTGATTCCTGGTTTGGCCTGCTCGGCCCCGCCGCCACACCAGTGGCCGAAGCCACGCGCATCAACGCGGCCATGACCAAACTGCTCAAAGACCCGGTTATTTTGGAGCGCCTAGACAAGCAAGGCATTGAGCCGCGCGCCCTGTCCAACCCCGACTTTGGCAAGCTGCTGGCCGCCGACTACGTGCGCATGGCCGCCGTGGTCAAAGCCTCTGGCGCCAAGATCGACTGAGCTTGAGCACCTGGGCGGCGTTTTAGTTTGGCGGGCTGGTCGCCTCACTCCATCAAGCGCTCCACCAGCCAAAACACGCCCACCGCCAAGGCCAGGGCTGAGACCCAGCGCTCCAGTGAGAATTTGCCCATGCGCTGGTGCACAGCCTGGGCCCAAGCCACATGGCCCAGCCCTTTGGTGAGCGCCAAGAACAGCAGCAAAATCAAGATTTGCCCCAATTCAATGCCCAGATTGAAGCCCAAAATGCTGGTCCATTGGTAGGCGCCATGCAAGCCCAACTCAGAAATGGCCGAGGCAAACCCCATGCCGTGCAACAAGCCGCATGCAAACACAAGCAGCAGGCGCTGGCCCAGCACCGCCCTGTGCTGCACCAAGTTGAGCCCGGCCATCAGCACAATGCTGGCCGCAATCAGGGGCTCCACCCATTTGGTGGGCGCATTCAAAAACCCGAACAAGGTGGCCGTCAAGGTGATGCTGTGCGCCACCGTGAACCCAGTGAGCACGCGCCACCAATAGCTCCAGCCGCTGGCAGCCACCAGCACCGTGAGCAAAAAGGTCAAATGGTCCCAACCCAACAAAATATGCTCCATGCCCACCAGCGTGTAGTCCTGCAAGACCTTCAGAGGTGTACGGAACAACTGGTGGGTGTTGCGCCAGGGAGTCAACACCACGGCCTCGGTGTCCTCACCACGGGTTATCTTGAGCGTGAGTTGGCGCTCGCGCGCGGCGCTGCCAAACAGATCCACCTCTAAACGCAATGGCTCGGGCGCGCCGGCAAAACTGACTTTCATGAGCATCAAAAAATAAGCCGCCCCGGCGCTTGGGGTCAAGGCCGTGGGCCCGCTTGCCAGGGGGGGTGTTCTTTCATCTTCCTCGGCCAGGATTTGCAATTGCTCCACGCGCCCAGGCGTGTCGCCCTTGAACAGCCGAAACTGCGCTTTCACCTGGTTTTTGATGCTGTCCAAGTGGGTTTGCACTTCGGTGTCGGACAAACGGCCATCGCCATCGTCGTCCACCTGGCTGAGGGCAGACACGGGCAGCGCCACCATGGCCAGCACCGTGGAGCCTTGCACATGCAAGCTGCCTTGCTGTGCCGGCATCAAATGCGCCCTGGCCTGACCCGTCCACATCCACAAGCCCAGCAGCAGCGCCGCCCACGCCAGAGCCTGGCGCTTGCTTGGCTTGGGTCGCCCCCACGCACCCAATATGTGGAACCAAGCGCTCATTCAAAATTCACAATGGCCAGCGGAATTTGCTCGGTGAGCCACAACTGATCGTGCGGCTGTACCACCCACAGCGGGTGCAGTACTTTGTGCACTTGCAATTGCGCGCGGCCCACAGGGGTTTTGCTATGACCTAGAGCCTGCACGATCATGGGGGGCACATGAGCCGGGGTGGTGGATGGCAACTCAAGCAAAAAAGCATGGGCCTTGAGGGACTCGCGCAGCGCTGCAAGAGGGGGAAACTGCCAATCGCGAATCCCCACCTTGGCCCCTGTCGGCAGCACCATGAAGGACTTTTGGCCCAACTCGGTGCCGGCCTTGGCCAGGGCAATTTGCAGCACTTTGTCAGGCGCGTCTGAATAGGTCTTTAAAAAATCAGCCAGCGACGACTGAGGCGCCAAGACCTGGTGCAAAACTTGGGTGAGGTTCAAACTCAGCGCCACCACAAACCTGTTCCCGCCCTCGCGTTGGATGTGCATTTGGTTGTAGTGCACATCGGCTGCCACTGCCCATGCAGGGCAGACCAGCAGCAAAGCGAGCAGCCATGAGCGAAGTAGCCTTGGGGGGAGTGTCATGGAAGACTCAAGCAGCCCATTCGCGCCTGGCGCAAGCAGAGGGAAACGACACTGGCCCAAACACAGCAGCCTATTTATGGACAAGCCGAGGAAGTCACCGTTCCCCCCATGTATTTATTGCTGCTGAAATTGGTTCTGCCCCTGAAGCAGGGCACCGTGGTGACCTTGCCAATGTAGGCACCTTTCATCAACACATACATGGTCGTTGGATAGGTGGACCCCGCCGTTTGCCCCACCGGCGTGTGGTCGGCCACAGTGTGGGCGTGGTAGTGGTAGCCAATGCCGTCGTGGTTGTGCCCACCAAACTCATCCAAGCTGGTGCTGTAACCCAGCAGGCCTGAGTCGCTGCTGCCCCGGTATTTGCCAAACAAGGCGATGCCGTCGTAGCCAAAGCCAATCAAGGGCGGGTGCGATTTGTTCACGTAGTCAAGGTCGTTGTAGAGCGCCAGACCAAAGCCGGCCTGATAGCCATCGGCGTGGCAGTGCGGTCCGCCCCCGCCTTGCCCCACATGGCAGCCACTGGCAGACAACTCGCCGGTCACATGGGAGGGCACCAGCGTGTTGTTGTAGGCCGGGAACATGACCGAGCCGTCAATCAAAATGCCGTTGTCGGTCTCGTCTGCGTAGGTGTAGACGTTGGCGGCCAGGCTGCTTACCGTGCGCGCTGTCCACAGGTTTTTGGTGATGACGGATGAGTTGTCCATCACCGCAGTGACCTGGCCGTAATCGCGCATGGGGATCATATGGACGTAGTTTTCCAGGTTGGAAAACCGCGTGACCTTGGAGGTGCCGTAGGAACCTGTGCCGTAGCCGGGTGGGCGAGCCACATCCACCAGCCCGTTGGGCGAGGCTTGGTTGCCGTAGGCCACCACCACCATGAAGGGGTGGTAGACATTGCTTGCGTCTTTTTCGTTGGTGAAATAGACATAAGGCACCAGATTTTGCCCCGGTGTGCCGTCGGCAATGGAGTCGCTGACCAACTTGGTGGCCAAGGCAGCGTCGCGGTAAGCCGTGTACACGGCAGGCGAATAGCGCAATTTGCCGCCACTGGCTTCCACCGTGGTTTTGATGGTCGCCAACATGGTTTCAGCGGCCAATTTGGTATTGGCGTCGGGCCCGGCCGTGGCCACCTGGCTTCTGTAGGTGCTGTTGACAGATTTGTAAATGGTCCCGTTGATGCCCTCTGTTTGAGCGACGGTCACCTTGGACATGAAGGGGGCAGGCTCGTTGGTGACGAAAGCCACGCTCTTCGGGTTCATGAAGGCGGGTACGCCCAAATCGATGGGCGAGTTGTACAAATACAGCGGGGTGGCCTGCGACACCGATGAGACCAATTTGTAAACGCCACCGGTGAAATTCACGTAGTAATCGGCCTGGCTGAAGGGGGTCACTTCGGTCCACGTCGGCGTATTGATGGTGCCGGACGTGGTGTAGCTGTAGGTGTAGCGCTTTTTGGCCTGCAACAACCCGTTGGTGGAGTTGTAGGACAAAGTCAGGTAGCCATAGAGCGTTGTGGCTTT
>CAMCUN010000110.1 GCA_945878995.1 Polaromonas sp. YR568 | reverse complement strand
AACCAATACACCCACGACAAAATCACCGCCACGGCCGTGAACAGCTCGGGCGGGATTTCTTGGTCCACGTTCACGCGGCTGAGCAGGGCCACCAGTTGCGGGTCTTCGGTGACGTAAATGCCTTGGCGGCGGGCTTCGGCAATGAGGTGTTCGGCCAGCTCGGCCTCGGCCTTGGCGGTCACCACGGGGGTGGTGTTTTTGCCGTATTCCACGGCGATGGCTTGTTTGCGAAAGCTCATGGCCATCAAGCGCTCAAGTCCACCACCATGCCGCGGCCCGAAGGCTTCCAGTCGGGCTGGCTGTCGGGGCGGGGGCCGTGAATCACCTGGAAAGACTGCATGGTGAGGCCGGCCTCGGTGAGGGTGCTGGCCAGCTCGGCGCTGCGGCTTTTGGCCTGATCGACCACCCCGCCTTGCAGCGCCCACATGGTGAGCTCGACCTTGTCAAGGCCATTGAGCTGGGTTTTAAGCCAAATCTCGCCCAGTGCCTCGTTGCGTGAATGCACGTTCACAATAAATGGCGGCTGCTCATCGCCCTGGCGGGGGGGGCGGCGAAATTGCAGCTCCACGGGCTCGGCGTCTTTGAAAGGCAGCACAAAGGTGAACAGCAATTCGCGCTGGGCCTGGGCCTGCACGGCCTGCACCTGGGCCGACTCCAGCTCGTCAATGGCCTGGCGCAGCTCGCCCAGCTCGGTCACGCTGTCGATGGCGCTTTCATCCACCTCGCCCTCGTCTTTGTTGGACAAGGCCGCCAGCAGGCGGCGAATCAATTGTTTGGGGTCGTCTGGCGGTGGCAGCTGGCCGCGCGAGAGCCAGGTTTCAGAGCCCAGGGCGGCGGCCATGGCCTGGCCCAGGGCCTGGGGGTTGAGCTGCGCCATGGACAGCTGCATGCCGCGCCACTGGTTTTGCAGGTCAGCGCGGCCTGCGTTTTGCAGCATGGCGTCGAGCACGCCGGGCTTGAACAGCTGGGCCAGCACCTGCAGGCCAGGTGGGCGAAACAGCAGGTTGCCAATGCGGGAGAAAAACTGAGCGGCGCTGGTCTCGGTGGGGGCGGCGCCCATGGGCAAGAGCGCCAGGCCTTGGGCGGTTGCTTTGACCTGCAGCTCTACTTGTTGGCCGGGCAACCAGGAGGCTGGCCCCACACCGTTGGGAAAGCTCATCTCGCGGCCGCGAATCACCAGGTCGAGGTTGCCTGCGGAGCGCGCTTGCACCAGGGCGTGCACCACCTCGCTGTCTTTGAGCTTGAGCTCGCGGGCCTGCGCCGTGGTGAGCGGCAACAATTTGCCTTCTAGGAAGATGGGGGTGACCGAGCCGGGCACCGGGCTGATGAGGCTGGACCCTAGCATGGCAGCCCCATCGCAGGAAACTCAGGCAAAGTGTTGCCACAGGGCCGCCCCCACATGCCCAGCCCCTTGCCCACGGCATGCCCATGCATGGTGGGGCTCAGGCGGGCTGGTGCCTGGTGGGCTTGCAATCAGGGGTAGCGCACCCAGCGCTTGCGGTTGTCTGCATCGTTGGGTGTGGGGTGCGAGGCCATGCCCACAGACGGCAGCAAGGGAAGCACGGCTGCGCGCAGCAAGGCCTCGTGGTCGGGCAGCTGAAGCACTGCACCGGCTTTGAGGCGCGGGTTGCGCACGCTGGCAATGGCTTGGGGGTTGGCGGCGGCCAGGGCTTCGCGCAAAAGCTCAATTCTGAGCGGGCTCTGAGCCATGGTTTTATGAATGATGCGGTCCAGCGTGTCGCCGCGGGCCACCACATAGCTGCGACCGGGCTCTGTGGCCGGCTTGGCTGAAGGCTCGGCCGCCTGCGCTTGGAGGCTCAAACTCAAGGCGGCCAGCACCAGCATGAAGCCCGCAAAAAATGACAGTCGCTGCGCACGGCCCCACAAAACTGCAGGCAAGGCCAAGGCGGCGGGAGTGGGTGTGGGCTTCATGGACATCTCCGGGAACAAACGAAATGCAAACAAATTGTGACTGAACATCACGGTGCCTGTACAGGCCAGGCTTGCCACTGGGGGCGCACTTGGTCGGTGGGGCCGGCCAGCACCTTGAGCTCGGCGCGCTGAACGTCCACCCGCTCCACCCGCGCCAGCACAATGGCTTGGGCCGCGCCAGGCTCCAGCAGGCGCTGGGGCACGCGTTGGCGGTCAGAAATCAACCACTCCTCGCCCACCCGCATGCCGGCCATGCTGCCTTGGTCCACCTGCACACGGTCGGCCTGCGACTGCAGCACCTGCACCTTGACAGGCTGGCAGGCCAAGCGATCGCTCAGGGCCTCGCTCCATTGCACCACCAATTGCGCCAGCGCCACTCGGGCGGCGGGCGCCAGCCGGGGCGGTGCCCAGCGGCTGATTTGCACCGGCATGGACAGGTCGGCGCGGGTTTGAAACACGGCCGTGCCGTCGGCAGCGCTCACCAACAGGCTCAGGCGCAAGCGGGGGGTGGGCGCCTCCCACCACTTGAACCAATTGCTTTCAGTCGGCAAGGGCTCTAAGCGCATGTGGGCCACCCAGGCGGGCTGTACGGCGGCGGCGCCGGCGGTGAGCAAGCGCAAGTAGGCGGCAGAGCTGCTAGAGGCCGGCAAGGTGTCTGGCAAGGCAGAGGTTTGCTGCAGCAAGCGCCAATGGCGGGCCGACTCACCCGCCAGCGCCCAGCCCTCGGCCAGCAATCGGCGGGCATCGTCAAACAAATGGGCCTCTTGATCAGCGCTGCGGCTGGGCACACTCAGCCTGAGGCCCAGCACATGCCTGAGCCTGCCCTCTGGCGCGCAGGCCGCGGGCTTGGCGGGAGCCACAGCATCTGCAGAAAGTGGTTTGGCGGCAGGCGCTGCAGGTGTGGGCTTGGCCGAGTCTTGCTGGCCTTGCCACTGAACCTGGGCGCGGGGTTGGCCGTCGACATCGCGCTGGTAAGACAACACGCGCACACCGCGCACTTGCATGCCGTGCTTGAAGCTGCTGGACTCGCGCAGCGCGCCCTGCGCGTCAACCCAGGCCGTGCTTTGCACCAGTGTGGCGCCTTGCAAGGTGGTTTGCAGCAGTTCTTGGCGCACGGCTTCAAGCCGCTCTTCGGCGCTCAAGCCGGCCGCTTGAACGGCGACATGGCTGCACAAGGCCAGGGCCAACAAGGCTGGCTTGGCAGATGGGGGGTTAAAGCGGGGCCACATGGCTGAACTTAAAAAGCAAAAGCTTCAATGGCCAAGTTCAAGCTCAGCGGCCCTTGGCCATCACTTGGCCCAGGTACAGAGTGCGAAGGTCTTGCACCACGCTGCGGTCAAGCGTGAGGGTGGTCTCGTAGGTGTCGTCGCCAGCGGGGCTGATGCTCACCAGCACCGCGCCGTAAATCACACCCTCCACCTTGGTGCGGAAGGTGTCGCTTTGCACCGTCATGTCGGCCACGGTGGTGGTGGCGTCGAGCTGCTGGCCGTAGACCTGCTCGGTCAGGGAGCGGTAGGCGTCGAGCTTGGATGCCCGAATGGCCATGAGCCGCTGCTGCGCGGGGTTGCGGTGGTTTTGCACACTGACCACGGCGTAGCCGGTGGCAGTGAGGGTTTCACGCTTTTCAACCAAGGGCGCGATCATGCCTGCCGAGGCAGCGGGTTTAGGTTCGAGCTCGACCTTGGGCATCAGCAAAGGAATGGTGGTGCAAGCCGTCAGGCTCAACAAGGCCAATGCGGCCACGGAGCGGCGGGCCAGGGCGTGAAAACGCAAAAAAGAAGTCATGCGGTGTCCTTTGAACATACCGGGCAGGTCAAACCGCACTGCCCACGCCTTTGAATCGGCAGCAGGCCTGCATTCTTGAGGCCTGCCAGCTGGCGTGATGGCCCCGCAGCGCGGCATAAACACAACAAACATGTAACACTCTAAATACTATTATTAACATTCTGCCTTTTTTGTATCTTTTTATGTCAATATCCAGATATTGATCATTTGGTATACATGAGTCGCCAATCCACCCCCACTTACCTCGGCAACAGCCTGCCCTCACAGGCCGTGCGGACCATGATCGGCCGCGTGGCCGATTCGCCCGCGACCGTGCTGATCACGGGCGAGAGTGGCACGGGCAAAGAGCTGGTCGCCCGGGCACTGCACGAGCAGTCCAGCAGACGGGGTGGGAATTTTGTGCCCATCAACTGCGCGGCCATCCCCAAAGACTTGATTGAGAGCGAGCTGTTTGGCCACCGCAAAGGCGCATTCACCGGCGCCATGGCCGACCGCGTTGGCCGTTTTGAGCTGGCCCATGGCGGCACGCTCTTTCTCGACGAGATTGGCGACCTGCCGCTGGACATGCAGGTCAAGCTGCTGCGCGTGCTGCAAGAGCGCACGGTGGACCCCATTGGCAGCAGCAAGCCCATCAGCATAGACGTGCGCGTGGTGGCCGCCACCCACCGCGACCTGGAGGCCGAAATTGCCGCCGGGCGCTTTCGTGAAGACCTCTACTACCGCCTGAACGTGCTGCCGCTGCACACCTCGCCCCTGCGCGAGCGCGGCGAAGACCTGCCCGAACTCATAGACAGCTTTGCCCGCCGCTTTGCCCCCAAAGGCAGCGCGCCCATCAGCTTCACGCAAGACTTCACCAGCGCCCTTCAAAGCTATGCCTGGCCTGGCAATGTGCGCGAGTTGTCCAACCTCATGGACCGCTTTAGCACCTTGTTCACCGGCCAGCACCTGGCGCTGGACATGGTGCCGCCCACCCTGCTGCCCAAGGGCCTGGCCGCCATTCAAGCCGAACGCTGCGCCAACCCAGCCACCTCCCTGGAGCCCAGCCTGATTGCCGCGCCCTCCCCTGCGCCTGAGGCTCCGGTTGCAGATGCAGTCAGCGACGTTGAAAGCATCATCATGCTGGCCCAAGGCATGGCCGCCCCTGTGCTGCCCCCCGAAGGCCTGAGCCTGAAAGACCGGCTCGCCGACATCGAGCGCGACCTCATCATGCAGGCTCTGAGCCGCACCGACGGCAACGTCTCCCAAACAGCCCGCCTGCTCAGTTTGCAGCGCACCACGCTGATTGAGAAAATCCAAAAATATTCGCTGAGGCCTGCCGCACTGAACGCCTGACAAGGTGTTGGCGTGTGGGGGTCTTTCAGCCCTTCCCTTGTAGGAGACAAGCCTGCCGGCGATATTCGCCTCGGGTGATGCACCTTGCCCGCACAGATTCGCCAGCAGGCTGGCTCCTACAGGGCGGACGGGGCTTTGCTTTGCTCCCTCGCCCCTTTGGGGAGAGGGCTGGGGAGAGGGGCACGCATGAGGAAACGTCTGTGCCACGCGATGCCCCCACCCCTGCCCTCCCCCAGAGGGGGGGGGAGTGAATCGGGGAGCACCCCAGACGAAGAAGCTAATCGGGGCTCAGGGCTTGTCGCTTTGCGCCCTGGGGTATTGCACCAATTTTTCTCTGGCCTTGGCGGCTGCCTGAGCGGCCTGGGCCGATTCTTGGGCTTGGCGTTCGCGTTGTTGGCGGGCCATGAGTTCGAGCTCGCGCTTCATGGCGCTGGTCTCGCCCAGAACAGTTTCCATGGACTTGAGTTGGCTGGCCATGCGGGACGATGAAGAGCCTTGGGACTGAAACCTGGCTTCGAGTGCGGCCACTTGCTTGGTGAGCGCTTGCATGCGCAGCTCCACTTGCTTGGAGGTGAGCTCGGGGATGTCTTGTGCGCTTTTGAGCACCTGGTCCAAGCGGGCGTCAATTTTCGCTTGGGAGGCCAGCATCGCGCCTTGTTTGTTGACCACCGCCTTGATGGCTTCTTCTGTGCTGCCCACCATCTCGAGCGAGGCGTCCATCTCGGTGACGCGTTTGCTCACGGCCACCAGCATCTCGTCGAGCATGTCCACGCGCGAGGCGATGCGCGCGCTCATGATGACGAAGAGCACAGAGCTGATGAGCAAAACCCCACCGGCGACCGACAGCATGATGAGGGTCCACTTGTTTTGCTTGCGGTTGACAAGCCCCAAGTCTTTGACCGTGGTGCGCAGGCTGACGCCGGCGTCGGCCGCCAGGCTGGCAGCGCGGGTGGCGAGCTCGGCCGAGTCCATGACCACCAGCTTCATGTCCTTCATGTCTTGGACCACTTGGCCGTCGGTGGTGGCCTCATGGTCTGAGTGGTCGGCTTGGCCGGTGACGGCGGAATGATTGGTCTGGTCCATGGGGAAAAGTTCCTGTCTTGACTAAAGTCTGCTCAGACCGAGCGAGTCAGGGCTTCGAGGCGCTCGAGCTTGGCGCGGACTTTGTCGTTTTCTATCTTGAGCCGGATGACCCGGGCGGGGAAATCCATCTCTACCCACACGGGATCGGCAGCACCCAGGGTTTCTTCAACCTCTTCTTGGATTTCTTTGGCCACTTCCAGCAACTCAGCCTGGGCTTGGGCGGTGGGCACAGGCGGCAGTTCGGGTAGAACTGGGGCCAAAGGCGCCTCAGGACGAAGCACAGGCTCAGGAATAAGCTGCACATTGACGGGGGCAGACCCTTCGGCCGGGGCGACAAAACGGTCGGGCGCGGCCCTGCCTTCAGGCGGCAGGGTTTGAAAGTTGTCGGGCAGCGGGTTGCCCTCAGGGGCTGCCACAAACCGGTCTGAACTGGACCGCTCAAACGACGGGCCCTCGCTGGCTGGCGCTGGGGCCGGGCCTTCAGGTAGCAGCTCGTGGTGGTCTTGCAAAGAACGCTCTGTCACCATGCCTGGGGCTGGCGGGGTCTCAGGCAGGGAGCCCACAGCCTCTGCTTGCGAATCTTGAATGGAGCGCTCAAACACCACACCGCCTGCCAATGGCGGGGGGGCGGGCGTGTCGGGGGCGGCCGCGGCGTCTTCAGACTGAAGCGAGCGTTCAAACACAATGGCCTGACTCTCTGGATCGCTGGCGCGCGCCTCAGGCACGGACTGCGTGTCCACAGGGGCCGAGGAGGCGTGGCGCTCAAAGATTTGGCCACCGGGGGCGGTCTCAGAATGGGCCAGAGGGGGCGGAATGTCGAGGCCCTGCTCTGCCTCGCTGTCATCCGCATCCTCGCTGGCCAGCACCTTGCGCACCTGCGGGCCGTACGGGTCGTTGGAGCGTGTGGAGGCCACTTGAGCGCCTTCAGTGACCGTCACTTCATGAGGGGTGTCTTGGCGAACGATGAAGGGATCGGTCATGGGCGCGGTCCATTGGAGTTAGGGGGCAGCTCTTGGGCTGTCGTAGAAACGACAGGGGAAGTCTTGACGGGGTCAGGCGCTGGCAGCGACCCAGGCCTGGCAACTGAGAGCGGTGACGAGCGGCGCAGGCGCCCGCGCGCTTGGGTGCCAACTGAGCGAGCGAGCTGGCTCAGGCGAGTTGCCCACAGCGGCAGCCGACTGACCAGCACAAGGGCACGCTCAAGCAGCACAGCGGCGCGCCGGGGCTTGGCGGCCACGTCTTGCACCACGGGCAAGACCGATTCAACTGCAGGGGAGCTGAGGCTGGGGGGCAAGCCAAGGGGGTCAAGCGCGGGCTCGGTGCGCGCCGAAGCCAGCAACTCGCGTGCTGTGGCCACGGGCCTGACGCGCACGATGGGCGGGCGGCCCAGGCTGCCCACTTGAAGCCAAGTGGGCCAACGCAGCCAGGCGGGCATGGCCTGGGCTGCGGGCTTGGCAGCAGCCGTGGGCAAAGCGGACAAAGGGGGCGCAGCCAGCACAGGCACGGTCACGGGCGTGGGGTCGGCATCGGCAAGTTGCCAGGATTGAAAAGCTTGCTGAGAAGATGACTCGGAAGAAGAAGGCGACGAAGACGGCACATCGCTGGTCATGGCTGTGAAGGCCGAACCCGGTGAGCGTCCCAAGAGGCCCAGCAGGCCAGACACCACCGACTCGCCCCCCGCCAGGCGGGCATGGGCCAGCATGTTGCTGGCCTCCTCCTCAGAGGGTGGTTGAATGTCCCAGCGGGCAAAGCGGCGACCGGGCGACTCAAAGCCCTTGCGGCCTGCCGCCGTGGCGCCAAAAAGCAGCACCACGCGTACCCCCGCCCCCGGAAAGTTGCCCACCAAACGCATCAACAGCTGTAACTCGCTGGGTGCCAGGGCGCCGGCTTCGTGCACCAACCAAATGCGCTCGGGCGCCGCGCCTGGCACCACGGCCATGGCTTGCTGCAGCGTCATGCGGGCCACCAAGTCCTCAAAGCGCTGCACCAGCGCGGCGGTGCTGGCGGGAAAGTACACCTCCACCGGGCAGTTGACGGCGCGGCGCAGGCGGTTGACCAAGAGGTCGGCGTAATGGTCGAGCGCGGCTTCGGCGAGGCTGGACAAAGCCAGGTTCTGGCCTTCTTGCACCAGCAGCGTGATGCAGCCGTCCAGGCGCATGCCGTCGGCGTGCCTGAACAGCAGGCACGGCGGCACGGCCGTGTGGCCGCTGAGCATCAGGGCGAGGTCTGAGCGCAGGTTCATGGCTCCACCGTTTGCAGGCGACCCTCGGCGTCAAAGCGCATGGACTCGGGCACCTTGGGCGTAGGCCTGGCCATGGGTTCGACCCCGGGCCGCACACTGGCCAGACCAAAGATGTAGGCAATGACGGGAGCCACGGCGTGGTACAGCGCCTCGGGGATGGGCTGGTCCACCTCGGTGGTGAAGTACAGCGCACGGGCGAGCTCGGGCGAAGAGAAAATTTCTACGCCATGGATGCGGGCTTCTTCTCGGATGCGGGCAGCCACGTGGTCGGCGCCTTTGGCCAGCAGCATGGGCGCGCCGTCGGAGGTGGGGTCGTACGACAGCGCAATGGCAAAGTGCTCGGGATTGGTGATGATGACGTCGGCGTCTTTGACCTTGGTCATCATGCGAGCGTTGGACATCTCGCGCTGGCGGCGGCGAATTTGCTGCTTGACCTCGGGGCGGCCCTCGGAGTCTTTCATCTCGTCCCTGACCTCTTGCTTGGTCATGCGCAGTTTTTTGATGTAGCTCCACTTTTGGTAAGGCGCATCCACCAAGGCAATGAACACCAGACTGAGCGTGAGCCACATGGCCGATTCAGTAATCAGTCTGCCCGTGGCGCCCAGCGCTGTTTCCATGTCCATGTTGCCCAAAGACAGCAGCTCTGTCATGTGCTTGTTGACCAAGACCCACAGCACCACCGAGACCACCGCGCACTTGGCCACGGACTTGAGCAGCTCCACAGCGCCATGGGTGCCAAACATGCGTTTGAAACCACCAATCAGGCTGAGCTTGCTCCACTTGAGCCCAATGGCCTGGATTGAAAAGTGAAAACCGCCCGTCACGCCCGAGGCGGCAATGGCCACCACAGCGGTAAAAAGCATGAGCGGCAAGACCATCAGCAAGCCGTCGGCCACGGCGTTGAAAAACAAAGCAGGCAGCAAAGCCGGGGTCTCCAGGGCCTTGCGGTCCAAGCTCAGGCCAGCGGTCATCTCGCGGGCCATTTTGGAGACCCACCAATGGCCCATGAACATGATCACGCCCATGGCGGAAATCATCACGGCCGCGGCCGGCAACTCGGGGCTGCGGGCGACGTTGCCCTCTTCAATGGCCTTGGACAGGCGCCGGCCTGTGGGGGCTTCTGACTTTTCTGCGCTGGACTCAGACATGCATTACCTTTGTTCAGCCCAAACCGACCATGATGCGCACCTGGCCCAGGGCCTGGACCCACAGGCCCTGAATGCGCACGCAGATGCTGCTCATGGCCATGATCAGCACGCCAAAGCCCAGCACGATGGTCGCCGGCAGGCCGACCGAGAAAATATTCAGGCTCGGTGCCGCGCGGGTGATGACGCCCAGGCCAATGGTGATGAACAGCAGCGTCACCATCACGGGCAGCGAGATCAGCAGCGCGCCCAAGAAAATCATGGTGCTCCAAGTCAATATGGTAGGCCACACCTGGGCAAAGTCCAAAGGTTTGCCCACCGGCAGCGTGGCAAAGCTCTCCACAATCAAGGCCACCAGCAAGCCATGGCCGCCCAGCCCCACAAAAATGAGCGTGGACAGCACAATGAAAAACTGCGAGATGGTTGGCACGTTCCCCAAGCTGCTGTCAATCAGCGTGGCCATGGACAAGCCCATGGCATTGGAGATGGCCTGGCCACCCACCACCACGGCGGCGGTAACCACCTGCAAGATCAGGCCCATGAGCAGGCCTATCAAAATTTGGTTGAAGATCTCGGCCATGCCCTCGGGCGAGATCGGGTCTATGCGCGGCCAGTCGTGCATGGGGTAGACCATGACGGCCAGCACCAGCGCAAACATGATGCGCAGCCGCACCGTCATGGCGGGCAAAGAAAACACGGGGGCGGCCAACATCAGCGCCGACAACCTGAGCATGGGCCACATGAGCGCAAAAAAGTGCTCAACGAGGTCAATGGCGGCAATCGAAATCACAAACAGCTTTCAGGTGAACAAGGTTGGGATGCGCAAAAACAAAGCCCGGGTGTAGTCCACCATGGTGGCAATTTGCCAGCCGCCCACCACGGCCAAGGTGACGGCAATGGCCAGCAATTTCGGGATAAAGCTCAGCGTCGCCTCGTTGATGGAGGTGGCAGCTTGAATGATGCCAATGGCCAGGCCCACGCCCAAGGCCACCACCAACAGCGGGGCCGCGACCAGCACAGTGATCCACAAGGCCTGGGTGGCCAACTCGATGACAAGAGCGGAATCCATTAGAAATCCTCAATTCAGGTGACAAAGCTGGCGGTCAGCGTGCCCATGATCAGGGCCCAACCGTCGATCAACACAAAAAGCATGAGCTTGAAAGGCATGGAGATCATCATGGGCGAGAGCATCATCATGCCCATGGACATGAGCACACTGGCCACGATCAAGTCGATGACGATGAAGGGGATGTAGATCAAAAAGCCAATGGTAAAAGCGC
>CAMCUN010000109.1 GCA_945878995.1 Polaromonas sp. YR568 | reverse complement strand
GCCCCGTGGGCGCGCTCACCAGCAAGCCCTTTCGCTACAGCGCCCGCACCTGGGAGTTGTCACGGCGCAAGTCCATCAGCCCGCACGACTCCACTGGCACCAACCTTGGCGTGCAGGTCAAGCACTACACCGTCATGCGCGTGTTGCCGCTGGAAAACGAGGCGGTCAACGAATGCTGGCTGGCCGACCGCGACCGTTTTTCCTACGAGGCTCTTAACTCGCCCGACCGCCTGACCGCGCCCATGATCAAGCAAGGCGGCCAGTGGCGCGAGGTGGACTGGCAAACCGCGCTGGAATACGTGGCCAATGGCTTGAAGCAAATTGCCCAAGACCACGGCCCCCAAAGCTTGGGCGCACTGGTCAGCCCGCACAGCACCGTCGAAGAGCTTTACCTGGCGGGCCTCTTGATGCGCCGCCTGGGCAGTGACAACATTGACCACCGCCTGCGCCATGCCGAGTTCACGCCCTTTGAAGGCGCGCGCTGGCTGGGCACCTCGATTGCTTCCTTGTCCAAGCTGCAGGCCGCCCTGGTGGTGGGTTCCAACCTGCGCAAAGACCACCCCTTGTTTGCCCAGCGCATCCGCCAAGCCAGCAAAACCGGTTGCAAGGTGCTCAGCCTGAACTCGGCCAAAGAACTTTCTGCACCTGACGCTTGGGCCCTGCCTGTGGCTGCCAGCCTGTCGGGAGAAGCCTCTCAATGGTTGGCCTTGCTCAGTGAAGTGGCCAGCGCCGTGGCGCAGTCCACAGCTGCGGCCTTGCCTGCAGGCGTGAGTGCCCCTGCTCACATCTCTGCCCAGGCCCAGCGCATGGCCGACTTGCTGCTGGCCGGTGAGCGCAAAGCCATTTTGCTCGGCAATGCGGCTGCGCACCATGCGCAAGCGTCTAGCCTGCTGGCCGTGGCCCATTGGATTGCGTCGCACACCGGAGCCACGGTGGGTTACCTCACCGAGGCGGCCAACACCGTGGGCGCCCAACTGGTGGGCGCCCAGCCCATGAACGGTGGCCTGAACGCGGGCCAAATGCTGGCGGGCGCGGCCAAGGCTGTGCTGCTGCTGAACACCGAGCCGGAGTTTGACTCGGCCCTGGGAGTGCGCGCCAAGGCGGGGCTGAACCATGCTCAGATGGTCGTGAGTTTGAGTCCCTTCAAGGCCAATATGGACTTGGCCGACGTGCTGCTGCCCATTGCGCCTTTCAGCGAAACGCCGGGCACTTTTGTCAACGCCGAAGGCCGCATTCAAGGCTTTCATGCCGTGGTCAAGCCCTTGGGCGAGAGCCGCCCGGCCTGGAAGGTGCTGCGCGTTTTGGGCAATACGCTGGGGCTGGCTGGTTTTGAGCAAGAAACAGCCGCCGATGTGCTGGCCCAGGCACTGGGCCTGGTGACTGAGAAGGGCCCCCGTTTTGCAGCGGCCGATCAACTGAGCAACGCCACCAAGGCGCAGCCTACGGCGGCTACTGGCCAAGTGGGCGAGCCGGTGGTGGCGTCCATCTACCAACTTGACGGCATGGTCAGGCGCGCGCCTTCGCTGCAACTCACGGCCGATGCCCGCAGCCAGGCGCCCTTTGAAAGCCAGGAGGTCAGCGCATGATTGACACCCTCTACCAATCCGGCCTGGGGCTGATGGGCGCCACCGCCTGGCCGGTGGTTTGGACGCTGATCAAAATTGTGGCGGTGCTGCTGCCGCTCATGGGCTGCGTGGCCTACCTCACGCTGTGGGAGCGCAAGGCCATTGGTTTCACGCAAATTCGCTTAGGCCCCAACCGCGTGGGCCCCTTTGGTTTGCTGCAGCCCATTGCCGATGCGCTCAAGCTGCTGACCAAAGAAATCATCATGCCCACGGCGGCCAGCAAGGGCTTGTTTGTGCTCGGCCCCATCATGACCATCATGCCCGCGCTGGCGGCTTGGGCGGTCATTCCCTTCGGCCCCGAGGTGGCGCTGGCCAACATCAACGCGGGCCTGCTCTTCATCATGGCGATTACCTCGCTGGAGGTCTATGGCGTGATCATTGCGGGCTGGGCGTCCAACTCCAAGTACGCCTTTTTGGGCGCGCTGCGCGCCTCGGCGCAAATGGTCAGCTATGAAATTGCCATGGGCTTTTGCCTGGTGGTGGTGCTCATGGTCTCGGCAAGCTTGAACATGACCGACATCGTGCTCGGCCAGGGCAAGGGCATGGGCTCTGACATGGGGCTCAACTTCTTGTCGTGGAACTGGCTGCCGCTGTTCCCCATTTTTGTGGTGTATTTCATCGCCGGCTTGGCTGAAACCAACCGCCACCCCTTTGACGTGGTGGAAGGCGAGTCTGAGATCGTGGCCGGCCACATGGTCGAGTACTCGGGCATGGCCTTTGCCATGTTCTTTTTGGCCGAGTACGCCAACATGCTCTTGGTCTCGATTTTGTGCGTGATCATGTTCTTGGGCGGCTGGTTGCCGCCTGTGGAAGCCTTGGGCTTTGTTCCGGGCTGGATCTGGCTGGGCCTGAAAACCTTTGTGGTCGTCACCATGTTTTTGTGGGTGCGCGCCACCTTCCCGCGTTTTCGGTATGACCAGATCATGCGTCTGGGCTGGAAAATCTTTATTCCCGTCACCTTGGTGTGGCTGGTGGTGGTGGCTGCATGGATGCAGACGCCTTGGAGCATTTGGAAATGACTGTCATGACCTCTCAGGCCCCTGCGCGTGGCGCCTTTTCGCTCAAGGACTTTTTGTCCAGCTTCATGCTCACCGAGCTGCTCAAGGGCATGGCCCTGACCGGCAAGTACATGTTCAAGCGCAAGATCACGGTGCAGTTCCCTGAGGAAAAAACGCCCATGTCGCCGCGTTTTCGGGGCCTGCACGCGCTGCGCCGCTATGACAACGGTGAGGAGCGCTGCATTGCCTGCAAGTTGTGCGAGGCGGTTTGCCCGGCGCTGGCCATCACCATCGAGTCTGAGGTGCGTGACGACGGCAGCCGCCGCACCACGCGCTACGACATTGACCTGACCAAGTGCATTTTTTGCGGCTTTTGCGAAGAAAGCTGCCCGGTGGACTCCATCGTCGAGACCCATATCTTGGAGTACCACGGCGAAAAGCGGGGCGACCTGTATTTCACCAAAGACATGCTGCTGGCCGTGGGCGATCGCTACGAGACCGAGATTGCGGCCAACAAGGCAGCCGACGCCAAATACCGCTGAAAACTCAGCCCCACACACAAGCACCCTCAGGACCACTGCCCTGCCCACCCGCCCAAGGGTGGGTGGCAGAAGAAAGATTCCAGACCCATGGACGTTAAATCAGCCCTGTTTTACATGTTTGCCGCGGTGCTGCTGTTTGCCGCATTTCGTGTGATCACAGCGCGCAACCCTGTGCATGCCGCCCTTTTTTTGGTGCTGGCTTTTTTCCAAGCCTCGGCGCTGTGGCTGATGCTGCAGGCAGAATTTTTGGCCATCACGCTGGTGCTGGTTTACGTGGGCGCGGTGATGGTGCTGTTTTTGTTTGTGGTCATGATGCTGGACATCAACATCGACCACATGCGCAAAGGCTTTTGGAAGCACTTTCCCCTGGCCGCTGGCCTGGGCACCTTGGTGGCGCTGGAGATGGCTGCGGTGCTCATGGGTGGTTTTCGCATCACCGAGCAGTCAGCCGCAGCAGGCGCTGCGGCGGCTGGCCCGGAGTTGTCCAACACCAAGGAGCTGGGCAAAGTGCTCTACACCCAGTACCTGTACCCGCTGCAGGCCGCAGCCGTGATTTTGCTGGTCGCCATCATTGCCGCCATTGCGCTGACCCTGCGTGAGCGCAAGGACTCCAAGGCCATTGATGCGGCCGATCAAATTCGCGTCAAGCCTGGCGAGCGCGTGCGCTTGGTCAAAGTCAAACCCAGCGCCCAGCAAGTGGCGCCCCCAGCGGCTGCGGCCGAGGAGTCCAAGCCATGATCATCACTTTGGGCCATTACCTGTCCTTGGGCGCGATGCTGTTTGCCCTGTCGGTCATAGGCATTTTTCTGAACCGCAAAAATCTCATCGTGTTGCTGATGGCCATTGAGCTGATGCTGCTGGCCGTGAACATGAACTTCGTGGCTTTTTCCTATTTCCTGGGTGACATGGCCGGCCAGATTTTTGTGTTTTTCATCCTCACGGTGGCGGCGGCCGAGTCGGCCATTGGCCTGGCCATTTTGGTGCTCTTGTTCCGCAACAAGTCCAGCATCAACGTGGACGAACTCAACACGCTGCAGGGCTGAGTCCCACTTGCACCCCAAGCGCTGGCCAAGCCCCACAGAGAACCTCCTGAGCCCAAGAAGATCAAGATGAGTCAAACCCTTTCTGCCTCCACCTTGCTGGCCGTGCCGCTGGCGCCGCTGGTCGGCTCGCTTTTGGCCGGTGTTTTTGGCACGGCCCTGGACGGCAACCGCATGGGCCGCACGCTCAGCCACAGCCTGACCATTTTGGGCGTGCTGGTCGCCTTGGTCATCTCGGTGATGACCTTGCAAAGCGTGGTGGTGGACGGCGCCCGCTTCAATGAAACGCTCTACACCTGGATGGTGGTGGGCGGCCTGAAAATGGAGATTGGCTTTCTCATTGATGGCTTGAGCGCCATGATGATGGTGGTGGTCACCTTTGTCTCGCTGATGGTGCACATCTACACCATGGGCTACATGAAGGAAGACGCCGGCTACAACCGCTTTTTTGCCTACATTTCGCTGTTCACCTTCTCCATGCTCATGCTGGTGATGAGCAACAACATGCTGCAGCTGTTTTTTGGCTGGGAGGCGGTGGGCCTGGTGTCATATTTGCTGATTGGCTTTTGGTTCAACAAACCCACGGCCATTTTTGCCAATATGAAGGCCTTTTTGGTCAACCGCGTGGGCGACTTCGGCTTCATCATGGGCATTGGCCTGATCGCCGCCTACGCCGGCACGCTCAACTACACCGAAGCCTTTGCCAAGGCCGGCGAGTTGGGGGCCCTGGGCTTTCCGGGCACCGACTGGATGCTGGTCACGGTGATTTGCATTTGCCTCTTCATTGGCGCCATGGGCAAGTCGGCCCAGTTTCCGCTGCATGTGTGGCTGCCCGACTCCATGGAAGGCCCCACCCCCATTTCGGCCTTGATCCACGCGGCCACCATGGTCACGGCCGGCATCTTCATGGTGGCTCGCATGTCGCCGCTGTTTGAGCTGAGCGAGACGGCGCTGAACTTCATCATGGTGATTGGTTCCATCACGGCGCTCTTCATGGGCTTTTTGGGCATCATCCAAAACGACATCAAGCGCGTGGTGGCTTATTCCACGCTCTCGCAGCTGGGCTACATGACGGTGGCCTTGGGCGCCTCGGCCTACTCGGTGGCGGTGTTCCACCTGATGACGCACGCTTTCTTTAAAGCGCTGCTGTTCCTGGCGGCCGGCTCGGTCATCATGGGCCTGCACCACAACCAAGACATTCGCTGGATGGGCGGCGTGCGCAAGTACATGCCGATCACCTGGATCACGGCCTTGCTGGGCTCTTTGGCGCTGATTGGCACGCCCTTGTTCTCGGGTTTTTACTCCAAGGACAGCATCATCGAGGCGGTGCACGCCAGCAATTTGCCCGCCTCGGGCTTTGCCAATTTTGCGGTGCTGGCGGGCGTGTTTGTGACTGCGTTTTATTCCTTTCGCATGTACTTTTTGGTCTTTCACGGCAAAGAGCGCTACGACCAAAACCCTGACGCTCATCACGATGCGCACCACGACGACCACGGCCACCATGGCCACCATGGTCATGACGCCAAGCCGCACGAGTCGCCCTGGGTGGTCACTTTGCCGCTGGTGCTGCTGGCCATCCCATCTGTGTTCGTGGGTTACTACACCCTGGGACCGCTGGTGCACGGCGACTTTTTCAAAGACGCTATTTTTGTCAACAGTGCCTTGCACCCGGCCATGAAAACCATAGGCGAGGCTTTCCACGGCCCACTGGCCATGGCCATGCACGGTCTGCAGACAGCGCCTTTTTGGCTGGCGCTGGCGGGTGTGGTGCTGTCTTGGTATTTCTACATGGTCAACCCGGCCCTGCCGGCGGCCATCAAGCGCAGCTTTGGCCCCATCTACACGCTGCTGGAAAACAAGTACTACATGGACTGGTTCAACGAGCAGGTGCTCGCGCGTGGCGCCCGTGCTTTGGGCATGGGCCTGTGGAAGGTGGGCGACCAAGCCATCATTGACGGCGCGGTGGTCAATGGCTCCTGGAAGCTGGTGGGCTGGTTCTCTAGCGTGGTGCGGCGCTTGCAGTCGGGCTACATCTACCACTACGCCTTGGCCATGATTGTGGGTGTGTTCTTGCTGATGACGTATTTCGTCTGGCTCAACAAATAAAAAGAGGGACCACATGGGTTTGCTGAGCCTGGCGATTTGGACGCCAATTGTTTTCGGAATCATCTTGCTGGCCGTGGGCCGCGATGAGCATGCCAAGGCCGCGCGCTGGTTCGCCTTGGTGGGCGCCATCGTCAGCTTGCTGGTGACCTTGCCGCTGTATGGCGGCTTTCAGTACGACACCGCTGCCATGCAGTTTGTCGAGCGCTGGGACTGGATTCCGCGCTTTAACATCGAGTACCACCTGGGGCTGGACGGCATTTCGTTTTGGTTTGTGCTGCTGACAGCCTTCATCACCGTGGTGGTGGTGATTGCGGGTTGGGAGGCCATAGAGCAGCGCGTCAACCAGTACATGGGCGCATTTTTGATCCTCTCGGGCCTGATGATCGGCGTGTTTTCGGCGCAAGACGCCATGCTGTTTTTTGTGTTCTTTGAGGCCACTTTGATTCCGATGTACCTCATCATCGGCATTTGGGGCGGCCCCAACAAAATCTACGCGGCTTTCAAGTTCTTTTTGTACACCTTGCTGGGCTCGCTGCTCATGCTGGTGGCCTTGATTTACCTGTACCGCGCCTCGGGCAACAGCTTTGACCTGGCCGTCTGGCACAAGCTGCCCCTGAGCATGAACGTGCAGACCCTGCTGTTTTTTGCCTTCTTGGCCGCCTTTGCCGTGAAGGTGCCCATGTGGCCTGTGCACACCTGGCTGCCCGATGTGCACGTGGAAGCGCCCACGGGGGGGTCTGCCGTGCTGGCCGCCATCATGCTCAAGCTGGGCGCGTATGGTTTTTTGCGCTTTTCCTTGCCCATTGCGCCCGACGCCTCGCGCGAGTGGGCCTGGCTCATGATTGCCTTGTCCTTGGTCGCTGTCATCTACGTGGGCTTGGTGGCCATGGTCCAGCAAGACATGAAAAAGCTGGTGGCGTACTCCTCGGTGGCGCACATGGGCTTTGTGACGCTGGGCTTTTTCATCTTTTCTGACCTTGGCGTGGCTGGCGGCATTGTGCAGATGATTGCGCACGGCTTTGTCTCGGGCGCCATGTTCTTGTGCATTGGCGTGCTGTACGACCGCGTGCATTCACGAGAGATTGCCAGCTACGGCGGCGTGGTCAACACCATGCCCAAGTTCACCGCCTTTGCGCTGCTGTTTGCCATGGCCAACTGCGGCCTGCCGGGCACGGCCGGTTTTGTGGGCGAGTGGATGGTGATTTTGGCGGCCATCAAGGCCAACTTCTGGATTGGCTTGGCGGCTGCATCAGCGCTGATTTTTGGCGCGGCCTACACGCTGTGGATGTTCAAGCGCGTCTACCTGGGCCCGGTCACCAAAGACGAGGTCAAAACGCTGCAAGACATCAATGCCCGCGAGTTCCTCTTGCTCTCGCTGTTGGCTGTGGCTGTGCTTTACATGGGTATCTTTCCCAAGCCGTTTACCGACGTGATGGACGCTTCGGTGGCCAACCTGCTCCGGCACGTGGCCCTGTCCAAGCTGAACTGACGCCTGCGCGCGCCAAACCAACCCCCAAGAATTTCCATGATTGACCAACTCAGCTGGCTTGCGATCTACCCTGAACTGATTTTGCTGGTGATGGCCTGCGTGATCTTGCTCGTGGACCTGGGCGTCAAAAGCGCCGGTCGCGACCTGACTTATGGCCTGACCCTGCTCACCCTGGGCTGGGTGGTGGTGGTCACGGCCAGCCAAGCCTCGGGCGGCCAAACCGCCTACGGATTTGGCCGCATGGTGGTGAGCGAGCCCATGGGCAATTGGCTCAAGTGTTTTGCCGCCTTGGCGCTCATGGCCACCGTGGTCTACGGCCGGCCTTACGCCAAAGACCGCGACATGCTTCGTGGGGGCGAGTTCTTCACGCTGAGCATGTTCTCGCTCTTGGGCGCCTTCATCATGATTTCGGGCCACAACTTCTTGGTGCTCTACATGGGCCTGGAGATGATGACCTTGTCGAGCTACGCGCTGGTGGCGCTGCGCCGCGACAACGCCACGGCCACCGAGGCCGCCATGAAGTACTTTGTGCTGGGCGCGCTGGCCTCGGGCTTTTTGCTCTACGGCTTGTCCATGATTTATGGCGCCACCGGCAGCCTGGACGTGGGCGAGGTGTTCAAGGCCATCGTCAGCCGCGAGGTCAAGCACCAGGTGCTGGTCTTTGGCTTGGTGTTTGTGGTGGCGGGCCTGGCCTTCAAACTGGGGGCTGTGCCTTTTCACATGTGGCTGCCCGATGTGTACCACGGCGCGCCCACGGCCGTGACCCTGGCCATTGGTGCGGCGCCGCAGTTGGCGGCCTTTGCCATACTCATGCGCATTTTGGTTCAGGGCCTCTTGCCGCTGGCCATTGACTGGCAGCAAATGCTCACCGTGCTGGCCGTAGCCTCCTTGCTGGTGGGTAACTTGGCTGCCATTGCGCAGACCAACCTCAAGCGCATGCTGGCGTTTTCCACCATCTCGCAAATGGGCTTTTTGCTGTTGGCCATGGTCGCCGGTGTGGTGGACGGCGACAAACTCAACGCCCAGTCGGCCTACAGCGCCGCCATGTTCTACGTCATCACCTATGTGCTGACCACGCTGGCCGTGTTCGGCGTCATCATGCTGCTGGCCCGCCAAGGCTTTGAGTCAGAAGACATCAGCGATCTGGCCGGCTTGAACCAGCGCAGCCCGCTGTATGCCGGCGTCATGGCCGTGGGCATGTTCTCGCTGGCAGGTGTGCCGCCGCTGGTGGGTTTTTATGCCAAGCTGGCTGTGCTGGAAACCCTCTTGGCCACACAGCAAACCTATTTGCTGGTGCTGGCTGTGTTTGCCGTGCTGGTCTCGCTGGTGGGTGCTTTTTACTACCTCCGAATTGTCAAGGTCATGTACTTTGAGGCGCCCCCCGCCCATGCTCCTGCCACCATAGAGGCGGGCAAAGACGTGCGCGTGGTGCTCAGCATCAACGGCGCTTTGGTGCTGGGCCTGGGTTTGCTGCCCGGGGGGCTCATGACGCTGTGCTCGCAAGCCATGGCCAGCCTGGTGAAGTCTTTAGGCACCTGAGTTAAGCTGGTAATTCATCCACTAACGACTGCCATGACAACTTCAAACCTGGCTTGGGTGGTCATTGTGTTGGCCTTGATCACCGCCAACCTGCCTTTTTTGTCTGAGCGCTTGTTCTTGGTGCGCTGCTTGCCTGAGTCCAAGGCACTGGCCTGGCGGCTGGCGGAGCTGGTGGTGGGTTACCTGCTGGTGGGCGGCATCGCCCTGTCACTGGAAAAATCCATAGGCCAAAACGCGCCACAGGGCTGGGAGTTCTATGCCGTCACCGGCACGCTTTTTGTCACCCTGGCCTTTCCTGGCTTTGTGTACCGCTACTTGCTCAAGCGCTGATGCGCCTGCCTGCGCATGAGTGAGTTGCCACAGTCTCTGGCCCACCTGCAAGAGCACACGCTGGACAGCCAAGAGCTTCTGCACGGCAACTTCTTGCACGCCTTTCGCGACCGCATTCGTTTGCCCGATGGCCGCGAAGCTTCTCGCGAGTACGTGCGCCACCCGGGCGCCGTGGTGGTGGTGGCCGAGCTGCCTGACGGCCGCTTGGTGGTCGAGCGCCAGTGGCGCTACCCCTTGCACCGTGCTTTGATTGAGTTTCCGGCGGGCAAGCTCGATGCGGGCGAAGACCTGCTGGTGTGCGCCCAGCGCGAGCTGCAAGAAGAAACCGGCTACCGCGCCCGCGAATGGGCTTACGCCGGCCCCATGCACCCGGTGATTGCGTATTCCACCGAGGTGATCCACATTTTTTTCGCCCGCGACCTGGTGGCCGGTGAGCGAAAGCTCGACGAAGGTGAATTCCTCGACGTGTTCACCGCCAGCCTGGACGAGTTGCTGGCTTGGTCGCGCGACGGCCTGCTGACCGATGGCAAAACCCTGAGCTGCTTGCTGTGGCTGCAAAACACGCGCGCGGGCACCTGGCCTTTGACGTGGTCGCGTGCGGACTGAGGCGCCGCACAGGGCTTTTGCGCCCAGCCGATAATCACGCCTATGAAAGTTTTAGACCTCAAGTGCGCGCAGCATCATGTCTTTGAAGGCTGGTTCGCGTCTGAGGATGATTTTCAGAGCCAACTCTCGCGTGGCCTGGTCAGCTGCCCGCTGTGCGGTGACGCCCATGTGCTCAAGCAACTCAGCGCCCCGCGCCTGAACCTGGGCGCATCGCCCCAGGCTGAGCCTGCTCCACCCCTCGCGGCTGAACCGGCTCCTTCCACACTGCCCGCCACCTTGCCCCCGCCCGAGGCGCAAGCGGCCTGGATGAAGATGATGCGTGAGGTGGTGGCCAAAACCGAAGACGTGGGCGAGCGCTTTGCCAACGTGGCCCGCCAAATGCACTACGGCGAGGTCGAGGAGCGCGGCATACGCGGCTGCACCACCCCCAAGCAGGCCATGGAACTGCTGGAAGAGGGCATAGGCGTGATGCCTTTGCCGCCTTCGCTTAACGAGCCGCTGCAGTAAACCACTTCAGCCCGCGCTTTAGACGAAGCGCGTTTCCAGCACACCCAGTCCGTCAATTTCAATGCGCACCACGTCGCCTGTTTTCAGGTACTGAGGCGGGTTCAGTCCCATGCCCACACCGGCGGGCGTGCCGGTGGCAATGATGTCGCCCGGCTTGAGCGTGATGCCGCGCGAGCAGGTCTCAATCAGCGTGGGGATGTCAAAAATCATGTCGCGGGTTTGGCCGTCTTGGCGCAACTCCCCGTTGACCCAACCGCGCACGCGGGTGTTCAGGCCATCGAGCTCGTCGGCCGTCACCACCCAGGGACCCATGGGGCAAAAGGTGTCAAACGACTTGCCCATGTCCCACTGCTGGTGGCGCATTTGCACGTCGCGG
>CAMCUN010000108.1 GCA_945878995.1 Polaromonas sp. YR568 | reverse complement strand
CCTCCCTCCCCCTTTGGGGGAGGGCCGGGGTGGGGGCACCGCGCATCACCTTCTGTCCCAAACGCACCCGCCCTGAACCCACCCCCTGTGGGAGCTTGCCTGCAAGCGATTTTTTAAGTTCTGCATGCATTTCCTCACGCGAACCATAGCCGCCAAGCCAGCGCCTACAAAAACAGGCCCTGGGTGGTTTACGCTGTCTTGTCCCCTTGAATGGTCAAGTGCCCAAAGCTTGATAACATTACCCATGCTTATGAAATCCATTCCTGCCCCTGGCCCGGACGCCATCCCTGACGAGGGCGTTCCCATGTCGGTGAAGATCCGCGAGCGCATTCATCATGCCCGCAAGCGCTTTCACGCGAATGACAACATTGCTGACTTTATTGAACCCGGCGACATGGAGCGCCTGCTCGATGAGGTCGAGCTCAAGATGCAAGGCGTGCTTGAAAGCATGGTCATAGACACCGTCAACGACCACAACACCAACGACACAGCGCGCCGTGTGGCCAAGATGTACCTCAACGAGGTGTTCAAAGGGCGTTACGTCCAGCCGCCGCCCATCACCGAGTTTCCCAATGCCGAGCATTTGAACGAGCTCATGATCGTGGGCCCCATTCGGGTCCGCAGTGCGTGCTCCCACCACTTGTGCCCGGTGATAGGCCAGGTCTGGATTGGCGTGATGCCCAATGAGCGCACCAACGTGATTGGCCTGTCCAAGTACGCCAGGCTGGCCGAGTGGGTCATGGGGCGGCCGCAAATTCAAGAAGAAGCGGTGGTCATGCTGGCCGATTTGATCCAAGAAAAAACCCAGCCCGACGGCTTGGCCATCGTGATGGAAGCCAGCCACTTTTGCATGGGCTGGCGCGGCGTCAAGGACCTGGACAGCAAGATGATCAACTCGGTCATGCGCGGCGTGTTCCTCAAAGACCCCAATTTGCGCCGTGAATTTCTTGCGCTGATTCCCAAGCGCTCGACCGATTAACTCCCCGTCGCCGCCAGTGTGGCGGCTTTTTTCACCTTTTTTGGTTTGCAGGCACCCCCATGTTGGTTCGTTTGATTTATGCCAGCCGCGCGGTCGATTCCCAGTCTGCCCAGGCCACTGAAGACATCTTGTCCAGCTCGCGCAGCCACAACCCGGCCAGCGGCATCACGGGCATTCTTTGCTACGGCAATGGTATTTTTTTGCAGGCGCTCGAAGGCGGCCGCACGCCCATCAATCAGCTGTACGGCCATATTCAGCGCGATGCGCGCCACAAAGACGTGGTGCTGCTGAGCTACGGCGAGATTGAAGAGCGCAGCTTTGGCAGCTGGACCATGGGCATGGTGAACCTGGCCAAGCTCAACACCTCCATTGTGCTGAAGTACTGTGAAAAGCCCGAGCTCGACCCCTATGCCGTCTCGGGTTCAGTAGCGCTGGCGCTGCTGCAAGAGCTGATGGCCACCGCCTCCATCATGGGCCGCGCCTGACGCGGTCAGCCATGCCTCGACTGATTGCGGGTTGCGATTTCTCCAGCAGCCCCAGCCGCCGCAAAACCATTGTGTTTGCCACGGGTACCCTGGACCGTTCGCGGGTGCAGCTCAGCGGCATTGAGCGCCTGCCTAGCCTGGATGAATTTGCGGCTTGGCTCGCCCGCGACCAAGCCTGGGTCTGCGGCTTTGACCTGCCTTTTGGCTTGCCCCGTGAGCTGGTCAATGCCCTGGCTTGGCCCACGGACTGGCCAGACTGCATGCGCCATTACGCGGGCTTGTCGCGCGAACAAATTCGCACCGCCTTTGCCCGCTTTTGCAACAGCCGCCCGGTGGGTGGCAAATTTGCCCACCGCGCCACCGACTTGCCTGCCGGTTCGAGCTCGTCCATGAAATGGGTCAACCCGCCTGTGGCCTACATGCTGCACGCAGGCGTGCCTCGCCTGATAGCCGCAGGCGTGCACTTACCTGGGCTGCACAGCGCTGAGCAGGCCACAGCCGCCGCCCCGCACACCGCCCACCTGCCCGAGCGCGTGGGCCTAGAGGCTTACCCGGGCCTGTTGGCGCGCGAGCTCTTGCAGGCCAGTGGAGACGCCAAGCGCAGCTATAAAAACGACGCCAAGGTCCTGCAAACGCCAGAGCGCCTGATTGCCCGCAAAGACCTGATCACTGCCTTGGAAAATGGCCAGACGCGCTTGGGCCTGCGCCTCAAACTCAGCCATGCCCAGCGCGACATGCTGGTGGACGACGCCACGGGCGATGCGCTCGATGCCGTGCTTTGCCTGATGCAGGCAGCCTGGGCCGAGCACCAACACCTGCAAGGCCATCTGCGCTATGGTTTGCCTGCGCAGGTGGATCCGCTGGAAGGCTGGATCATCACGGCCTGACGCTGTTGCGCATGGCCAGGGGGTGGTCGCTGATGAACGGGTGTTTTATGAACTGGCGTGTATGAGTTGGCGCAAATGGTGGAGCCGCTTGAACAAGGCGAGTTTGTGGCGCGCGTTGGTGGCGGTGTGGTATTTGGTGCGGGACAAGCGCACGCCGCTGGCGCCCAAGGTGCTGGCCTGGTCGGTGCTGGCTTATGCGCTCAGCCCCATTGACCTGATTCCAGACTTTATTCCCGTGCTGGGCCTGCTCGACGACTTGGTCATCTTGCCGTTGGGCCTTTGGCTGGTCGTCAAACTCGTGCCCGTCTGGCTCTGGCAAGACAAGTTGCGCATGGCACAAGCGTTTGAAGGGCGGTTGCCCAAGCTGCTGGTGGGCCTGGTGTTGGTGATCGGGCTGTGGCTGGCCTTGGTGGCGTTGCTGGCGTGGTGGCTTTGGTCCTCGGTGAGGGCGGCTTAAAAAGAGGGCTTTCTATGGCTTCCGACACCTGCACACAGTGGCCGCGGTTGGCCGCCAGCTTGGCTTGGCTGGCGGCCTTGGGGGTGTCCCTCATGGGCTGCGCCCATGCGCAAGCGCCAAGTTGGGTTGGCGTGGTGGTGCATGTGACGGATGGCGACACGGTCTATGTTCGCGCCGGGCCTGGGCCTGCCGTGGCCGTGCGATTGCTTGGTCTGGACGCGCCAGAAATTTGTCAAGCTGGGGGACTTGCTTCGCGCGATGTGCTGAGGGAGTGGGTCTTGCACCAGAGCGTGACTGTAGAGGGCCGTGGCCAAGACAGCTATGGGCGTGAGTTGGCTTGGCTGTATGTGCAGGGCCAAGACGTGGGGCGCGCCATGGTGGCCCAAGGCCACGCCTGGGCTGATCGCCAAGGTCAGCAAGAGGGGCCGTACGCGCAAGAGCAGCGCCAAGCCCGCCTGGAAAAGCTGGGCTTGTTTGCGCAGGCCCAGCCGGAGACGCCACGCGACTTCAGGCGGCGCCATGGCTCTTGCCACAGGGTGCCGTGAGCTCGGTGCTCACGACCCTGTGTGGCTGTGGGACCGCAGGGCCTGAGGTCCTGTCTGCCCCGTTCAGGGGCGAACCACGATGTTGTTGCGCACAGACTTGACGTTGCGGCTGTTGCGCGCAATTTGCTCGGCCTTGGCTTTTTCTTCAGCGCTGGCGGCAAAGCCGGACAGTTGCACCGTGCCGCTCAATGTTTCCACACTGAGGGAGCCGGCCAAGACGATTTTGTCCTCGACAAACTTGGCTTTGACGGCGGTGGTGATGGCGGTGTCGTCCACATGCGAGCCAGCGGTATGCTTGCTGCGGATTTAGGTTGAAACCGGCCCGCGTCAAGTCGCGCATTGCGCCCAAGTGCTCAGCAAGGCCGCTGCCGCCAAAGGTTCCGCCCAGCCCGTCAGCCGCTCACCCAATGAGCGTTCAAAGTCTTGGCTTCAGATGCCCTCAAGGCAGGAGGCGTTTGGCGCTGGGAATGCAGGCGTTCAGGCTTTGGGCGGCTCACGCAGCGCGCTGCACACGCTGCAGCCCGCGTCGCGTGCCAGCCGCATCTCGCTCCAGCACATGCGGCGGGCGTCCAGCATCAACAGCCGCCCGGCCAGGGGTTCGCCCACCCCGGCCAACAGCTTGAATGCCTCGGCCGCCTGCACGCTGCCAATGATGCCCACCAGCGGTGCAAACACGCCCATGGTGGCGCACATCGCTTCTTCGGGCGGCGTTTCTGGGGGAAAGAGGCAGGCGTAGCAAGGCGCCTGGTCTTGGCGCGTGTCATAGACGCTGACCTGCGCGTCAAACCCAATGGCCGCCCCAGACACCAGCGGTGTGCGGTGCTTGACGCAGGCGCGGTTGATGAGCTGGCGCGTGTCAAAGTTGTCGGTGCAGTCCAGCACCAGGTCGGTGTGCGGCAGCAAGTCGTCGAGCAAGGCCTGATCGGCGCGCTGGGTGAGGCAGCGCAGCGCCACGTCGGGGTTGATCTCGCGGATGGACTGCGCCAGCGACTCGGCCTTGAACTGGCCCACGCGATCCAGCCGGTGCGCAATTTGGCGCTGCAAGTTGGTCTCATCCACCCGGTCGTGGTCGACCAAGGTGAGCTGTCCCACCCCAGCGCTGCCCAGGTACAGGCCCACGGGCGAGCCCAAACCGCCGGCGCCTACTACCAGCACACGCGCGGCCAGCAGCCGGGCTTGGCCTTCCACGCCAATGTCGTCAAGCAAAATATGGCGCGAGTAGCGCAGCAACTGGGCGTCGTTCATGCAAGAAAAACCCGCCGGAGGGCGGGTGGGTGGCGTGGAGAAGCAGGCGAGACTTTAGTTTTCTTTCTTCGCTTCCGTGCGCGGGGCCTGCGTCTTGCTGACCATCACTTGCCGGCCTTTGAGTTGGTTGAGCGCTTGGATCAGCGGAAAGTCTTTGTCGCTGCCAAACTCGGGCGGGCGGCGCTGCTCGGGGGGCAGGCGGGAGGCGGCATCGAGCTTTTTGAGCGCTTCTTCTCTGGCTTTTTCGCGTGCCGGGTCTTTGACCTCGGGGGCGCCGCCGTTGCCCAGGTGTTTTTCCAGGTCGGCCTCGCGTGAGCGCAAGATGGCAAAGGGGCTGCCTTCTGGCGTTTCGTCCACCAACACGTCGGGCATGATGCCCTTGGCCTGTATGGTCTTGCCGCTGGGCGTGAAGTAACGCGCCGTGGTGATCTTCAAGCCCGTGTCTGGGCCCAGTGGCCGCACCGTCTGCACCGAGCCCTTGCCAAAGGTCTGGCTGCCCATGATGGTGGCGCGCTTGTGGTCCTGAAGGGCGCCGGCCACGATCTCGCTGGCCGAGGCCGAGCCTTCGTTGACCAGCACCACAAGCGGCACTTTTTTGAGCGCCGCGGGCAGGCGTTTGAGCGGGTCACTGCCGCGCCGCACGTAAAACTCGGGCGAGGCCTTGTAGGTGAACTTGCTCTCGGCCAACTGGCCGTTGGTGGAAACCACCGTGACGTTTTCAGGCAAAAACGCGGCTGAAATGGCCACCGCCGCATCCAGCAGGCCGCCCGGGTCGTTGCGCAGGTCCAGCACCATGCCTTTGAGCTGGGGGTCTTGTTTGTAGAGCATCTCTACGCGGGTGACAAAGTCCTCGACCGTCCGCTCTTGGAACTGCGACAGCCTTACCCAGCCGTAGCCGGGCTCGATCATCTTGGCTTTGACCGACTGGGTTTTGATTTCTTCGCGCGTGATGGTCACCGGGAAGGTGCGGTTCTCGTCCTTGCGAAAAATAGTCAGCAGCACCTTGGTGTTGGGCTCGCCGCGCATGCGCTTGACGGCCTCGTTGAGCGACAGACCTTTGACCAGGGTGTCGTCAATTTTGGTAATCAAGTCGTTGGGCTTGAGGCCAGCGCGGTCGGCCGGCGAGCCTTCAATGGGCGAGACCACCTTGACCAGACCGTCTTCTTGGCTGATCTCAATGCCCACGCCCACAAAGCGGCCTGAGGTGCCCTCGCGGAATTCTTTGAAGGATTTTTTGTCAAAGTAAACCGAGTGCGGGTCCAAACTGGCAACCATGCCGGAGATGGCGTCGGTGATCAGCTTTTTGTCGTCCACAGGCTCAACATAGTCACTTTTGACCATGCCGAACACGGCCGCAAGTTGCTGCAGCTCTTCGAGCGGCAGCGGCGCCATATTGTTTCGCGCTACAGCTTGGAGCTGCACAGTGGTGAGGGCGCCGGCTACCGCGCCCAGAGAAATCAAGCCTGCTATTTTGAGTTTTTGACCCATACCGACCTTTGATGGCTCACCCGGGCAAGCCCACAGAGTGGTGCCCAGAAAGTGAGCAGCAATATACACCCGGCCAAGCTTTGGTGGGTGTGAAGGGCTGTCAAAACACCCTTGTGCGCTTGTTACATTTCGTATGGCACGGGGCCGGGCTGCGGATCAGCCCTTGCCTTGCGCGGCCACCCGCGCGGCGGCCTCGGCGGCGGCCTGGGCATCGCCCAAATAGTAGTGGCGAAGCGGCTTGAGTTCGGCGTTGAGCTCGTAGACCAGCGGAATGCCGTTGGGGATGTTCAGACCCACGATGTCGGTCTCTGACATGCCGTCCAGGTACTTGATCAAGGCCCGTATGGAGTTGCCGTGGGCGGCCACCACCACACGTTTGCCCGCTTTGATGGCCGGGGCCATGGCCTCGTTCCAAAAGGGCAGCACGCGCGCCACCGTGTCCTTGAGGCATTCGGTCAGCGGCACCTGGGCCGCGTCTAGCTTGGCGTAGCGGCGGTCACTGCGTTCGCTGCGCGCGTCGCCGGGTTCCAGCGCCGGGGGCGGGGTGTCGTAGCTGCGGCGCCAAACCAGCACCTGCTCGTCGCCGTACTGTTTGGCCATGTCGGCCTTGTTCAGGCCCTGCAGCGCGCCGTAATGCCGCTCATTAAGCCGCCAGCTGTGCACCACCGGCAGCCAAGTGCGGTCCATCTCGTCGAGCACGTGCCACAGCGTGCGGGTCGCGCGCTTGAGCACGCTGGTGTAGGCCAGGTCAAAGTCGTAGCCCTCGGTCTTGAGCAACTGGCCGGCCGAGATGGCTTGGGCCAGTCCGGTGGGCGTGAGGTCTACATCGGTCCAGCCCGTAAAGCGGTTTTCAAGGTTCCAGGTGGATTCACCGTGGCGGATGAGCACAAGTTTGTACATGGGGCGGGGCAATGAAATCGAAAGAAAATGACCATGCAACGCCTAACGGGTGGCTGGGCGCAGTTGGGCAGGCATGAGCGCAGCATTCTAGAATCCTCGGTTTGCCGCTCACTGAGACGAAGGACCCCTGTGAAATTTTTGATGGACAACTGGATGCTGATCTCCGTGGCGCTGAGCTCGGGTTTGCTGCTGCTGTGGCCAGTGATCGCTGGTGGTGCACGCCCGGGGAGCTTGAGCCCGGCCGGCGCAGTGCAGTTGATCAACCGTGAAAAAGCCGTGGTCATTGACGTGGGCGAGCCCCATGAGTTTGCGCTGGGCCATGTGGTGGGCTCCAAAAACGTGCCTTTGGGCCAAATTGAAAGCAAGCTGCCGGGTCTGGTCAAAAACAAAAGCCTGCCCGTGATCATGGTGTGTCCCGTGGGTGCGCGTGCCGCAAAAGCTGCGGAAGCCGCCAAAAAGATGGGCTTTGAGCAGGCCCAGGCCATTGCGGGCGGCCTCAAAGCCTGGAAAGAAACCGGCTTGCCCGTTGAGAAAGCCTGAGCCTGCCATGACACATGTGAAGATGTACACCACTGCCATCTGCCCTTATTGCATTCAAGCCAAGGCCTTGCTCAAGCGCCGTGGCGTGGAGCAGCTCGAAGAAATCCGCATCGACCTGGTGCCCGGTGAGCGCGAGCACATGATGCAGATCACCGGCAGGCGCACGGTGCCGCAAATCTTTGTGGGCGACACGCACGTGGGCGGCTGCGATGATTTGATGGCGCTGGATGCCAGAGGTGGGCTGGTGCCTTTGCTTGAAGGCCACGCTGCGGCCTGATTCCGACTGGCCATGGGGCCTGAGATAATAATGATTTCAGCAGTGTGTTCACACGCTGCACCAGTTAACTTCCAAGGACTCTCATGGCTGAACAACAAGCCCCTGCCGACCCCGTTTTCCAAATTCAGCGCGTCTACCTCAAAGACGTCTCTTTGGAGCAGCCCAACTCACCGGCCATCCTCACCCAGCCAGAGCAGCCCAGTGTGGACATTCAGCTGGCTGTGGCCCATGAGCAACTGGTCGAAGGCGTGTTTGAGGTCACGGTGACGGCCACGGTGCACACCAAAATTCAGGACAAAACTGTGTTTTTGGTTGAGGCCAAACAAGCCGGTATTTTTGAAATTCGCAACCTGCCTGAAGAGCAAATGGGCCAGGTGGTCGGCATTGCCTGCCCGCAAATCATTTACCCCTACCTGCGCGGCAATGTGGCCGACGTGGTGCAGCGCGCGGGCTTTCCGCCTGTGCACCTGGCCGAAATCAATTTTCAGATGCTTTACCAGCAGCAACTCGAAGCCCAGGCCCAGCAGGCCGGCATTGAGACCGCCTGAGTTTGAAGGTCCGCGCTCAGGCGCGGACCCGCTCTTGCGGCGTGTCAAGGCTGCCGCTTTCAAGCGCTGCCAGAGCAGTGCAGCCACACCCGGAGTGCAGGCATGAAAATCATTGTGCTGGGCGCAGGCGCCTGGGGAACGGCGCTGGCGGTCAATGCCAGCGTCCACCATGCGGCTGGTCATCAACTCACGCTGTGGGCGCGCGACGTTGATCAACTGCGCGCCATGCAAGCCTCGGGCGTGAACAGCCGCTACCTGCCCGAGGTGCGCCTGCCTGATGCGCTGCGGCTGAGCGCCGCGCCGCTGCAATCGGCTGTTGAGGGGCAAGACCTGGTGGTGCTGGCCTCGCCCGTGGCCGGTATTCGGGGCCTGCTCACCGAGTTGGCAGGTTTGAGCGCGCCTGTGGTTTGGTTGGCCAAGGGCTTTGAGGCGCCCCTGGCCAGCTCAGAACGCGCGCCCCAGGGCCTGATGGTTCACGAAATACGCGCCCAAGTCGCTCCGACTTTGCGCTGCGGCGTGCTCAGCGGCCCAGGCTTTGCCCGTGAAGTGGCCCAGGGCTTGCCCACCGCGCTGGTGGCCGCCAGTGAACACTCGCTGGTGCGTCAAGCCTTGGTCGAGGCTTTTCACAACCCCACGTTGCGGGTGTATGCCAACGATGACCTGGTGGGCGCCGAAGTCGGTGGTGCGGTGAAAAACGTGCTCGCCATCGCCACGGGTTTTTGCGATGGTTTGAAGCTGGGCCTGAACGCCCGTGCCGCGCTCATCACGCGCGGCCTGGTGGAGATCACTCGCTTGGGCGTGGCTTTGGGGGCGCGCACCGACACCTTCATGGGTTTGTCGGGCATGGGCGACCTGGTGCTGACCGCCACCGGTGACCTGAGCCGCAACCGCCAAGTGGGTCTGTTGCTGGCCCAAGGCCTGAGCCTCCAAGAGGCCGTGGCCTCCTTGGGCCATGTCGCCGAAGGTGTCTACAGCGCCCGCACCGTGGTGCGCCGGGCCCAGGCATTGGGTGTGGAGATGCCTATTTCTCAGGCTGTGGTGGCCCTGCTCGACGGCCAATTGCATCCCCAACAAGCCGTGGCCATGCTCATGGGCCGAGAGCCCGCGCCAGAGCTGCGCTGAGTGCGGGCTAAGGCCCGTCTGCGGCTGTCCTTGGAGCAAGGCGGCCCGCGAAGAATCGCCGGCAGGCCAGCTCCTACAAAGACAAAACCCTTGCCTCTTCTTGTCCCCTGTAGGAAACAAGCCTGCAAGCGAATGTGGGCATGCGGCCATGCCACATGTGCGCCACGAATCGCCGGCAGGCCAGCTCCTACAAAGACAAAACCCTTGCCTCTTCTTGCCCCCTGTAGGAGCTTGCCTGCAAGCGAATATTGGCATGCGGCCATGCCACATGGGCGCCAAGAATCGCCTGCAAACCAGTTTCTACAACTACAAAATACCTCTTCCCTGTGGGGGCCTGTCTTGGGCGTATGCGTTCGCCCCAAGCATTCAGATGTCCAGGTTGTCAATCAGCCGCGTGCTGCCCAGCCGTGCGGCACCCAGCGCCGTCAAGGCGCTGGTGGCCAGCTCGGCGGGTGTGGGCAGGAGCAAATCGCTTTGACGGCGCACAGTGAGGTAGTCCGGTTTCCAGCCGCGCGCGCTCAGGGCCTGCATGGCTTGCTGCTCCAAGGCGGGCAAATCGGGCGTGCCGCTGGCGCGCACCGCCTGCCCCAGCGCCTTCAGCGCCAGCGACAGCTGCACCGCCTCGGCGCGCTCCGCAGCGCTCAGGTAGACGTTGCGAGACGACAGCGCCAGGCCGTCAGCGGCCCGCTGCGTGGGGCCAGTGACGATGCAGGTGGGCAGCGCAAACTGCTCGACCATTCGGCGCACCACCATGAGCTGCTGGCGGTCTTTTTGGCCAAACACCGCCGTGCCTTGGGCTTTGCCTGCGAACACCGCTTGGAACAGCTTCATCACCACGGTGCACACGCCCGTGAAAAACCCGGGGCGAAAGTGACCTTCTAGGATGTCGGCGAGGGCCGGATCGGGCAGCACCTTGAAGGTTTGAGGCTGCGGGTAGAGCTCGCGTTCGGAAGGGGCAAACACCAGGTCGCAGCCTTGGGCGCGCAGTTGCTCGGCGTCGGCCTTCAGCGTGCGGGGGTAGCTGTCAAAGTCTTCGTGTGGGGCAAACTGCATGCGGTTGACGAAGATGCTGACCACGGTGCAGTCGCCCAGGGTTTTGGCGCGCGTGACGAGGTCCAAATGGCCAGCGTGCAGGTTGCCCATGGTGGGCACAAAAGCGGGATGCTGGCTGGCAGCCAGTGCCAAGCGCAGGTCGGCAAGGGTGTGGACGATCTTCATGTGTCGCAATGATTAAACCTAAATCCGGCAGTTGGTCGCGGCCGAAGGGCTGACGAAGCAGGTCTCTGGCTAGGCGCGAGTGCCCCCCGGACTGCCTGTCCGGGGGGTGCGAGCAACAACGCCAGAGGCCTGAAGCGGCAGACCTGCGGCCGTGCAGCGCTTCACCCATGAGGTGAGGACCGTCGTGTGCGCAAGTGTTTGGTTCATAAAGTGTTTGAAGCGGAATCAAGCGGCCAACTGCCGGGTTTAGGTTAAATGCTGCGCGCCCGGCTGCACCTCTTGCGGGTGCGACTGCCTTCAGGCCGCGCCGAGAACTGTAACGCGTGGCCGCCGAGCTTTTTAGCCCCGGTCAACAGCCGAGTTCAACATTTGCTTTCTATGTTCCCAACCAAGAGCCGCGCTCACCAGCCGTGTTGTTGGTCCACCGGAAAGCTTTGGTCTTTGACGGCGCGCACATACGCTTCCATGGCCTCGCGCACGCTGCTGGCGCCGTCCATGAAGTTGCGCACAAAGCGCGGCATTTTGCCCAGGTTGATGCCCAGCATGTCGTGCATCACCAGCACCTGGCCGGCCGTGCCCACGCCCGCGCCTATGCCTATGGTGGCGCAGCGGTCCAGTTCGCGGGTGAGTTCGGCCG
>CAMCUN010000107.1 GCA_945878995.1 Polaromonas sp. YR568 | reverse complement strand
TTGGCCATGTGCGATGCCTCGACACACGACGAAGGCGACATGCTGCGCATGGAGCTCAAGTACCTGGACAGAACGGGTGAAATTTACGTCATGCGGCATTCACCCAAACACCGCTGGATGTACTTTCCCTTCATGGAGGCCCACCACGCTTTGTTGCTTAAAACCTATGACTCGGCCACCGATGGACGCTGTCGGTTCATGGGGCATTCGGCTTTTGAGCACCCCGATACGGCGCCCGATGCCTTGAAACGCGAAAGCATTGAAGTGCGCACCATGGCGTTTTTCTGAGCTGGGCAGCGCTGAGCTTTTCAGCCCTGCGAGCCCAAGAAAAAACGCGCTGTATGGCTGATTTGATGCCCGCGAGGGCCCACTGACCTGCTAAAACAGAGGCCTTGACCGATTGGGCATTCGGTACTGCACCGAGCTGCTCGCTCTGGCGAGTCGTCTCGAAGGCGCTACCGGACTTGTGTTGGCGGCAAATCCGCGGCAGCAGTCACCGGCTAAACCCTCAGCATTGACTGGTCTCGATAGGTAGCCGTCAACTGCACCCCATGTGCCGCTTGTACATCTCCGGGTTGTGCCCAGCGGGGATGTTCTTGCACGGATCCTCGGCGTAGCCGCGAAGAATGTTGTAGTGTTTGATTTGCTCAGGCTTGAGGTACTGCACAGTCTTGTAGTGCTGTGAGAGATGGACAAAGCGCAGTTCGGTCCTTGCTGACTCGGCGTCAGCCAGTAATCGGCGCAAGGATGATTCACCCACGCTCCCTGCTGCAAAAGCGGCTTCCAGGGCTTTCTCTGCTGCGATCAGACGCTCCCCGGTGGGGATGGCGGCTTTGCGCATTTCATCCAAGAGGGCCTGGGTCTTGGCCGCCTGGTCCGAATCCAAGGGAATCTGGTCTTTGAGCTCTAAGAGGTGAGCAGGGCCAGGCATGCCGTTGAGTTCAGCGGCCAGGGCCAGGCCCCAGCCACCTCCGCGCTGCAGTTCATTGATGTCCTTGTCGGACAGCGATTTGATGGCACGGTTTTGCATGCCGGCATAGGGCGTCTGCGAGCCGTGGCTGTGCTGCGCCATGGTCGAGGCGGGCATACAAAGGGCAAGAGCGAGCAGCAGCTTGTTTGTTTTCAAGGCGTTCTCCAGAGCTAGCATCAGAGCTTACCGCGCTACAAAAGACAAGGTGATCTCAGGCGCGTATTCATGTTTTTCAGAGCAGGGAATTTTGCTTGGGGTACCAGCGCCTTGGATCGGAGACTGGCTCTATCCCACCGGTGAGCGCTTGCGTTCAGCCTGAAGCAGATCTCACTTCCAACATCTCGGTACCACCGAAGAACACAGGCCCCCGGTGCAGCTCCCACGGGCGAGGGCTGCTTTTGCTTTGCAGCATGGCCACATTCATCTCGCCCTGCAGTGGTGCTGCATACAAGCGGTCAATCACTTTAGGGCTCGTCCGGTCCTTGCGGGCCAGCGTCAAGGTGTCTATGTCTCGGCCAAATAGCAGCATGCACAGGATGCAGCTGCGGCGCAGGCTGTACAAAGTGCCCGTTTCTTTGGTGATACTCAGTGTTGTTTTGATTCACAATTAGAGAATGAAGATCTGGTATCAAAGCATGACCAAGGCCAGCGCTTGGCCTGCCTACAACGTGGCATTGCGGGAGGTGATCGCCAGTGTGTGCGACGCCGGGACCGAGTTTGAGGTGCACGGCATCGAGGGGCCTGGCGGCGTGGGTGACCAGTACCGCTACCTAGAGTTCATTGAGACGCAGGAGGTGCTGGCCAACGTGGAGCGCGCCACCCGGGAGGGTTTCGACGCTTTCCTCATAGGCAACATCGCCGATCCCGGGCTGCGCGAGGCCCGCGAGATCACCGATATGCCGGTGCTCGGCCTGGGCGAGACTTCTGGCCACTTCGCCAGCTTGATGGCCGGCAACTTTGCGCTGGTCACCGGCTCGCCCAAGCACGTTCCACGCATCACCGAGAACTTTCGCCGCTACGGCCACACCCACATGCTGCACAGTGCGCGCTCCATGCAGATGGTGCGGTTGGTGGACCTGGACGACGGCTTTTCCGATTCCGGCGCAGGCCGAACACTCATCAACAACTTTTTCGCCCAGTGCGAAGCCGCGGGTGCGGAAGGCGCCGAGGCCATCGTTCCGGCCGTCGGCGTGCTGATGGTGCTGCTGGCCAAGGCCGGGATCCATGCCACGCCCTCGGGTCTGCCTGTGGTCAATGGCGTCAAGGCCCTGATCAAAATGGGCGAAACCGCCGTGAAACTGCGCGCCACCATGGGCGGCGTGTGGACCTCGCGCCGCTGTACTTATCAGCAGCCGCCTGCCAGCCTGCTGGCAGAAATTCGTCGCCATTACGGGCCGGTCTTCAGCACGCTGCCTGACCCGACCCCCTGAGCCCAAGACCAATCGACCCACCGGAGCCCTGCCATGACCCCCCTACTGCGCCGCCATGCCATCACCGTCGTCAGCGCCATCACCGCAGGGCTGTTGCCCTTGACGGCAGCCTTTGCCCAGCAGGGCACCTGGCCCGAGCGCCCCATCCGGATCGTCGTGCCCTATGGTGCCGGTGGCAGCGTGGATGCCATAGGCCGCACGCTGGCGCAGGAACTGAGCACCCGCCTGGGCCAGCCTGTCGTGGTGGAGAACCGTGTGGGAGCCGGCAGCAATGTGGGTTCTACCTTCGTGGCGAAGGCGCCGCCCGACGGCTACACGCTGCTGCTCACCTCGCCCGGCAACGCCGTCAACGTGACGCTGTTCAAGCAGATGCCCTACGACGTGAAGACCGAGCTGACGCAGGTGGCTGTGGTCGGCCGCGCGCCCGGCATCTTGCTGGTGCGTCCAGACTTCCCGGCCAACAGTGTCAGGGACCTGGTGGCCATGGCCAAGAAAGAGCCTGGCAAGTTGAACTTTGGCTCTGGCGGCCCCGGCAGTTCAGAGCACCTGGCCGGCGAGATGTTCAAGACCCATGCAGGCATCGACATGACCCACGTGCCCTATAAGGGTGGCGCTGCCGTCATCAGCGACATCCTCGCCGGACAGATCCAGGTTTTCTTCACCAACCAGGCCAATGTCATCGGCCAGATCAAGGGCAACCTGGTGAAGGTGCTGGGCGTGGCCTCCAACCAGCGGTCCGCGCTGGTGCCCAATGTGCCGACTTTTGCCGAGCAGGGCTACCCGGAGCAGCAGGTTTCAGTGTGGTGGGGTATCGCCGCACCAGCCAAGACACCCACTGCCATCCTAGACCGCCTGAACAGCGAAATTCTGGCGGCCGGTGCGTCCCCGACCATGCGCACGCGCCTCTCAGAGATGGGCGCCGAGTCCATCACCACCACCCGCGCGCAGGCCAACGCCTTCCTGGACGAGGAAATCGTCCGCTGGGGCAAGGTGGTGAAGTCTTCCAATGCCCAGGCCGATTGATCCAGGAGCCCTGCAAATGAACCCTATGCACTCTTCGAACCCTGTTGAACTGCGCCGCCGCACTGTGCTGAGCGCGCTGGCCGCCGGTGCGGCCTCCACCACACTGCCCCTGCACGCCCAGGCCGACTGGCGGCCCAACCGGCCGATTCGGCTGTTCAACGGCTTTGCCGCCGGCGGCTCGGGCGACTTGGTCTCGCGCATCATCGCCGACGGTCTGAAGAACGTACTGGGCCAGTCCGTGGTGGTCGAAACCCGCGCCGGCGCCAGCGGGTTTATTGCCGCCGAGGCGGTGGCGCGCTCGGCGCCCGATGGCTACACCATAGGCTTTGCCACCATGAGCATGTTCGCGGTGGCGCCGCAGATGCCCGGCATGAAGATCCCCATCGATGTTCAAAAGGAGCTGACGCCCATTGGCACCATCGCCAACATCTTTTCGCTGATGGTGTCGGCGCCAGACGCACCCTTCAAGACCGTGCCTGAGCTGGTGGCCTATGCCAAGGCCAACCCGGGCAAGGTGACCTACGCCTCCGCCGGCACCGGCTCCATCGGCCACCTGGCCGGCGAGTTGTTCCGGCGCCAGGCCGGAGTCGACATGGTCCATGTGCCGTACAAAGGCGGCTCGCAAGCCATGATTGACCTGCAGGCCGGCCGCGTGCACCTGCTGCTTGGCAACATGTCCGACTACCTGCAGCAGGTCAAGGCCGGCTCCCTGCGCGGTATTGCGTTTGGCGGAGAGCGTGGCTCGCCACAGCTGCCGGGGCTGCCGCTGATCAGCCGCACGCTGCCCGACTTCAGCATGAACAACTGGTTTGCGCTGGTCGGCCCGGCCGGCCTGCCGGAGAACGTCACCGCTTCTATCTCACGCGCAATGCAGACGGCGCTGGCCGATCCCGCCGTCATGCAACGGCTGACTGACCTGGGTGCCGAGCCGCTGCCCAACACGCAGCCGCAGTTCGTGCGCCTGATCGATTCGGAACGCAAGCGCTGGGGCGATGTGATCCGCACTGCCAACATCAAGGTCGAATGAGCCAGCCGCCCCCCAGTGCACCGTCGGCCGCCGAGGTGCGGGAGCGCCTGGAGGCGTTCCGCGCACGGCGCGGCTACGTGCTGCCGCACCAAGGCGCCATGGCCGCGGCGCTGCCAGCGCTGCAGGACATCTATCCCCTGGTCTACAAGACCCTCACGCTAGATCCGCACCACCTCAGTGAGTTTGAACGCGAGTTCGTCTGGCTCGCCCTCTTGACCGCCGCCGAAGAGGCCATAGGCACGCACCACATCCACCTGTTTTTCCAGACCGGCGGCACCGACCGCCTGGCCGAAGCTGCGTTCCGGCTCGTGGCCTGGGCGCGCGGCGTGGAGACCTACCAGTTCCTGGAGAAACATTGGCAACCGTACTTCCCGGTGCCGGGGCCGCGACCGGCCTACATCGCCGGCAAGAGCGCGCTGCTGGCGCAGTTCCCCGAACTGCCGCACGAGCTTGCGCACCTGGCCCTGCTGGCGGCCTACGCCTCGCGCGACCAACACTGGGCGCTGGAGGTGGAGCTTGAGGACTGTTATGCCAACGGTGTGTCCGAATACAAGATCGCCGAAGCACTGAGCCTGGTGCTGTGGCCGTGCGGCATGAACCGTTTCCTAGAAGCCAGTGGCGCTTGGCTGAAGGTCCTGCGCTCGGGCAAGGTCACGCCCTCTGCGCCGTTCCAGGCCTGGGCCGACACGCCGGGGCAGGACGGCTTTGAGCTGGCGCCGCGCACCCCAACCGCTCCGCAAGATTGACCACACCATGACCCCAACTCCCGCCCATCACGAGCGCGAGTACAGCGCCCGCGCTCTTCTCGCCATCGCCGTGCCGCAGGCCAACCCGGTGGTGGAGCCCGAGTTCAGCGCCATGGCGCCCGACGGCGTGGGCGTCATCGCAACCCGCCTGCAGGGCAGCCGCACCGATTCTGGCAACCGGCTGGTGCAGTACCTGGACAACCTGGGCACCAGCATTGAGGCCTTTGACACTGCACGCCCTGATGTGCTGGGCTTCGCCTGCACTGGCACCAGCTACCTGATTGGGCAGGACGAGGAGCGCAAGCGCATCGATGCCCTCGAGCAGCGCTTCGGTTTTCCCATTGTCACCGCCACCCAGGCCATCTTGTCGGCCTGCCAGTCGCTGGGCGTCAAACGCATCGCACTGCTGGCGCCTTACCCCGCCTTCTTGGTGGATGCGAGCCTGCAGTACTGGGCGGCCTCCTGGTTGGAGGTGGTGAGCTTTGCACGCAAGGAGATGGATCCCATCGACACGCGTGCGGTCTACCGGATCCGGGCGCCCATGGTGCTGGAGGCTGCAGCGGCGCTGAATGTCACTGACGCGGATGCCATCTTGTTGTCTGGCACCGGCATGCCGACGCTGCGCGTGATGCCGCAGCTGGCCCAGCTGACGAGCCGCCCGGTACTGTCGTCAAACCTGTGTCTGGCATGGGCGATGCTGAAGGTGGCGGGGGTCGAGCCGCCGGCTGCGCGCAAGGAACTCGGTGAGACCTTGTTGGGCGGGTGGGTGGAGCGGGCTGCGCGGCTCTGAAAGGGGCGAGGTCCCCATATCAGTGACCAAGGCCTGCGCTTGGCCGGCCTGCACTGCGTCACTGTTGGAGGTGATCTTCAGCGCAATAACCTTTGGCGCTTGGGCGCAGCGGTCATCAACAATCCATGAGTCAACGGCCTTGCTGTACTGGGCCGCGCCTTATGTGCCCACTGAAGGTGCAGCCCCACCCACAGTGTCGGCGGCCTTCCTTTTCAGCCCAAACGCCATCAAGAGCATCACGAACATGCTCACCACCAGGGCCCCATAAGCATGGCTAAAGCCCGTCAGCTCGCCGCCATCAAAGTCGGCAATGGCGCTTATGCAGGTGACTGCCAGGAGCGTTCCCACGGCATTGAAAATATTGATCAGCCCTTGGGCTGTGCCGCGCAGGGCAGTCGGGGCTTCATCAATGGCAATGGTGCGCAGCGCGCCGCTGACCACCACGCCCAGGCCAATGCCGACCAGCACAGACGCCGCTAAGAACGCGGCAAAGCCGGTTTCTGGCACGGCGCTTTGCAGGTAGCCCAGCGTCAAGAGCGCGAAACCAAAAATCACCATGTTGCGCGCACCCAGGCGGTTGAGCAGCCGCCCCGCCGCCATGGAGCCCACCATGGAGCACAGCACCAAAGGCAGCAGTGCCATCCCCGCGTACTCCACGCTCACCCCATATGCCAGCGTGGCGATGCTGGTCAAAAACACAATGCCACCCATAGAGAGCCCCACGCCCAGCGTCAATGCATAGGCACAAGCGAGTTGCCGGTTGGCAAACAACTCAATCGGAATCAGCGGTTGTGGCTGCCGCTTTTCAATGAGCACCAAAGCGACCAGCAAAACGCCACTGGCCGCCAAAAACCAAGGCCACAGCAGCAGCCCGGTGGCCGAGTCTGGCAGGCGCGAAATACCCATCACCAAACACAGCAAAAACAACAAAGTCACAGCAATACCTGCCAAGTCAACGGGCCCGGGTGCCGCGCTGGTGCGCTGCTTGGGCAAGCTGCGGGCCCCCAGCCAGAGCACCGCCAGCGCAACAGGCAGGTTCACCAGAAACAGCCAGCGCCAACCCAGCGTGGAGGTGAGCACGGTGGCCAGGGGCGGGCCGAGCACAAAAGCCATGCCGTGGGTGGCGCCAATCAGCCCCAAAATGCGGCCCCGCCGCTCGGCGGTGAACACATCACCAATCACGGCACTGGCCACAGGCGCAATGCCCCCTGCGCCTATGCCCTGGATGGCCCGGCCGACCAACAGCATGTCAAAGCTGGGTGCCACGGCAATGCACAGCGAGCCTATTGCGAAAAGCGCCACACTGGCCAGGTACACCGGACGGCGGCTATGGCGGTCGCTGAAGTAAGCCATCAGCGCCGTGCTGCACAGCGAGCTCAGGGAAAAAACGGTGGTCAGCAGCCCGGCGGCGCGGTTGTCAATGCCAAAGGCTGCACGCAAGGCAGGCAGAACCGGCCCCACGATGGCCGAATCGAGTGCCGCCATGAAGACACCGATAAAGAGCACCTGCACCAGGCGGCGTTGAACTGCATCAGCAGCTGGCAAAGGCAAAGGAGGAGGAGCTTGGGTCTGCTGGCTCATCAAAGTGGCTGAATTAGGCGGATCAATTTTTCGCTGTTTGCGCAAAGACGTGTGGCACGGGCGCCAAGCCCACAGCCTCCTCAGGCCATGGCACTGGCTTGACGCGCCTCAACCTGGGGGTGTCAACACTCGGCGACATTATTAACTGTAAAGCTTGTGGTTCAAAAACCCACGCGTCCCGTCAAGGCCTGTTGCTCGGCACGATTCGCTTGCAGGCAAGCTCCTACAAAAACAAGATGGCGCTCCCCTGTAGGAGCCGGCCTGCCGGCGAATCGTTGTCTGAGGTAAGACCTGTTGCCCGGCACGATTCGCTTGCAGGCAAGCTCCTACAAAAACAAGACGGCGTTCCCCTGTAGGAGCCGGCCTGCCGGCGAATCGTTGCGTGAGGTAAGGCCTGTTGCTCGGCACGATTCGCTTGCAGGCATGCTCCTACAAAAACAAGACGGCGTTCCCCTGTAAGAGCCGGCCTGCCGGCGAATCGTTGCCTGAGGTAAGACCTGTTGCCCGGCACGATTCGCTTGCAGGCAAGCTCCTACAAAAACAAGATGGCGTTCCCCTTGTAGGAGCCGGCCTGCCGGCGAATCGTTGCGTGAGGTAAGGCCTGTTGCTCGGCACGATTCGCTTGCAGGCAAGCTCCTACAAAAATAAGATGGCGCTCCCCTGTAGGAGCCGGCCTGCCGGCGAATCGTTGCCTGAGGTAAGTCCGGTTAATCGGCTCGATTCGCCAGCAGGCAAGCTCCTAAAAGCTGCCTACTCCTTCAGATCAGCAAGCGGGTCTGATTGATGGGCTTCTTGCTCGCGCATTTTGAGAAGGTCCTGAGCAGTAAGACGCACATCCTTGCCGTCAATGGAGACAAGAATGCATGTGTTCGTCCTGACGGCCAAATCTTCTGCTGCCCTGGAAGCACTGAGCATTGCGGCATAAGAACCAGCCAAGTCAGGGTCAGTAGAGGTTCGGATATCCGCTGTATTCATCTATCACTCCAGTCGAGAACTTTGGGCGGATGGACGTAGCTGTCATAAACAACCCATGAAAAAGTCCTTTGTAACCCAATCAATGGAAACATAGATTGGTCGCTGATAGAGTCCATGCTCAAGGCAGCGGGCTGCAGGACTGTTGAGTACAGCGGTCGCAAGATGACGCTTCATCGGCCACACCCAGGCAAGGAAGCGCTGCGCTACCGAGTCTTGGCAGTACGTGAATTCATTGAACGGATGGGGATCAAACCATGACCAATTTCATGACCTACAAGGGCTATACGGCGAGCATGGTCTTCGACGTGGTGGACAAAATCATTGTGGGTCGCGTCCAAGATGTGGATGACATCATTTCATTTCATGGTGAGTCAGTGGCAGAGTTCGAGTCCAACTTTCACTCGACCATCGACGACTATTTGGCTGCTGCCAAGGCTTTGGGGTCAGCCCCAGAAAAGCCGGCCAGCGGCAAGGTCATGCTGCGCATCGCCCCAGAGGTTCATGCCGCTGCCCTCAAGGCCGCAGCCAGAAGCGGCACCAGCCTCAACAAGTGGGCTGAAAGCGCCCTTGGCAAAGCGGCTCGCAAGGCTCCCGCACGTACGGCCGAGCGCAGCGAAGTCTGACTGACGCCCGCGCCCCAACGGCGCCAAGCTCCGCGGCATGCTCCGCCGTCGGCCTTTGATGGGCCTGGATCGACGAAATCTGTCGTTGTAATATCGTATGTAAGTCTCATATAATGAGTCATGCATACGATGTACGATCCTGCTGAAAAAGGCTTTGACGAAGCGCTGCGGGCAATTGACCGCGCCCAACTGGTTCTGGCGCGCGAGCTCTCGCACAGTGCTGGTTCGCGCTTGGTGCTCAAGGGCGGCATGGCGATGCGCTGTGCCGTTGGGAGCATGCGTTTGACCAAAGACATCGACTTCGACCGCTCCCCCGGTATGACGCGAGCAGCCCTGAAGGGGCAGATCAACTCGGCTCTCAAAAGCGCCGCAGCTTTGACGGGCCTGCGCTCGCCCAAGGTAGACATCACGAAAGACACAGACACCACTTGCAGGGCGCGTCTGGCGGGTGTGCTGGCCAGCGGCAAGTCTGTTCGCTTTGAGGTCGAGGTGTCCGGTCGCAGTGAGCCCGACTGGCCGCATGTGATGCAGCAAACCGTTTCGCCGCCTGCGCGCTACACAATGGCGCCCTTTGTCGTTCAGGTTTATGGGCCGCAGATGCTGGCTGCCATCAAGATCTTTGCGGCCATGTCTGCCAACCGCAATGCGCCCCGAGACTTGCTCGACCTGTACGACCTTTTGGGCACAGGTGCCAATCCCGCGCAGATCTTGTCTGCGTTGAGCCTTGACGAACTACAGGTGATTGCTCAAGAGGCGCTGGGTAAGCTCACTCTGTCCACCTTTGAGCTCGCGCAGCAGGAATTGCTGCCCTTCATCGCCCCGGCTCACCGCGCTCAGCTCGATGTGTCGCGCTGGGAGACCATGACCCTTGAGGTGGCCCAGGCTGTTGGCCAGTGGGCCGAACAAGCAGTCGGCCTCAAGCAAAAAGCAACGCAGGCCCAGGCCCAGGTCCAGGCACTTGAGCCTGCTGCGGTGCAGGCAAGCGCCCCCAGGGACGGCCATGTCTGACCCAAGCCTTGAGAGCTGGAAAATCGCCCTGGAGCGGCGCCTGCTTGACGCCCAGGCCTCCCCGGCGGTGCTGACCACAGCCAATGTGCAGGCCATGGCCCAGGCGGGTCGGCCCGGTGGTCCTTCGCTGGCCACCTTCCACCGTTGGCTCCAAGCCATGGTACAGGCCGGCAAGCTGCGCGCCGTCATCAAAGGCGTCTACCTCAACCGAATGGGGCGGCCCGATGCGCAGCCGGCAGCTGCAGCCCAATGGGTCCGCAAATTCTCAGTGCCCAGCCTGTCCTGGGTTTTGGAGCAAGCCTGGGCCACGAACAACTTCGGCGACACCGTCACCTGTGTGATCCCGCTCAGCGCAGGAATGAGCAACCCTCAGCTCAGAGACCGGCATACCCAGGCCGGGCCGTTCCAATTCTTTGCCATGCCGGCCCACCTGGTGCTGCCTGACCGTCTGGGGTGCAAGACCGAGGACGCTCTCGACGACCGCTTCGACTATCCAAGAACAACCCCTGAAAAAGCGCTGCTTGACTGGATCTACCTGGGGGCCTCGCCCCGCAGCCGGCTGCAGCGGCCGCCGCTGGAGCTGGACTTGGACCCACTCGATCGCCGCCGGCTGGCCCGCCTGGCCAAGGCCATGAAGATCGAGGACAAGCTGGAGCACTGGCTGCAGCAGTGGCGGGCCTACCAAGCCGACCCCGAGACGCAGGCCAATGCTTCCTTGCGGTTCAGTCTGGGTTAGTGAGCTGCCCCTTCAGCTTTGCCATGGTCTCGCTGGCCTACGACAGCGTCCAACTCGCCGCCGCCCGCAGCCTGCAAGAAATGGCGGGCGAAGAGGTTCAATTTGCCTGCTTCGATACTCGACTTTGCAAAGCGGCCCGAATCTTGGGCATGGCAAGCTTCCCCTGACGGGCCCGCCCAGATCGCTGGCTGCGCCCGCCGGCGTCGGCGGCGGGTTCTCTTATGAATACAAAACGCGACAAAAAGCGGACTTGCAGCTAAGAATCACGACAAAACGCGGACTTGCAGCGAAGAATCGCGACAAAACGCACCAGGCCAAAGCCCTTGCGTTGCAAAAATGACCAGTCCCTCTCAAGCCTCCGCGCAGCCGAGTTCGGGATCGCCACACCAGCGGCGTCAGGCTATAGCCACCGGCTCAAGCCGCGTCATCTGACTCAGTTCATCGTGCAGCTTGGCCTGGGCCTGCCACAGGTCAAACTGAGTCTGCATGTCCAGCCAGAGCTGCGCTCCGTTGCCCAGGAGCGTTCCCAGGCGCAGCGCCATCTCGGCAGATACGCCGCTGCGTTCGGCCAGCACGGCATGCAGGGTCTGGCGGGAGACGCCCAGCTTGCGGGCAAAGGCGCTCACCGACATGCCCGGCAGGCTGGGCAATACATCCTCCCGCAGCAAGGCTCCGGGGTGGGTCGGTACACGTTTACGCATCATTAAACCC
>CAMCUN010000106.1 GCA_945878995.1 Polaromonas sp. YR568 | reverse complement strand
CCGAGGTGGCGGCCATGGCCGTGCTGGCGGCCAAAGTGGTGGGCCTGGACATTGCAGGCATTGACCTGGTGGCGCAAAACATTGCCCTGCCCCTGGAAGCCCAGCGCGGCGCGATTGTGGAAGTCAACGCCGGCCCAGGCCTGTTGATGCACCTCAAGCCCGCCACCGGCACGCCGCAGCCTGTGGGGCGCGCCATTGCCGACCACTTGTTTGCCGAGCATGAAACCGGCCGCATTCCTATCGTCGGCGTGGCAGGCACCCGCCACACCCACACCACTGCCAGGCTGGTGGCCTGGATGCTGCATCTGCGCGGCACGCCGGTGGGCTTGGCTTGCCGCGATGGCTTGTTTTTAGAAAACCGGCGGATTGACAGCGCCGACTGCGCCGACTGGTCGGCCGGCCACCGTTTGCTGATGAACCGCCGCATTGAAGCGGCGGTGATTGAAAACGGCCCCTTGAGCATTCTCAACGACGGCCTGGCCTACGACCGCTGCGATGTGGGCATCGTCACCGACCTGTGCGGCGCCCGCACCCTGGCCGAGCACGACATCCAAGAAGCCGCACAAATGCCCAAGGTGCTGCGCACCCAGGTGGACGTGGTGCTGGGCCACGGCGTGGCCGTGCTCAATGCGGGCAACCCCGAGGTGGCTGCACTGGCTTCACTGTGCGACGGCGAGTCCATTCTTTACGCCGTGGATGCGCAAGCGGCCCCGCTGCTGGCCCACCTGCAAGCCGGTGGGCGCGCCGTTTGTTTGAATGGCCGCACGGCCGAGTTGCTGCAAGGCACGGGCGGGGCCAAGCAAGTGGTGGAGCTCGCCCGCTGGGCCTGCACGGCCGCTCGTGCCGAAGCCGTGATGGCCGCCGTGGCCGCGGCCTGGGCGCTGGGCATTGCACCCGCGCTGATGCGTGCGGGCATAGAAACTTTTCAGCCCGAGTTGGCGCGCAGCAACCCTTCGGCCAAGGCCCACTGACCTCCACTGAACCCCACTGACCCCACTGAACCGCCCTCACCCACGATGAACGTTTCTCGCATACGCGCCCTGCGCGGCCCCAACTTCTGGAGCCGCCACACCGCCGTTGAAGCCGTGGTGGCTTGTGAGCCCGCTGAATTTTCCATGGCAGCCATGCCCGGCTTTGAAACCCGACTGCGGCATCGCTTTCCGGCCATTGGCATGCTCAGCCCCAAGGGCACGCTGGCCCATGTGTTGGAGGCCGCCACCTTGGCACTGCAGGCGCAGGCTGGCTGCCCCGTGTCTTTCAGCCGCACCACCGCCACCCCGGAGGCAGGGGTTTACCAAGTGGTGGTGGAGTACAGCGAAGAGCCGGTGGGCCGCATGGCGCTGGACATGGCCCAGCAGTTACTGCAAGCCGCGCTGGTGGACGCCCCTTTTGACTTGGACAGCGCCTTGGCCGCCCTGCGCGACAAAGACGAAAACGTGCGCATGGGACCCAGCACCGGCTCCATCGTGACAGCGGCGGTGGCACGCGGCATTCCCTACCGGCGCCTGACCGAAGGCAGCCTGGTGCAGTTTGGCTGGGGCGCCAAGCAGCGGCGCATTTGGGCGGCCGAAGTGGACTCCACCAGCGCGGTGTCTGAGTCCATCGCCCAAGACAAAGACCTCACCAAAAAACTGCTGGCCGCCGCCGGCGTGCCCGTGCCCGGGGGCCGCCCCGTGGCCACGCCAGATGAAGCCTGGCAATTGGCCCAAGAGCTGGGACTGCCGGTGGTGGTCAAGCCGCAAGACGGCAACCAGGGCAAGGGCGTGACCGTGAACATTGCCACGCGCGAGCACCTGGACATCGCTTACCGCGCGGCCGCCGAGCACGGCGAGGTGATGGTGGAGCAATTCATGCCAGGCGCCGACTACCGCCTGCTGGTGGTGGGCAACCGCTTGGTGGCCGCCGCCAGGCGCGACCCGCCCCACGTCATCGGCGACGGCAAGCGATCAGTGCGCCAACTGGTCGACCAAGTCAACGCCGACCCCCGGCGGGGTGACGGCCATGCCACGTCGCTCACCAAGATGCGGCTGGACGACATTGCCATGGCCCGGCTGGCCGTGCAAGACCTGGACGCCGACGCCGTGCCCGACAAGGGCCGCCGCGTGGTGTTGCGCAACAACGCCAACTTGAGCACAGGCGGCACCGCCACCGACGTGACCGACGACGTGCACCCCGAGGTGGCCGCCAGCGCGGTGGCCGCCGCGCAAATGGTGGGGCTGCACATTTGCGGCGTCGACGTGGTTTGCGAAAGCGTGCTCAGGCCGCTGGAAGAGCAAAGCGGCGGTGTGGTCGAGGTCAACGCCGCGCCCGGCCTGCGCATGCACCTCACGCCCTCTTACGGCAAAGGCCGCAACGTGGGCGAGGCCATGATCCGCGACTTGTTTGCCCCAGGCGCAGACGGCCGCATTCCTGTGGTGGCGGTCACCGGCACCAACGGCAAAACCACGGTCACCAGGCTGATTGCGCACTTGTTTGCCAGCACCGGCTTGCGCGTGGGCATGACCAACACCGATGGCGTTTTCGTCAACGGCCGCCAAACTGACAGCGGCGACTGCAGCGGCCCGCGCAGCGCCCGCAACGTGCTCTTGCACCCCGACGTGGACGCCGCCGTGTTTGAAACCGCGCGCGGCGGCATGCTGCGCGAGGGCCTGGGCTTTGACCGCTGCAGCGTGGCCGTGGTCACCAACATTGGCGCCGGTGACCACCTGGGCATGAACTTCATTGACACCGTCGAACAACTGGCCCACCTCAAGGGCGTGATCGTGCAAAACGTGGCCGATGAGGGCTACGCCGTGCTCAACGCAGCCGACCCGATTGCAGCTGGCTTGGCCAAAGTGTGCCCGGGCAAGGTGATTTACTTTACCGCCGACCGCAACCACCCCGTGATGACCACGCACAGCGCCCTGGGCGGGCGCGCGGTGTTTGTGGACGGGGAAGCCATTGTGGTCAAAGAAGGCTCTTGGCGCGAGAGCTTGCCCCTGCGCGACATTCCCCTCACCCGAGGCGGCAGCATAGGCTTTCAAGTGGAGAACGTGATGGCGGCGGTGGCGGCCGCCTGGGCCTCAGGCCTGAGCTGGGACGCGGTGCGCCGTGGGCTGGCCAGCTTTGCCAGCGACACGCAAAACGCGCCTGGCCGCTTTAACGTCATGAACTACAAAGGCGCCACCTTGATTGCCGACTACGGCCACAACCCAGACGCCATGCGCGCCTTGGTGGGCGCCATTGACAGCATGCCAGCCAGGCAGCGCTCGGTGGTCATTTCAGGCGCAGGCGACAGGCGGGACCAAGACATTCGTGAGCAAACGCAAATTTTGGGCAGCGCCTTTGACGATGTCATCCTCTACCAAGACGCCGCACAGCGCGGCCGCGCCGATGGTGAGGTCATGGCCTTGCTGCGCCAGGGCTTGGAAGGTGCTGCCCGCACCCGCTACACCACCGAGATTCGGGGCGAGTTCAGCGCCATCGACCATGCGCTGGAGCGGCTGCAGCCGGGTGATTTGTGCCTGGTGCTGATTGACCAGGTGGATGAGGCCTTGGCCCACTTGAGCGAGCGGGTGGCCCAGGCGGCCTGATGACCATTCAAAGTCCTGCCTCATGGGCAGGCGGATTTCAATAGGTCAGCCGACAGGGGCTTGGCCCCTGCCCTGCAAGCTTCAATTTCCCTTGATGTTGTTCTCCTGCGCCACCTGGCGCCACATGGGAATTTCTGTGGCAATGAGACGGGCAAAGTCTTGCGAGCTGGTGGCCTGCGCCACCACGGACTTGGCTTCGAGCTTGGCGCGCACATCGGGCATGGCGACAATTTTGGCCACCGCGTCTTCGAGCTTTTTGATGATGTCGGCCGGTGTGCCTGCCGGGGCCAGCAAACCTATCCACAGCGACACCTTCACATCCACCCCCAGCTCGGCCAAAGTGGGCACGTTGGGCAGTTGCTTGAGCCGCTCGCCGCTGGTCACGGCCAAGGCCTTGACGCGGCCGCTTTGCAAGCCTGTAGACGCAGGGCCAGCATCGGCCAAGGTCATGGTCACGTCGCCCGTCATCACGGCCATCACCGATTCGTTGGTGCCTTTGTAGGGAATGTGGGTGAACTTGGCGTTGGTTCTGCGGTTGAACAGCTCGGTGATGAGCTGAAAAGACGCGGAGCTGGCAGCGTAGTTGGATTTGTCTGGGTTGGCGCGGGCTTGCGCGGCGAGCTCTTGCACCGTGTTGGCCGGGTTGTTGGCGTTGACCAGCAGCACCAGGGGCGAGTTGCTGACCCACGAAATGGCCGCAAAGTCGTTGGGCCCGTAGGGCAAGTTGTTGCTCATGGCGTGGTTGAAAATCACCGGCCCGGGCGCGCCCATCATGAGGGTGTAGCCGTCGGGCTTGGCCTTGGCCACGTAGGCCGAGCCCACCACCGCGCCCACGCTGGGCCGGTTTTCCACCACCACGGGCTGGCCAATCAGGGCGGGCAGTTTTTCTGCCACGATGCGGGCGGTGAAGTCCACCCCGCCGCCGGCGGCGTAGCCCACCACAATGGTCACGGGTTTGTTGGGCCAGGCTTGGGCCAGGGCCGGAAGCGGCACGGTGGCGGCCAACACAGTGGCCGTGGCGGCCAGCAGGCCAGCAAGGTGTCTTCTTTTGATCATGTTTGTCTCCTCATGGATAAAAATTTTTACTGCAAACCCAGTTGCACGTTCAGCACGGCGCTGCGGCCTGCGTCAATGGCCTCTAGGCACCGGGCAATGGCGGCATCGACCTGCGCGGGGTCGTCCAGGTACTCGCCGTGGGCGCCAAAGGCTTCGGCCACTTTTTCAAAGCGGCGCTGCGAGCCTTGCAAGCGGGCCTGAAATTCGTTGGCCTGAGCGGCCTCGCCGTCCGGGTAGACGCGCAGCACAGCCTCTTTGACCGCTTGCCAGCCGCCGTTGTCCAGCACCACGGTGAGCACCGGCAGGCCGTAGCTTTGCGCGGTGGCGTACACCGAGGTGGGCGTGCTGAAGTGAAAGCCACCGTCGCCCACCACGTGCACCACGCGCCGGTTGGGGCAGGCCAGGCGCGCGCCCAGCGCCATGCCGCCGCCGTAACCCAAGCCGCCACCTGCGCCGCAGAGCAAGGTGAGCGGCTCGCTGCGGGGAATTTGCGTGAGCACAGACGGTGAATTGCGCACCGCTTCGTTGACCACAATGTCTTGGGCGTCCAAAGCCCGGCCCAGCGCCGCGCACACATGGGCGGCCGACAAGGCGCCGACTTTTCCAGGCAAGGCGGCGGCCGCTTGCACAGCCTGGCGCCGCGCCGTGCGGGCGGGGCCCCAGCTGGCGATGCGGGCCGCCACTTGGGACTCAAAGGCGGCATCGGCCCGCTCGCGCACGCGGGCGGCGAGTTGGCGCAACACCGTGGCGCAGTCGCCTTGGGCGCGCCAGTCGGTGGCAAAGCCCCACATGGGGAAATCTTGTTTGATGGGGTCCACGTCCACCTGCGCCCACCAGGTTTGGGCCTCGGGCTGCACAAACTTGGGCAGCCAGGGCACGTCAATGTCGAGCAGCAAACCCAGGTCGGCCCCCGCCAAACCCTTGGCCGGGTCAAAACCTGCAAAGCAAGGGTGTTCGCGCGAGATCGACATGTGGCTGGGCATGAACTCGACCACCCGAATGCCGCAGAGCAAGGCCAAGTCTTCCAGCGCCTTCACAGCCTCGGCCTTGCGGCCCAGGTAGGTGGTCACCACCACGGGCGAGCTCGCTTGCATCAGGCGTGTCACCAATTCATCGGCTCGCTCAGGGTCCAGGCCACCGGCCAAAACTGGGCCGTAGCGCTGGGCGTCAAAGGCCTGCACAGGCCCTTCAATGCTTTCAGCCAGCATCTCGCGCGGCAGCGTAAGAAACACCGGCCCCTGCGGGTCGCTGTGCATCACAGAATGGGCGCGCCTGAGCACCTCGGGCGCAATGCGGCCTGTGGGCAGCGAGTACTCCCACTTGATAAAGGGGCGCACCAGGCTGGCGATGTCAAAGGGGTCTTGCACAAAGTGCACGTAGTTGTCGCGCGAGCCAGGCATTTCGCCGCGCAAGGTGAAGGGCGCCTTGCCCGCGATCAAAATCACCGGCAGCCGGCCCCTGAACAGGTTGTGCATGCCCATGGCCGAGTTGGCCGTGCCCGAGTCCACATGCACCATCACGGCCTGACCGCGCCCGGTGAGCGCGGCGTAACCAGCCGCCATGTGCATGGCCACGTTTTCATGGGGGCACAAAATCAGCTTGGGCTGGGCAATGCCCTCGCGCTCGCGGCGGGCCATGTCCTCAATGAGCGACACATGGTCGGTGCCGAGGTTGGCGAACACGTACTGAATATCAAGCGCGGCCAACCCGTCCAAAAAATGGTGGGCGCCGGTGTGAGCAACTAGGTCTGTCAAGGGAGTCAATCTGGAAAAAAGTAATCTTAGGAAGCTTAGATTTTCACATGCCAGAGCGCCACGGGGCTAACCCTCAAGCGCGCCCTCAGGAAGCCAGCACGCCAGAGTTCAAGCGTGCCCTTTTGGCCCGCCACACCAGCCACAACACAATGCACAGGTTCAGCAAATTCCAGGCAATGCCGTTGACAAAGGCCGCCTGATAGCTGCCCGTCACATCGAACACAAAGCCCGACATCCAGCCACCCAAGGCCATGCCCACCAAGGTGGCCATGATGACCGCACCCACACGGGCGCCCGCCTCCTGGGGTTTGAAATACTCGCGCACGATGATGGCATACGACGGCACGATGCCGCCCTGGAACAGGCCAAACATGGCCGACACCACGTACAAAGACACCAGCCCGTCAAAGGGCAAAAACAAGAGCAAAGCCAGGCCCTGCAGCACCGAGCCCAGCAGCAGCGTGCGCAGCCCGCCAATGCGGTCGCAAACCAGGCCAGACACCAACCGGCTGACAATGCCGCAGGCCAGCATGAGGGACAGCATTTGCGCCCCTTGCGCCGCGCCAAAACCCAGGTCGGTGCAATACGCCACGATGTGCACCTGCGGCATGGACATGGCCACGCAGCAGGACAGGCCCGCCACGCACAGCGCCAGTTGCGCCTGCGCGGGCCGCAGGCCAAAGGGCTTGTCGTCCCCCCCGTTGGCGGCGGTGCGCGCCGCGTCGGCCACCACCAATGGCGGGCGTTGGCGCATGGCCAGGGACAGCAGCAGCATGCCCGAGCCACACACCAGCCCCATGAGCACATAGGTGTGGCGCCAGCCCAAAGTCTCAATGCCCAGTTGCACCACAGGCGGCCAGATGGCCCCCGCTAAGTAATTGCCGCTGGCGCAAATGGCCACCGCAATGCCGCGGCGCTTGTTCCACCACAAAGCCGTGTCGGCCAGCAGGGGCGCAAAGGTCGACGAGCTGCCCAGCAAACCGAGCAACAAGCCATGCGCCAGGGCAAAGGTCCAAATGCTGCCGGACATCCCGGCCCACACAAAGCCGGCAGTCACCGCCGCAGCCCCCACCCACAGCACCGGCGTGATGCCGTGCCTGTCCGCCAAGCGCCCGGTGATCAAGCCGCCCAAACCCAGGGCCAACATCATCACGGTGTAAGGCAAAGACGCATCGGCCCGGCCCACACCAAACTCGGCCTGCACCGCCGGCAAGACCACAGAGACCACATACATGCCGCTGTTGCCCAAGGCCACCAGCCCCAAAGTCGCCAGCAAGCGCCAGGCGGCGTAGCGGGAGTCGATCAGGTCGGGTGAGGCGGGGGTGCGGGGCATGCAGCGGTGTGGTGCGTGATGAATCTAGGCAAGTCGGCCACCCATGGCTCGCCCCTGGGTCTTGGCTGGAGGACAAAGAACAAAATTCCGGACTATCTTAGCCTTGCACGCGTCGGCCGAACTTGTTCAACATCCGGGCCGCTTTGGCTCGCCACGGTGGCCGCCATCCACGCGGTCGACCGCAGCACCTTGGCCTGTCCCCCCAGCCACAGCCCCACCGGCGTCGGCGGCAGGCGGTCAGCAGGCAAGGAGGGCCGGGGCAGTCATGGGCGGCGGGCGTGGATCTGCACGGACCCGCATCAGCGCATCGGTGGCCGCGCGGCCCCTTCGCTCAGAACTTGTAGGCCACGCCCGCCGTATAGACGACCGGCCGTAAGTCGATGCTTGAACGCAGCACCGACGCCCCCACCGCCACCAGATCGGTCTTGACCTGGGCCGCGCCTATGCTGGCGAACAGCCCCCATTGCTTGCCCAGCGACACATTCACGCCAGCCTGCGCCGCCAGGCCCCAGCTGTCCGACAGGCTGACTTGCCAGCCATAGGGTGAGGTGGCACCGGTGAAGCGGGTGTAGTTAACGCCCACCCCCAAGTAAGGCCGCAGTTGGCTGCCGGCCGCACCAAAGTGGTAGTTCAAGAACAGCGTGGGCGCCACGTTCTTGGCGCTGAGCACCTCGCCCAGAAAAGGCGCCGTGCCACTGGCCTTGGCCTTGATCGTGGGCGGCAAGCCCAGCACCAGTTCCAGACCCATGTTGGGTGCGATCTCGCGCTCATAAGCGAACAGCGCGGTGGTGGCACTGTTGACAGTGACGTCGGCGCCGGCCGGCACGCCCAGGCCGGTGAGGCCGCTGGTCTTGGCATCCGGCTGGTAGTGGATGGCGCCGAACTTGAAGGTTTGGGCCTGGGCCAGCGCGCCGCCGGCCAGCAGGGTGGCGGTGCTCAGCAGCGTCAGCGTTCGAATGGTCTTGTGCATGGTGATGTTCTCCGGTGCGGCGTGATCACAGCCAGCCAAAGGCACGCAGCTGAGTGGTGACGAAATTGCTGATGACCTTGTGACCGCCGGGCGTGGGGTGCACGCCATCGGCGAATTGCCAGGTGTCGATGTCGGCGCCAGCGCGCAGGCCGTTGTAAGGCACGCCTGGGGTGGCATTACAAAACAGCGAGGATCCGTCGGTGACCGCACCGCTTGTGATGGCCAAGATCTTGGCCGCGTCGCAGGCCGGTACGCTGTTGTTGACCAGGCCGTACTTGCCCGGGTTGGCATACACGTCCTTGCCAGCGGTGTTCTGGTCCACCCACTGTACCGGCAGTCCGGTGACACCCTCGCGCAGCCACAGGTTGAAGGTGTCCACCAGGGTCGACAGTACCGGCCGTGCAGTGGCTGGCAAGGTGCTGCCGAAAGGCGTCGAGGACGAGTCGGGCAAGTTGAACACCGCCACGTACTTGGCGCCCTTGGCGAGGATCTGGGTCTTGACGAGTGCGGCCAGTTCCAGTGCTGCGGCCTTGGCGGCAGATTGCGCAGCAGTCTGGGCGTCGAAAAGCAGCTTGTTGGCCTGGTCGGCCGTGATCTTGCCGGTGGCTGCATCCGTCTGAATGGTGGTGGCGGCGGCACTGAAGATCGAAAACTGGGTAAAGATGTCGTTGTTGCCGCCCCAGACCAAAACCAAGTCGCTGTCTTTGAAGCTGCCAAAAGCCGCCAGGTGGTTGGCCACCTGCGTGACCATGGGCACCGTCAAGGCGCCGCCAGTGCGGCCGATGCCGTTGATGTCAGTCACACGTGAGCCGCCCTGGCCGTAAGCGGTGCAGGTGCCGGCCAACGCGGCATTCGCCAGCTTGGCCGGGCACTTGACCGAGCTGGTGGCGAAACCCACCTCGGCCGGCGTGACCAGCAGGCCCATGGTGGTGGCCAGGTTCTCGACCCAGACCTTGCCCAGGTTTCCGTCCACATTGGTGGTGAACTTGCCGCCAAAGTAAGGGGCCGCGCCATTGCCGGTCAGCGAGGTGGCCGGGGCATAAGCGCCCAGGTCGCTCAGGCTGTCGCCAAAGGTCACCAGGGCCGTGAAGCTGCCCTTGGTGGTGGGGGCGCCCGAGGGCGAACCGCTGCCAGGGATGTAGGGCTCGCTGCCCCCGCAGGCCGCCAGCAGGGCAGCGCCCAGCAGCGACACAAAAGCTGCACGGATGTTGATCATGGGTTCTCCACGCGGATCGAAGGTGAATGAGTCAATGCCGGGCCTAAAAAGTACGGTCATTTTTTTGTAACAAAATTAGTGTAACAATTTGACACGTTTGCGCGCCGCCGGGTAAACCCGCCAACAGGGAGTTGCCGCTCCTCCACTGGCGGCCAACTAAATCGGTCCGTGGCGCGGCTCAGACCAGTCAGTCGGCTGGCACCTTGATCGGCAACTCAAGCACCTCAGAAGTGCTCGCCGCCTTGATCCGCTCAGAGAGCCAAAAAGTCGCGGGTGATCCGAGAGCCTGGCGCCACGGTCGATTGACACACCCGCACCCTCAAGCGAGTTGTGAACATGGACACCAAGCCTTCACTCCAAACGCATGACGCGAACGGCATTTCCTGAGGCCAACAACTGGGCCACCTCCAGGGGCAAGTTCCTCAACAAGCCCTGACGAATTTGGCGAACGACTTTTCTCGTGTCAACGCTGGCGTTGAAGTTGTCGGTGCCAACCATGAATCGAGTCGGGTGCTTTTCAATCAGCGACTTCCATTCAGGTTTGAGGCTCTGATCGTCAAACACAATCCAGCCGAACTTCTCGGCCTTTTGCTTGGCAAAGTAGTTGCCGTACAAGGACTCGTTTCGGGCGGACATTTCACAGAACAGGTTCGAGTATTTTTTCAAAAGCTCGTCAATCAGCCCCGTGTTCGCCGTAAACAGGCAATGCGACAAGATGATAGGTACCGTCGAATAGTAGGAAGCGAGCTTGGCCAGCTCACTCACGGAACTGGCATCGTCTTCAGCGTGAATCTGAACAAAACCATTCCAGCGCTTGGCTATGTCCAGCAACTGAGTGATGCCTGGTGAATCAATCCGTACTTTGCGCCTGAAAGATGGATTGGGGTTGGTGTTTTCATTGTTCAGAATCAACTCGCCCAGGCCCTTGATGGCGCCAGCTTCAAACAAGCGATTGGCCTCCTCGACAAGCGCCTTGTAGTCATGCGTCTGAGCGTCCTCAATGCCGCGAACACCCTTGTAGCGGTGAATGTCCGTGAGGGTCATTTGACCGGTTGTCGCGATGTAGCGCTTACCCAAGAGCTGCATATAGGGTTGAATGTCCCAAGGTCCATAAGGGGCACTCACAGCACCAGCCCAGCCAATTTTGAGCTCGTCCATTTCAGCCAGCAGACCGCCAGGCGTGATCCAGTGTTGAACATGCCGATGGACATCGGCAATGACCATGTCTGAATGATCGACTGTCTTGGTATTTTGAGCGCCAGAGACACCCCACACACACAGCGAGGCAAGCAGCACAAAAAGTGTGTTTTTCGGGAGCGAGCTCACTGCGCCAACAGACTCTCGTAAGGAATATTCAACCCTGCGTGCAGGCGCTTGACCATGCGCAGGCTCAAGCTTCGCTTGCGATTGAGCACTTCTGACACACGGCCGCTGGGCCCGATGAAAGGCTCCAGGTCGCGCGCCGTCAGGCCCTGCTGCTCCATGCGGAACTTGATGGCCTCGACGGGATCGGCCGGGCCGAAGTCCCAGTGCTTGTTCTCAAAGGCCTCGACCAGCGTCACCAGCACGTCTCGCTCGTCCGCCTCCGGGCTGTGCTCCTCGGCCTGGAAGATGGACTCGACCCGGTGAAAAACCGCCTTCAAGTCCCCGTCATTTCGGATCGGTTTAATAATCATTGACGCTCTCCACATTGATGCGGTCGTACTGAGCATGGGTGCCGACAAACTTCACCCAAGCAATGCCCGCGCGGTACTGCATTTCCACCACCAGCCGGTACTTATTGCCACCAATATTGAACACCACGCG
>CAMCUN010000105.1 GCA_945878995.1 Polaromonas sp. YR568 | reverse complement strand
GTGAGTGTGTGGCTGGTCGCGCTGTGTGCGGCCGTCGGCGTGCCAGAGATCACACCGGTATTGGTATTGATGCTCAAGCCTGCTGGCAGGGCTGGGTTAATGCTGTAAGTCAGAGTGCCTGTGAAGTTGCTGGCCGATATGGCGCTGGTTACAGTCAGCGCGGCGTTGACCTGGCCGGTGATTGTCTGGCTAATTGGAGACAGGCTCTGTGCGGCCACAGTCAGACTCACCGTCGCCGTGGCGGTCTGAACTCCGCTGGTGGCAGTGATAGTGTGGCTGGTCGTGCTGTGTGCGGCCGTCGGGGTGCCCGAGATCACCCCGGTGTTGGTGTTCAAGCTCAAGCCCGCTGGCAGGGCTGGGTTGATGCTGTAGGTCGGCGCACTGGTGAAGTTACTGGCACTCAGCGTACTGGTCGCCGTCAGCGCGGCATTGACTTGGCCGCTGACCGTTTGACTTGTTGGCGATAACGACGGTCCAGTCACCGTCAAATTCAAGGTGGCACTGGCCGTTTCTGTGCCGTTGATGCCTGTAATCGTATAGGCCGTTGCGGCTTGCGCCACAGAGGGCGTGCCCGATACCACCCCTGTGCTTGTATTTAAGCTCAGGCCCGCTGGCAAGGCTGGGCTGATGCTGTAGGTGGGCGCGGACGTGTACCGGTTGGCCGTGAGTGCAGAGCTTGCCGTAAGTGGACTGTTGACTTGCCCCGTTGCAGTCTGACTTGACGGACTTAGGGACCGAACGTAGATGAATATTTGTGATTCATGTTGCGGAAATGTGGAGTACAGAAAAAAACTTCCATCTGCGCCGCTTAAAGTGAAGGTGGTCGTGGTGCCCGGCCATCTTCGATAGACAACAAACGGTGAGACACCGTTGACACCGCTAGGTCCAGCGGTGTATTGGGTACAGTCAAAACCGCCAGGGTTTGCAAGAGCGGTGACCGTGAAGGTATCGCCAGCCACCCCGAACAGGTTCACCGTCGTTCCACCGGCCACACTGCAGTCGTAACTGAAGGAGCCCAAATTGGCTGCAAAGCCCACAGTCGGCAAAAAAGACACCAATGCCCATAGCCATAAAATTGCTAGTGGTCTTATCAGTGCCTTAACCATGCTCATCCCATCAGTAAATTTTCCGTTCGCACTATTTCCACACGGGATGAGTCACCAGGGAAGCCAGCGCGCAAGGCCAGTCGCGCTCCACTTTGTAGTTAAATTTAGAGCTTTTAGGTGTTGTGAACGACCTGTGTTCTAAGACTTGTCCAGATTGCAAGCAGCAAACCGACTGGTCGGTTTAAATTTTGTCACAATAAAAATTGTTCCTTCAAGACCCCGAGCTTGGAAAGGCTTTTTGATCATGCCTCTGAGCACCCAAATCCCGCCCCTGACGGTCAATGACCTCAGAGGACGAATCCTGATGGCATCAAGGCAGTGTTTTTCAAAACGAGGCTTTGACCTGACCACCTTGGGAGATATCCAGCAAGCAGCAGGTGTATCTCGAGGGGCCATCTATCACCACTTTAAAAGCAAGGAGGAGATCATTCAGGTGATCACCTCCGAAAACCTGGGCCGCATGGGCGACAAGGTCGCTGAAATTTTGGAAGTCGCCCGCAGTGAGCACCTGCCTGTCGCCAAGGTGCTGGAGCACCTTTGCGACTTTGTTGAGCAGATCGTTTTTGGCCCAGGTCAGGCGATGGGCATACGAGTCTGGGCTGCGTCTACTGTGGATGAAGGGATTCGCAGCACCATGGTGGCAGCTTTCGAGCGCATCAGAGCATTGATGGTCGAATTGATTGCCGACTATCAAAAGAAGGGCGAAATTGACGACACGGTCGATGCTCAGGAACTGGCATCGGTGCTGTTTTCCGTCACCATTCCAGGTTTCCAGGTGCAGCGGATATTCTTGGATGAGCGATCGATAGCCCCCAAGGCCTATGCACTGGCCTTGATCGCATTGCTAAGGCCTCAGAACAAAGCTTGAGATAACCTACAGATTGTTTCACGCACGCTTGGCCGCCATGCCGCGTGAACAAAGCCGGATGTGTGTCTGCCAAGATGACATTGCAGCAATGACCCTGCGCAGCTATCGACTTTGGAGCAACCCGGGTGTGTAACGACGAATGGGTCTACAGCCACAGGTCACAGTCAGGAGCCCAAAGCAAAAAGCCCTGCAAATTGCAGGGCCTGAGGCTGCCTCTGGGCCTGCTGAGCAGGTGTGAGGACTTAGTACTGGCGGAGAAGGCGGGATTCGAACCCGCGGTGAGTTTTACCCCACGCACGCTTTCCAGGCGTGTGACTTAAACCGCTCATCCACCTCTCCAGCAAGTCCATTATTGTAGCTGATCGCCAAAGGCTTTTTGCCCCCTCAACTCCAAAGCCAGCCTGTTGGCGAGCTCAGTTGCGGCCCATGAATCGAGGGCCACCACTGCACGCACCGAGGCTCAATCCCCGGCTTGGTGGGGATGCCATTCGTGGCTTTGCAGGTCTTGCAGGCTGACGAACTCCAAAGCACGTTCGTGCGTGCATTCCAGCACCACCGGGGGCGCCAGGCCTGCGAGCAAGGCTTGGCGCCAGCGGGTGGCGCACAAGCACCAGCGGTCGCCGGGCTGCAGTCCTGCAAAGCGCCACTCTGGCCTGGGTGTGCTGAGGTCGTTGCCCAACTGAATGGAAAATGCCAAAAATTCGGCCGTGACCCTGGCGCAGATGAGGTGCGAGCCCGTGTCGCTCTCGTCGGTGCGGCAGCAGCCGTCGCGAAAGTAGCCCGTGAGCGGGTCGTAGGAGCATGGCGCCAGCGGCGTTCCCAGAACGTTAAGCAGTGTCATGCGAGAAAGATGTGTGGCCAGTTCATGGGCTTTGATTATCCAGCCCATGGGCCGGTGGTCTGAAAAAAAGCACTTGGATGTCAGAGCAGTGACTTGTGCGTGACATCTGAATGACTGTTGCACACCGCTTGTACTGAGATGGCACGAAAGCAAAGGGTATGACCTTACACTTTGCATTTTTCGCCGGACCCCCGGCGTGCCAAGGCCCCCCACTGCCATGAAATTTCGTTTCCCCATTGTCATCATTGACGAAGATTTTCGTTCCGAGAACACCTCTGGTCTGGGCATTCGCGCTCTGGCGCATGCCATTGAGGCTGAAGGGTTTGAAATTTTGGGCGTGACCAGCTATGGCGATCTGTCGCAGTTCGCCCAGCAGCAAAGCCGGGCCAGCGCTTTTATTTTGTCGATTGATGACGAAGAGTTCACCCCCGGCCCCGACCTGGACCCGGCGGTGCTCAGCCTGCGGGGCTTTATTGAAGAGGTGCGCCGCAAAAACCTGGACGTGCCGATTTATGTGTATGGCGAAACCAAAACCTCGCGCCACATTCCCAATGACATCTTGCGCGAGTTGCACGGCTTCATCCACATGTACGAGGACACCCCCGAGTTCATGGCGCGCCACATCATCCGCGAGGCCAAGAGCTACCTTGAAGGCGTGCAGCCGCCGTTTTTCAAGGCCTTGCTGGACTACGCCGAAGACGGCTCTTACTCCTGGCATTGCCCGGGCCACTCGGGCGGCGTGGCTTTTCTCAAAAGCCCGGTGGGCCAAATGTTCCACCAGTTTTTTGGTGAAAACATGCTGCGCGCCGACGTGTGCAACGCTGTTGAAGAGTTGGGCCAGTTGTTGGACCACACCGGCCCGGTGGCGGCCAGTGAGCGCAACGCGGCGCGCATCTTCAACGCCGACCACTGCTTTTTTGTGACCAACGGCACCAGCACCTCCAACAAAATTGTCTGGCACCACACGGTGGCCCGGGGCGACGTGGTGGTGGTGGACCGCAACTGCCACAAGTCCATCTTGCACTCCATCATCATGACCGGGGCCATTCCCGTGTTTTTGAAGCCCACGCGCAACCACTTCGGCATCATTGGCCCGATTGCGCAAAGCGAGTTCACCCGCGAGGCCATTGAGGCCAAGATCCTGGCCAACCCCTTGCTGGCGGGTGTGGACCCCAGCACCGTCAAGCCGCGTGTGCTCACCATCACCCAGTCCACCTACGACGGCGTGCTCTACAACACCGAGACCATCAAGGGCATGCTGGACGGTTACATCGACAACCTGCACTTTGATGAAGCTTGGTTGCCGCATGCGGCGTTCCACCCGTTTTATGGCGCCTACCATTCCATGGGCAAAAACCGCCCTCGGCCCAAGGAGGCGGTGGTGTACGCCACCCAGTCCATTCACAAGCTGCTGGCCGGCATCAGCCAGGCCAGCCATGTGCTGGTGCAAGATTCGCAAAACGTCAAGCTCGACAGGCACCTCTTTAACGAGGCTTACCTGATGCACACCTCGACCTCGCCGCAGTACAGCATCATTGCCAGCTGCGACGTGGCGGCAGCCATGATGGAGCCCCCTGGCGGCACCGCCTTGGTGGAAGAAAGTATTGCCGAGGCGCTGGACTTTAGGCGCGCCATGCGCAAGGTGGATGCCGAGTACGGCGACGACTGGTGGTTCAAGGTCTGGGGGCCTGAGCAGCTCATTGAAGAAGGCATTGGCCGCGCTGACGACTGGATTCTCAAGGGTGAAGACTCGCCCTCAGACAACAGCAACTGGCACGGCTTTGGCGAGATGGCCACGGGCTTTAACATGCTGGACCCGATCAAGTCCACCATCGTCACGCCTGGCCTGAATCTGGAGGGCAACTTTGCCGCTACCGGCATTCCGGCCAGCATCGTCACCAAGTTTTTGGCTGAGCACGGCGTGATTGTGGAAAAGACGGGGCTTTACAGCTTTTTCATCATGTTCACCATCGGCATCACCAAGGGCCGCTGGAACACGCTGCTGACGGCGCTGCAGCAGTTCAAGGATGACTACGCCAAGAACCAGCCCATGTGGCGGATCCTGCCCGAGTTTTGCCAAAAGTACCCGCGCTACGAGCGCATGGGCCTGGCCGATTTGTGCCAGCACATCCACCAGCTTTACGCCAAATACGACATTGCTCGCTTGACCACCGAGGTCTACCTCAGCGACTTGGCCCCGGTCATGACGCCCAGCGACGCCTATGCCCATATTGCCCACCGCAAAACCGAGCGGGTGGAGATTGACGAGCTTGAAGGCCGCATCACCGTGGGCCTGGTCACGCCTTACCCTCCCGGCATTCCGCTGCTGATTCCTGGCGAGGTGTTCAACAAGAAAATTGTGGACTACCTCAAATTCGCCCGCGAATTCAATGCCCAATGCCCAGGTTTTGAAACCGACATCCACGGCTTGATTGAAGAGCAAGACGAGTCGGGCAAGATGCGTTACTACGCCGATTGCGTCAGAGCCGACTGAGTTTTCAGCGGCTCACTCCTCAGACCGCACCCGCCAAAAAGTGGCAAAGCGCGGCAGGCCTGAGGCGGTCAAGCCTTGATAGCGAAAGCTCACCACAGCGTCCAGCTCGGGCGGGTGCAGGCGGTCGCGCTCGCTCAGCCCCGTGCCCAGGCGAAAACGCCTGGGCCCGTACATGGCGTCGGCCGGCATTTCCACCAGCAGCGCCCCCAGCTTGCCAGCGTGCTGCCCCTTGCCCGGTAAGTGCTCAATGACCCGGGCTTCGGCATCGTCCCAGGCTTTGAGCTTGAGCAAATGCGCGCTGCGCAGTGAGCGGTAGAGAGCGCTTGCGTGGTGCAGCATCAGCCCTTCACCGCCCAGGGCCACCACACGCTGCAGCCATTCTTGCAACTCAGCCTCGCTGGCCACTTGATCTTGAGGGATGGTTTGCAGCCACAGCGCGTGGGTGTGGGCCACCACCACGCGCAGGGCTTTCAAGCGTTCACTGAAGGGGCCGGCGTGCTCTGGCAGGTCAAAGGCCATGAAGCGCAAGCCCTGCCAAGCTTGGTCTTGGGCTTTGCGCTGGCGCGCCACCGAGACGGTTTGCTCAAAACTGCCGTGGCCGGCCCACAGTTCACCGTCCAGCGCCTGCTCAGGCCAGTCTGCGGTGAACCAGTCGGGCGCATGAATGGGCAGCCCGCCTCGGCTCCACAGGCGCTGGCCGTCCCAACGGGCGCGCATGCCGTCTAGCTTTTCGCTGACCCAATAGTCCTTCAAATCGGTGCCAGCGCGCCAGGTGCTGGCCAGCATGAGGGCCGGAGCCTGTGCCAAGCCCACGGGCAAACACGCGGGCCACAGCACCAAGGCGGCCAGGGCTTTGAGGTGGGTGCGCAGATGAGGCTTGAACATGGCGAACTCTTGGCCTGGTGAAGGCCTTGAGTCTGCCGTGAAGCTCAACAAAAAGGTGCGCCCGGGGGCACATCCGGGGCTAAGTTGGCAATTCTTTACGAACTGCCTGGGTGCGTCAGCCGCCCACCGGCTCCGCGATGCCACCCACCACTTGGCTGAAGCCGCCGTCCACGTAGGTGATTTCGGCACTCACGCCGGCGGCCAGGTCGCTGAGCAGGAAAGCGGCCACGTTGCCCACGTCGTCCACAGTGACGTTGCGGCGTATGGGCGAGGTCTCGGCCACCACGCTCAAAATTTTGCCAAAGCCTTTGATGCCGCTGGCCGCCAGCGTTTTGATGGGGCCGGCACTGATGCCGTTGACCCGCACGCCGCGGGGGCCCAGCGACTCGGCCAGGTAGCGCACAGAGGCCTCCAAGCTGGCCTTGGCCAGGCCCATGGTGTTGTAGTTGGGCACGGTGCGGATGGCGCCCAGGTAAGTCAGGGTGAGCAGTGCGGATTTGTCGCGCAGCAAGGGCAGGGCAGCCTTGGCCATGGCCGGAAAGCTGTAGGCGCTGATGTCGTGCGCGATTTTGAAGGCTTCCCGCGAGAGGCCGTTTAAAAAGTCGCCCGCAATCGCCTCGCGCGGGGCAAAGCCGATGGCGTGCACAAAGCCGTCAAACTGCGGCCAAGTGGCCGACAGGTCGGTGAACAACTGGGCGATTTGCTCGTCGCTGCCCACGTCGCAGTCAAACACCAATTTGGAGCCAAAGTCGGCCGCGTACTCAGTGATGCGGTCTTTAAAGCGCTCGCCCACGTAGCTGAAAGCCAGCTCCGCGCCTTGCGCATGGCAGGCGCGCGCAATGCCGTAGGCAATGGAGCGGTTGGACAGCACGCCGGTGATGAGGAGTTTTTTGCCTTGGAGAAATCCCATTTTTATTCCTTTGGAGTCGTCTGGCTCAGGGTCTGTGCCTGGCAATTGCGCAGTGCTTTGGCGGGGTGCTCGGCGTTTCGTGCAGAATTGTCGCATGCGGTTTTTTGCTGTTTGTCCTGCGCTCAGTCTGCTGGCGGCCCTCTGTCTGGCGCCTGTGGCGGCCTCGTCCGCGCCCGCTTACGCCTTGTGGGGCGAGCTCAAATACCCGCCTGGCTTTGCGCACTTTGACTACGTCAACCCCCAAGCCCCCAAGGGCGGCACCCTCAGGTTGGTGAGCAACTCCCGCGCTTCGACCTTTGACAAGTACAACCCCTTCACCATCAAGGGCAGCGCGCCGGCTTACCTGTCGGACCTGATGTTTGACAGCCTGCTGGCCCGCACCTTGGACGAAACCGGCTCGGGCTACGGCCTGCTGGCCCAAGACGTGAGCGTGGCCGCTGACGGGCTGAGCGCCACCTTCACCTTGCGGCCAGAAGCGCGCTTTCACAACGGCGACCCGGTGCTGGCCGCCGACGTCAAACACAGCTACGACACGCTGATGGGGCCCTACACCTCGCCTGCCTACAAAACCATGCTGGAAGACGTGGCGGGCCTGGACGTGCTGGGCGAGCGCGAGCTGCGCTACCGCTTTAAAAAGCCCAACCGCGAACTGCCACTCACCGTGGGCGGCCTGCCGGTGTTCAGCCGCGCCTGGGGTATGGAAGGCGGCCAACCCAAGCGCTTTGACCAGGTGGTGATGGACCTGCCCATTGGCAGCGGGCCCTACAAAATTGGCCCAGTGCGCTTTGGCCGCGACATCACCTATGTGCGTGATGCCAGCTACTGGGCGCGCGACTTGAATGTGCGCCGCGGCATGGCCAATTTTGAGCGCATCACCGTCAAGATTTACAAGGACAACACCGCCAGGCTGGAGGCGCTCAAGGCCGGCGAGTTCGACCTCATGCGCTTTTTCTCGGCCGGCGACTGGGCGCGCCGCGTCACGGGCAAGCGCTTTGACAGCGGCGAGTTGGTCAAGGGCGAGTTCCGCCACCAACTGCCCTCGGGCTTTCAAAGCTACGTCATCAACGTCAGGCGAGACAAGTTCAAAGATGTGCGCGTGCGCGAGGCCCTGGGCCTGGCGCTGGACTACGAATGGATGAACCGGCAACTGTTTTACGGCGCCTACCAGCGTGTGGTGGGTCTGTTTGGCAACACCGCCTGCCAAGCCACCGGCAGCCCCAGCCCTGAGGAGCTGGCCTTGCTCACGCCGTGGCGCGGCCAGGTGCCCGAGGCCGCCTTTGGCCCCATGCATGCCCCGCCCCGCACCGACGGTGACAGCAGCTTGCGTGGCAACTTGCGGCGCGCCCGCGACCTGCTGGCGGCTGCGGGCTGGACCATCCAAGAGGGCGTGCTGCGCAATGCCCAGGGCCAGCCTTTCGTGATTGAATACCTGGACAGCAACGAAGCGGGCGCCCGGGTGGTCACGCCTTGGGCGCGCAACCTGGAAAAACTCGGCGTGGTGCTCAATTACCGCCCGGTGGACTTTGCCCTTTACCAACAACGACTGCAGCGCTTTGAATTTGACATGACCAGCATTGCTTACGGCGGCACGCACAGCCCTGGCCAGGAATACGCAGACCTCTTTGGCAGCAAGGCCGCCGCCACCGAAGACTCGGGCAACCTGGCCGGCGTGGCCAGCCCGGCGGTAGACGATTTGATCGCCCGCATGGTGGCCGCCAAAACCCAGGCGCAAATGCTGCCCGCCTGCCGCGCCTTGGAGCGGGTCATCACCCACAGCCACTACCTGGTGCCGCAGTGGTCGGCGCCCACGCACCGCATGGCTTTCAACCAAAAGCGCCTGGCCCGGCCCGAGGCCATGCCGCCTTACGCCACGGGTGAAGGCTGGGCCATCATGACTTGGTGGGCGCGCTGATGCTGGCTTATATTCTCAAACGCATTTTGCTCATGATCCCGACCCTGCTCGGGGTGCTGCTGATCACCTTTGCGGTGGTGCAGTTTGTGCCGGGCGGGCCGGTGGAGCAGTACCTGGCAGAGGCCAAGGCCGGCGCGGGTGGCGGCGCTGAAAGCGGTGGTCTGACTTACCGGGGCGGGCAGGGGGTGGACCCCAAGCGCTTGGAGCAAATCAAGGCGCTGTATGGCTTTGACAAACCGGCCCACGAGCGTTTTTTGCAAATGCTGGGCCAATTTGCGCGCTTTGACCTGGGCAAAAGCTTTTTCCAGAACAAGGCCGTGTCCGATCTGGTGATTGAAAAGTTGCCGGTGTCTATCAGTTTGGGGCTGTGGACTTTTTTCATCAGCTACCTGGTGGCCGTGCCGCTGGGTGTGGCCAAGGCGGTGCGGGCGGGTTCGCGCTTTGACTTTGTCACCACGCTCTTGGTCTTGGTGGGTTATGCCATCCCGGGCTTTGTGCTGGGCGTGGTGCTGCTGGTGGTGTTTGGCGGGCAATTGCAGTGGTTTCCGCTGCGCGGCCTGACCTCGAGCAATTGGGAGGAACTGAGCTGGGGCGCGCGCATCGTCGACTACCTTTGGCACATTTGCCTGCCTGTCACGGCCATGGTTTTGGGCAGCTTTGCCGTGACCGCCATCCTCACCAAAAACGCCTTTTTGGAAGAAATTCGCAAACAGTACGTGGTCACGGCCCGGGCCAAGGGCTTGGCCGAGCGGCAGGTGCTTTACAAGCATGTGTTCCGCAATGCGCTGATTCCCATCGTCACGGGTTTTCCGGCCGCCTTCATTGGTGCTTTTTTTGCCGGCTCACTGCTGATTGAAACCTTGTTTTCGCTCGACGGCCTGGGCCTGCTCAGCTATGAAAGCGTGATCCGACGGGACTACCCCGTGGTCATGGGCACGCTGTATTTGTTCACCCTGATTGGCCTGGTCACCAAGCTGATCAGCGACCTTTGTTATGTGTGGGTAGACCCCCGTGTCCGTTTTGACTGAGTTTTCAAAGTCCGCCAGCCCCTCCCGCCGCGCTTGGCTGCGCTTTAAGCGCAACCGCCTGGGCTTTTGGAGCTTGCTGGCTTTTGTGGTCTTAGTGGTTTTGAGCCTGGCGGCCGAGCTGGTCTCCAACGACAGGCCGCTGGTGGTGCGCTATCAGGGGGAGTTTTACTTTCCCGTGGTCAAGGACTACCCCGAAAAAACCTTTGGCGGCGACTTTGAAACCGCCACCGACTACCACGACCCCTTTATTCGGCAAAAGCTGGCTGAAAGCGGCAACTGGGCGGTGTTCGCGCCCAACCCTTACGGCCCCAAAAGCATCAACTACTTTGCCAAAGAGCCCAACCCCTCGCGGCCCACGCGGGACAACTGGCTGGGCACCGACGACCGGGGCCGCGATCTGCTGGCCCAGCTCATTTATGGCTTTCGCGTCAGCGTTTTGTTTGCCCTGGCCTTGACCGCCACCGGCGTGTTTTTGGGTATTTTGACGGGCGCCATCCAGGGCTATTTTGGCGGCAAGACCGATTTGGCCTTTCAGCGCTTCATGGAGATTTGGGGCTCCATGCCCGAGCTTTACCTCTTGATCATTTTCAGCGCCGTGTTTGCGCCCAGCTTGGCCTTGCTGTTGGTGCTGCTCAGCTTGTTTGGCTGGCTGGGCTTGTCCGACTACGTGCGTGCCGAGTTCTTGCGCAACCGCCAAATGGACTACGTGCGCGCCGCCCGGGCCATGGGCTTGTCACACTGGCAAATCATCACCCGCCATGTGCTGCCCAACAGCCTGACCCCGGTGGTCACCTTTTTGCCCTTTCGCATGAGCGCGGCCATTTTGGCGCTGACCTCGCTGGACTTTTTGGGCCTGGGCGTGCCGCCAGGCACGCCCTCCTTGGGCGAGTTGCTGTCTCAGGGCAAAAACAGCATTGACGCGTGGTGGATCTCGCTGTCCACCTTTGCGGTGCTGGTGGGCACGCTGCTGCTGCTGACCTTCATGGGCGATGCCTTGCGCGACGCGCTGGACCCCCGAAAGGCCGAGCGATGAACCCGCTCTTGCAAGCACGCGGCCTGAAGGTGGCTTTTGGTGGCCAGGCCGTGGTGCACGGCATAGACTTTCACATCCATGCCGGTGAAAAGCTGGCTTTGGTGGGCGAGTCTGGCTCGGGCAAAACCGTCACGGCCTTGAGCCTGCTGGGCTTGGCCCAAGGTGCGCAGGTGACTGGGCAGGCCCTGTTTCAGGCCGGGGACCAGCCGCCGCGCGACCTGCTGGCTTTGAGCGAGCGCGAGCTGCGGGGGCTGCGCGGCCAAGACATTGCCATGATTTTTCAGGAGCCCATGACGGCGCTCAACCCGCTGTTTTCAGTGGGCGAGCAAATCGCCGAGGTGCTGCAACTTAAGCAAGGCCTAGACAAGCGCTCGGCCTGGGCGGCGGCCGTGCAGGCACTGGCCGACACCGGCATTCCCGAGCCCGAGCGCCGGGCCAAGTCCTTTCCTCACCAGCTCTCTGGCGGCCAGCGCCAGCGCGCCATGATCGCCATGGCCCTGGCCTGCCAGCCCCGCTTGCTGCTGGCCGACGAGCCCACCACCGCGCTGGACGTGAGTTTGCGCGGGCAAATTTTGGAATTGCTCGCGCAACTCCAGCGGCAGCGCGGCATGGCGGTGCTGCTCATCACCCACGACTTGAACCTGGTGCGCCGCTTTGCCGACCGGGTGGCCGTGATGGAGCGCGGCCTGATCGTGGAGCACGGCCCGGTCAGCGAGGTGTTTGCCCGACCCCAACATGCCTACACCCGAAAACTGCTGGACAGCGTGCCCCAGCGCCAAGTGCAAGAAGCCCAAGAAGCCCAAGAAGCCCAAGATGCCCAAGATGCCCAAACTGCCCAAACTGCCCAAACTGCCAAGCCCTGGGTGCAGGCCAAGCAACTGCGGGTGAGTTACCGCGTGCCCCAACCTGGCATGCGCGGCTGGTTCAAGTCGGGTGAGTTTGTGGCGGTCAAGGGCGCTGACTTTGAAATTGCCGCCGGTCAGACCCTGGGCGTGGTGGGCGAATCCGGT
>CAMCUN010000104.1 GCA_945878995.1 Polaromonas sp. YR568 | reverse complement strand
GAGGGTGGAGGGGGCAAGACAAAAGTCCCCGATTTACTCCCTCCCCCTCTGGGGGAGGGTTGGGGTGGGGGCATCGCGAGGCACGTTTTTTGATTGAGCGCACACCCTACGGTCCCCTGTGGGAGACAAGCCTGTCAGCGAGTTGTGGCGTGAGCGAATGACCGAGGACGGGCACAAATCGCCAGCAGGCTGGCTCCTACACATTCAAATTCAAATGACCTGCCGTGTGCAAGACAAAGCTGCCGGCGATTTGTGTCACGAGCCAGGCGTCAAGGCAGGCAAGAGCCTGGCCATGACCTGACGTGGCCCCTGGCCGGATTGCAGGCCGCGGCCGACCAGCATGGCGCCTTCCATGGCGGCGAGCAGGGTTTGGGGCCAGGCGCTGTGGCTGGCGTGGGCGGCCAGTGTGCCGTCGGCTTGGCCTTGGGCCAGCACGCGGCTGAGCCAGTCGAGGTTGATTTGAAAAAACCCTTTGACCTCGGTGTTCAAAATGTCGGCCAGCGAGTCTGACTCGGCCCCCAACATGCCGCAAATGCACAGCCTGCGGTTTTGCGCGTAGGCGTTTTCAAACAGCTCGGCGTAGGCGCTCAGGCGCTCTGGGGCTTTGCCGCTTCGCCCTTCAATGTGCAAGAGCGCCTCCCTAAAGCGGTGGGTGTAGCGCTGGGTGACAGTCACGCCCAGGTCGACCTTGGTGGCAAAGTGGTGGTGGATGCTGGGCTTGCGGATGCCCACTTGGCGGGCCACGTCTTCGAAGGAAAAACCGTTGAAGCCAAGCTCTTGGATCAGCACCTCGGCCACGTCAACGATGCGTTCGGCCGAAGGGGTCAATTCTGAAAAGTGCTTCATGGCAAGTTTGTTTCAATGCAAAGTGTCAACCGTTTGGTAGGTAGTCATTCTCGGAGATGGTGAAAGTTCGTCAAGACGCCATTGCTGCGACCCACTGTCGCAAGCAGATTCAGTGCAAAGTGATAAGCGCATGGGGGTCATTGGCTTTCACTTTGCTTGCGACCCAGCGCTGGAACCTGGCGGGGGCGCCGCCACACCCACTACCGCCGGCCACAAATTGCCCCGCCGGGCCAGCGCCCAGGTGTGCCACATCAGCAGCGCCATGACCACATTGGCCACCGCAAACAGCACAGGCGCCAGCAGCTGCCACAGCCACTCGCTGGGCGCCCGATCGAGCAGGCGCAAGGCCATGGTGGCCATGGCCATGACGCCGAAGCTGAAGGCCCAGTAGCTGGGTGCAAAGGCGGCCTCGCGTATCCAGGGCCACAGGCGCAGGGCCAGCAAAGCTTGGTAAAGCCCGTAGCCCAGCAGCATGTGGGCCACCAAATCTGGCGGGCCAGAGGTGAGCGACATGTAGCTCACGCCAGCCACCATAGCGGGCGCCACCTGAATGCCGAAGAGGGGCCGCTGGGGCACAGGTATGGCAGCTTGCAGGGACGCGCGACTGAGCACCATGGATTCAAGCGCCAACCAAGACAAGATGCCCGCGCCAAAAAACAAGCCGCCCAGAGCCGTGAGGCCAAAGCTGGCCGCCGCGCTGGCGGCCACCAGGTTTTGCGCCACGGCCGGCAGATAAACCGAGGTGTTGAGGCTGTCTGGCGCCCGCCCACCTTGCCAAAAACGGCCCACCACCCACAGACCCAGCGCCAGCTGCGCGGCCAGGCCCAGCACCAACAAGACCCAAGCCAGCCCCAGCCACAAGGGCTTGAGGGTGATGGCGGCCAGCAGCACCGTGACCGGTGCCAGCGCGGCCATGGCCGACTGGACGGGGTGGGCCAGCTCTTGTTGGACTGCTTGGGGGTGGGCGCGCCACTTGGCGGCGTAAGCCAGGCAAAGTGCCAACCAAACCAGCAGGCCCACCGCAGCGGCCGCATGCGCCAGGCAAGGCGGCAAGCGCCAGACCTCGGTGGCCGCACGCCAGGCGTGGCCCCAGGCCAGGGCGCCCACGGCCATGCTGAAAAAAGATGCAGGCATCAGCGCCAAGTTGGGCCACATGCGTGCAAGCCCTGCGGAGCTGGCGGCGCTCATGGCAGCCCACCTGTGCGCAGCAGGGCGCGCAGGCGCGCGGGGTCGCGCTCTTGGGCCATGTGGCGCGCCACTTCGGTCAGGCGCGGCCAGGCGGGTGCGCCCGCCAAGCGACTGGCCAAGCGCTCTTGCAGCAGGCTTTGGGCCAGGGGCACATCGCCCAAGTGCAGCGCAGTGTCCACCAGCAGCTGAAAGTAAAGGTCTTGCTGCGCATGGCTGGCGCCCAGGCTGGCTGCATCGTGGCGCAGCGGCCGCATTTGCCGCATGAACAAGGCGTGGTCACCGGCGCCGTAGTGCGCGAGTGCCTCAGACACGGCTTGCGCCATGGCCGCTTGGTCGGCGCCAGCCTGGGCCTGGTCGCGCATGCCGGCCAAGGCCGCCGCCAAGGCTGGGCTGCGGCCGGTGCGGGCCAAGGCCAGGGCTTGGTGCGGCCAAGTGAAAGCCACCAGATGCTGTCCCACGGTTTGCTCGGCCGCATCGGCCACACGCTGCCAACGCTCGCCCACGTTCACGCCCTGAATCTCCAGCCTGGCGAGCAAGGAGGCGGCGTTTTGAATGTCGAGGTAGAAGACGCTGGGGCCCGGGAAAATCTGTTGGTCAAACAAAGCCAGCGCCTCGTCGAGCCGCCCCAGACCCACCTTGAACAAGGCCAGGTGCCACCACACATGGCCGCGAAACAGGTTGAAGTCATTGAGCCGGTCGGCCACGGCACTCAGGCTGCGCTCGCCTTCTTGCAGCCGGCCCTGCATCTCGTGCACATGGGCCAGCGCGTGCAGCGCCCACAGGTCCAGCGGGTGCTGCTCCAGGGCTTGCAGGGCGTGGGTTTCGGCCAGCTCGTAAGAGCCGGCTTCTTGCAGCGCAAAAGCCAGCGGTCCCAGCACCAGCGCGTGGCCGCTGACCGACGGGTCCCAATAGGCCACGGCTTGCATGGCGGCGGCGAGCTGGCGGCGTTTGTCGCCGGTCCAAAACAGCATGCTCGTCAATTGCCGGTAGGCCAGCAGGTCCAGCGGCCAGCGCAGTACCAGGTCTTCCAGCGCTTGCAGGCGCTCGGCCACGCGGCCGTTCACCCAAGCTTGCAGGGCCGCCATGTGCAGGCGCTCGCGTTCATTGGCTTCGGGCAGGGCCTGGGCCAAGGCCAAATAACGGCGGGCTTCTGGCACGTCAGTGCTCAGGCCATCGCCCATGTGGGCGTAGCCGCGCAAGACCTGACCGAGCACAAAGCCGGGGGCTTGGTCGAGCAGGTCTTGCAGCCTGGCCTGCACGCCGGGGCGGTAGAGGTAAAGGTCGGTCAGGAGGGCGTCATAGTGCTCGGCCTGATCGGCATCGAGCCCGCTCAAGGCCAGGCCCCGTGCGTCGGTGATGGGCTTCATCGTGCGGCCTTTCAAGCGCTGGCGGGTGGCGTTTGCCAATGCGCCAAATGGCCTTGCTTGACCCACACGGTGGCGCCTTGCGCGCCCGCTTGCGCTTTGAGGTGGCTGTCGCAGGGCAGGCGCAGCCAGGAGTGGGCGGCAAAAACTTCGCCGCCCTCCGCAAAGCTGCCATCGAGCACAAAAAACTCAGCGCCACCGGGCAGCGCCAGCTCCACCGGTGCGTGGGGGGCCCAAGTTTCTAGGCGCACGTCTTCTTGGGCGCTGGCAAACAGGCGCTTGAACTGCACGCCCGGGCGCTGCGGGTCGGCCTTGTTCTTCACGTCGGCCGTTTGCACCTGCAGCTGCACTTGGTCTTGCGGGTCAAACTGCCAGAGCTTGACCAAGATGGTGGCGCCCTGGGGCGCGCTGGGGGTGTGGCGGGTGCCGCGAGGGTTGCGCACGTAGCTGCCAGCGGGGTAGCGGCCTTGCTCGTCTTCAAACACACCATCAAGCACCAAATACTCTTCGCCGCCCGTGTGCGTGTGGGCGCTGAAGCTGCTGCCCGGCGCGTAGCGCACGATGCTGGTGGCTTGGGCCACTTCTTGGCCCAAGCGGTGCAGCATGCGGCGCTCCACCCCCGGCAGGGGAGAAGCCAGCCAGGGCTGTTGGGCGGCGTGCACGGTAGCGCGCAGAGTCAGGTCGGCGTTGAGTTGCATGGGGGGCCTCGCTTTCAAAAAAGGTGATCAAAGAGTGGAAAGGGCGCGCTGCTCACGCCAGCGCGGCTTGCGGCTGCTGCTTGCGCTTGGCCAGCAAGCCTTTGACGGCTTGCAGGGCCGCGTCCAGCGCGCCTTCCAGGTAGCCGCCGTAAGCGGCCGAGCGCTCGGTGCCGGCCAACCACACACGCCCGGCCCATTCGGCAGGCACGGCGGGCCCCTGGTAGCTGGGGTGGTAGGTCAAAGGGCGCAGGTCGGTGCGGGCCGCCGTCAGGGGCTCTTGGGCCCAGTCTTGCACCTCGCTCCACAGCGGGCTGGCCGCCTGCTCGCCAAACAAGCGGGTGAACTGCGCCAGCGACTGGCGTTGCAGTTCTTCCCGGCCAATGCCGGCGCGGTAGTCGGGCGAAGCGCCCACAAAGCCAAACAAGGCGCCCGCTTGGCCGCTGGCGTCAGAGGCGTCATGGATTTCAGCCATGGGGCCGCGCTGGCTCATCGCCGCACCCGACAGGCCCGCCTCGCGCCAAAAGGCCTTGGGGTACACGGCCACGAACTTGGCTTGGCCCGCCATCCAAGTGGGGGTCTGGCGCATGGCGCTCATCAACGGCTCGGGCCAGGCGGGGCTCAAGCTCAGGTCTTGCGCCATCAGCCGGGGCGGCACGGTGACGATGACTTGCGCGGCCAGCTGCGTCCAGCGGCCGCTGGCGTCTTGCAGCTCCAACTCGACGGCGTGCGGGCGCAGCTGCATGGACAGCACTTGGGTGCCGGTTTTCAGTTGCACACGCTCGTCCAGCCGGGCTTGCAGCGCCTCTGTAAGCGCTTGCGTGCCGCCCGCAATGCGCTGCGAGGCCGGCGACTGCTCCCAGCTGCTGTGGTGCTGGCGCACCTGGCCGTCAGAGGTTTCCACCACGGTGGCGCCCCGGCTGAACTGCGGAAAATGGCCCAGGTCCAACTCGCCGAGCAAGGCCTCCATGCGCGGGTTCATGCCCGGCCAAAACCAGGAGGGCCCCAGGTCAGCGCGGTGGGCCGCACCCGGCAGGCCACGGCTGAGCACACGCCCGCCCACGCGCTCGCGCGCCTCCAGCAAAAGCACGCGCTGGCCGGCTTGCTGCAACAAATAGCTGGCATACAAGCCACTGAGGCCGGCGCCAATCACAACCACGGGATGGGACATGACAATCTCCTTTCAAGCGGCCATGGGCCGCGCATCACACCAGGCGGCCTGGGCCGCGCCTCATATCAATCGGCCTGGGCCGCTTTTCAGATCAAGCGGCCATGGGCCGCACGTCTAATTCATGGGTCCAGCTGTTTTTGCGTTGCTCAAACAGCTGAAGGTACTGCAGCGCCAGGTCTTGCGGCTCAATCAGAGCGGCCTCATCGGCTGTGGCAAAGCGCTGGGCGGTGCGCTCGCTGCGGATCAAGCCGTCAATCACCACATGCGCCACATGAATGCCGTCGGCCTCGTGCTCGCGGGCCAGCGCCTGGACCAAGCCCCTGAGCGCAAACTTGGCCGAGCTGAAAGCCGAGAACTTGGGGCCCGCACGCAAACTGCCCGAGGCCCCGCTGAAGATCAAGGCGCCACCGCCCTGCGCTTGCAGGCGCGGCACGGCCTGCTGGCTGACATTAAAAGCGGTCAGCACCATGGAGGCCCACACCGACTGCAGGGTCTCGGGGGTGGTGATTAAAAATTCTTGCCGGTGAAACTGCATGGCGTTGTGAACCACGCCGGCCAAAGGCGGGCACTCGCGGTCCAGCCTATCAAACAAGGCGGCCGTGGCTTGCGGGTCGCGCAAGTCGGTGGCCCAGTCGCCCTGCCGGGACACGCCCACCACGGCATAGCCTGCGGCTTCAAATGTCTGCTTGAGCGCCTGGCCCAGGCCAGGTGCATGACCGGCGATCAACAGTGTTTTTTGCGTGCTCATAGTGTGCTTTCTAAAGGGGGTGACCCTGCCCGGCTGACCTGTGGGGTCAGCCGGGCAGTATCAGGCCTGTCGCTCATGCATCAGGCCAGGCGGCCATCAAGCCTTCAAGCGGGCGGCCAGTGCCTCCGCCAAGGGCGCGGCAGACGCCGGGCTCTGGCCGGTCATCAAGGCGCCGTCCACCACCACGTTGGCCTCCCAATTGGCCTTCATGCGGCAGTTCGCGCCGCGGCGTGTGAGCTCGTCTTCCAGCGAGAACAGCAGGTGGTGCAGCAGTTCGATCTCGGCGTCCTCGTCGTTCTTGAAGCCCGTCAGGTTCATGCCCTTGACCAAGAATTGGCCGTCGGACTTTTTGACGTCGCGCAAGATGGCAGGCGCATGGCAGACCATGGCCACCGGGCGGTTGGCTTCATAAAAGTCGCGGATCAGCTTGATCGCGAACGGGTCTGAAGCCAAGTCCCACAGCAGGCCATAGCCACCCGGGAAAAACACGGCATCAAAGGTTTCCACATTGATGTTGCGCAGCTTGCGGGTGTTTTTGGCCGCGAACTGGACGACCGGGTCTTTCAAGTAGCGGTCGGTGTAAGGCGTGGTGAAGGGCACCTTCATGCTCAGCAGGTCGATGGGCGCCTCGCCACCTTGGGGGGAGGCAAACACCACCTCGTAGCCGGCGTCGGTCAAGATGTAATAGGGCGCTGCCAGCTCATGGAACCAGGTGCCGGTTTGCTTGCCGCTCAGGCCCATTTCGTCCACCGAGGACATCACGAGGAGAACGCGCTTTTGTTTGTTGCCAGTGGGGGTCATGTCAATTTCCTTTTCAACGGATGCGGGTGGTGGCGTGCAAGCCCGTGCATCCCCAGGCTCAACGCTTTGCTAAAAACAACCTTCTACTAGGTAGGCAATGAAGGCATTAAAAAACCTCATTGCCACGGTTGGAAGGTATTTTTCGGGGGGCTTACTTTATCAAACGGGCTTTAGAGGCTCTGTTCAGACGAAGAAGTCAACCGATCAATAGGTAGGTATTCTGCCCGATTTTCAGAGCCCGTCAAGACCGGAACTCAAAAGAATTGTTAACAAGACAATTTTTTTGACCCCGCTCAAAACACGCCCAAAGCCCACTCAAATCGCCGCTGCAGCAAGGCTGAGCGCCTCTTTGGAACCCTGCGGCGTGGTGCGACTGAGCCTCAAAGATGGAGCGCCCAAGCCGCGTTAAACTAGCCGCAAATTCGGGAAGCTTGGGTGAGCGGTTTAAACCAGCAGTCTTGAAAACTGCCGAGGGGGTGACCCCTCCGTGAGTTCGAATCTCACAGCTTCCGCCAGATTTTCAGCATTCACGGGCCTTTGAGGCCCGTTTTTGTTTGGGGCTCTCACTTACAGGCTTGAAGTGACAACGCCAAGGCCGTGACCAACAAGAACGCGCTCAACATGTACAAGGCCACCGCCTTGCCAGCCTGAACATGGCGGATTTGTATTTGCATGGTTTGATGCACCACCGCATGCGAACCATCGCTGGCAGGCCAGAACTCCTACAAGGGCAAGCCAGGCTTGGGTTTGTTTAGGAGCCAGCCTGCTGGTGCCTGGCAATAGTTATGCCCAGGCGCGAAAAATTGCCGCCTTGACGCCTCCTCGCAGGCGGGCATGAGCCCCACCGCACGCTGCTGCCCTCTTTGCCCTCTTGCTTCCACGCCGTCGTGCGTGAAATTCGCTTGCAGGCCGACCGACAGATTGGCGCCGCCTCATGAAGTATTTACAAGTACTTTTTGATAGCCAGAAAGTGATTGAAGTTCACTTCTGAGCGCTGCCAAATATTCACCCCGCAAGGATTGGCAAGAAAAGGGCAAGCTCATCTGATGAAATTGTAAAAAACTATTTCTTCATGAAAAAAAGTCTCTTAAATCAACGCTCTAAAGGCCCAGAAGAGCTCTGGCGACATGACTTATGAGTCTGATTGTTCACCGTTGAAAGCCAGCTTGCTCGCCATGCTCAAGACCCGACAAAAGCGGGCTTGCCCCGCAGCGTGCGTTTTGCTGCTTGGGTCCATGGGTCTAAAACCCTGAACGAATTGAAAAGTATGTATTTTTTCTGGGTTGCAACCTTGTTCACGGTCAGTAACCCAAACCATTGCGCCAAAACGGCCTGCCCATGCAGAACCTGGGCGCCTAAAGCCAGTACCAACTCTTGTTTGCCGAGTCCTCCTTTTTTGCTTGATTCATGACTTCAAACATCACACTCCTGGTCTTTTCTCAAAACAATACTGTCCCACTCACGTTCAAGGTGGGCAAGAGTACTGTCTATAAAGCACGTGCGGGAGAACGCTATCGCCTGGTGCGATCGGAGGATACAGACGCCTCCCCAGTGCCTGGTGTGGTGGTGAGGCGTGTCGGTCAAGACCTTCACCTCAATGATGCGGAAAACAACCAGTTAATACTGGAAAATTATTTCGCCGTTTGCAAAGATTCAAGTTGCGAACTGGTCCTTGGCTCAGAAGGCACCCAAGGCCTGGTGTTTACCGATACCTCTGCGCCTCTCGCCGTCCTGAGTGACGGATCGGACTTGCTTTATGCAGAGCAACCCTCCTCGCGTGGGTTCATTTCCCGCCTGCAGGAAGCTTTTGACAGCATCCGCTCATTCAAGCTGCCAACGCCTGAAGCGCCGCAAGTGCTGACAGGGCCAGACGCGGCGCCAGGGGAAGCCTCGTCGCGTGGGTTCACCACCCGCCTGCAAGAAGCCTTTGACAGCATCCGCTCCTTCAAGCTGCCAACGCCAGAAACGCCACCAGTGCTGACAGGGCCAGACGCGGCGCCAGAGGACGCCTTGTCGAGTTGGATCCCCTCCCGCTTGAGGGAAACCATAGAGAGCATTCGCTCCAGCAAACTACCAACGACTGAAGACCCGCACTTGCTCGGGTGGCTGGGCGGTGGGGCAGCAGGCTTGTTATTGCTCGGCCAATCAGGCGGTGGCTCAGGTTCATCCACCCCCGCGGCCGACACCACTGCGCCGGTCTTGCCATCAAACACCATGGTCGTCACCGATGACGTAGAAAAAATCACGGGCAGTTTAAGTCCACAAGCTGTCACCAATGACGCTACGCCGCAGTTCTCAGGAAGCAATGTCGAAGCGGGTGCGAAAGTCACCGTCTCAGACGGCGCGCTGGTGCTGGGCACCACCGTCGTCGCTGCCAACGGCACATGGTCGTTCACGCCCAGCACCCCCTTGGCCGACGGCGTGCACCGCATCAGCTACACCCTGAGCGATGCGGCTGGCAACCGAAGTTCATCGAGCACGGTGGTGAGCTTCACGGTCGACACCCAAACGCCAGGCACTTTGGCGGTGGGCTTGGACCCCAGCGACAGCGGTGACGTGTCTCAAGGCGTGATTCTCAGGGTCATGCTGGACAACAAGGCCGCTGCAGGCGACACCATAGAAACGCGATTGATGCGTGACGATGTGGAAGTCCAGGTTATGTTGCAGACGCTGAGCAGCACCGACATCCAACAAGGCCATGTGGTGCAGCGCGTGGACGCTGCGTCAGTCGCCATCAATGGGCGGTTCAGCACGTCCACCCGACTCTTTGACGCAGCAGGCAATGAAAGCCAAGTGCTCAAAAAGCTAGACACCTTCACCATTCTTGACGGCCTGGTGCATGACGACTACATGGCCAACGCCTTTGTATTTGTCGACAGCAACAACAGCGGTCAATTTGACGGAGGCGAGTTCAGCGTCCGAACCGACGCTGGCGGTAAATTCAAACTCACCTTCGATCCCAACGGTGCGCCCGTGCTGGCGATGGGCGGGGTAGACACCGCCTCCGGCTCGGCCAATGGCGCGGTGGTCTACAAGGCCTACACCTCCAATGTAGACACCCAAAGTGAAGGACTTGACATTGTCCTGTCGCCTTTGTCGACCCTGATTGCAGCGCTGGCCGACCAGGCCACCCCCCAGGGCCAGGACCAATTCGTTTCAAAAACCCAGCTGATTGAAGCGGCCGCAGTGGCCAACCAAGTGCTGGGCCTGAACAGCCAAAGCCCTGCGGGCTTGCTCAGCTTTGACCCCGTCCAAGCGGCCGAAAGCCCAAGCTCCACCGCAGGCGATCGTGTGTTGTTGTCAGTCAACCGCCAATTAGGCCTGGTCTTTGCAGCGACAGGGGCATTGATCGATGGCGCCTCGAACAGTGACAGCATCAGCACGGGGGCCGCCAGTGGTGTGGGTATTTCATCCATGGCCCAGATGATGGTGACACGCAGCCAGACGGGGGCAAGCCTGAGCTTGAGCGGCGCTGACGACATGAAGGAGCTGATGCAAACCAGCATCAATTCGGCCAATGCGCAAGGTTTGACGCAGGAGCTCAGGGCCAGTTCTGAGGCCGACATGCAAACCCTGGGCGGCGTGGTGGCCACTTACAACGCTGCAGTCAGCGCCACCACCACCGCCAGCGCACAGTCGCAAGAAGCCTTGGCAACCTTGCGTGCGGCGGCCAACGTTTTAATGCCCAGCCTGAACCAGGTGGGCTATGAAGCAAGCCTCAGCCGTGGCGGCGACATTTCCCTGACCTTGCAATCTCAGGCCATTGCCGCCGGGGTGGGCGCGGATTCTGCGGCGTACGTGGAACAACAAATCAGCGCTGGCAATTTGCCCGCCAGCATCAGTGGCTTTGAAACCAGCCCCGCCACGGGCACGGTAGGCCGTGTGATTCGGCTGAGCATTCAAATGCCCTCGCTCGGGCTGAGCGATGCCTTGGACCAATTCAAAGTTTCAGCCTTGCCGGCTGGGGTGGACTTGCTCAAGACCAACCCACTCACGGGACAAAGCAGCACCTTGAACGCCAATGCGCAAGGGGAATACGAAGTCGCAGCCCAAGATGTCGGTTACCTCGCCATCCGAAGCTCGCTGCCCGTCAGCGCCACCCAAGTGGGACTGTTCGGCTTGAACACCGTGGAGGGCAACACTAAAACCTACCTGGGCCAGCTCACCGTAGAGATACGCCAAGCCGTGCAGAGCACTCAGGCGGACATCGTCCTGGTCAGCGACGGCGCTGGCCCCATTCAAGGAAACATCAAACAAGGCGGTCTGACGGATGACCTGTCCCCCAAGCTGACCGGGCGCTTGAACCAAGCCCTGGTCCAAGGGGAAAGCTTGGTGATTTACGACGGCGCTGCCCGCTTGGGCCTGGCCACGGTGACTGACAGAGACTGGTCTTTTACGCCGCCAGCCTTGGCCCAAGGGACACACAGCATGGTCGCCCGGGTTGAAGACGCATCGGGCGCAGTGGTTTCCGCCAGCAGTCCGCGCAACTTTTCACTCAACACGCTGGCCCCTGCAACACCCGTGCTTTACCCCAGCGACGGTGTAACTTTTGGCGGTATGGCCACCCCTGGCGATACCGTGAACCTGACGCTGCAAGATGGACGCGTCTTGGGCAGCACCACGGTCGAGACCAGCGGTCAGTGGAGCTTGGCGCTCACTCAAGCGCTGGCCGATGGCAGCGTGGTCTCTGTCATCCTCACCGACGGAAACGGCCTGCAAAGCACAGCGGTCAGCCAAACCGTCCAGGTCGGCAAACCCACCGCAGTGGCCAGTGTGATTTGGCCCAGCGCAGGAGCCAACGCGAGCGCAATGGATGCGTCAACAGGCCTGACCAACAACCCCACACCCACCTTGAAAGGGCGCTTGTCTGCTGAGCTGAAGACCGGTCAGAGCCTACAGGTGTTTGACGGTGACGTTGACTTGGGCACGGCTCAAGTCAATGGACTGGCTTGGCAGTTCACCCCCCAAAATGCCTTGGCACAAGGCGAGCACAGCTTGACCGTGCGGGCCATCGCGGGAGCACAGCTGGGGCCCATCGCCGCACCCTTTAAGCTGACCGTTGACACCCTGGCACCAACTCAAACAGGCACCTTCAGCACCGATCAAGCCTCACTGACCCGGCAAGGCAACCCCGTCTTTCAAGGCCAACTCTCGTCGGCTCTACAAGCAGGCGAGACCTTGGCGGTGTACGACACCGTCAATGGCCAGCGGATTTTGTTGGGCAATGCCAAGGTGGAAGGCCTCAATTGGACTTTTGAGACCCCTTATTCTTTCGCCGACGGCAGTCACAGCATTTCTGTGAGTGTGAGAGACGCAGCGTCCAACGCCGGTCCCCAGTCGCAGCCCTACACCTTTGAGGTGGACACGGTGGCACCGACCGCTGTGCCAGTCAGCATCAAGGTCACGGGCACGGACGGCCTCCTGGGTTCAGGCAGCGCCGCAGCTTCCAACGACCGCTATCCGCGCTTTTCTGTGGGTGAGCTGCCCGCCGGCGTGGCCAAGCCTGTGTTGGTGGTGGACGGTCAAGATTGGCCCTCTGAGTACAACGCGCAGACGAAGCTGATCAGCCCCGCCGCCGCGAATCCATTGCTTGACGGTGTGCACACCATCGCCCTGAAATTTGCAGATGCCGCAGGCAATTCGGGCACTGCAGGCCCCGCCATGTCGGTGTCCATAGACGCCACGCCACCAAACACACCCGCCGCAGCGCCCAGCGGCTACACCGACGATGTGGGCAGCCAGACCAACACCGGCGTCAGCAGCACCGCCGCCTTCACAGACGACACCACGCCCGGCCTTTTCGTAGGCACTGGCCTGACAGACACCCCTAAGTTGTATGTCAACAGCACCCTGGTGGCTGCGACCTACAACAGCAGCACTGGCACCCTCACGCCCAACGCGGGTCTGAGCGATGGCAGCAAAAGCTTTAGCTACAGCCTGACGGATGCCGCAGGCAATGAAAGCGCCAAGAGCCCAGCGCTCACATTCACGGTGGACACGGCCCCGCCGAGCACGCCCGCCTCAGCGCCCAGTGGCTACACCGATGATGCGGGCAGCCAGGCCAGCGCCAGCGCGAGCAACACGGCCGCCTCCACCGACGACACCACGCCAGGCCTGTTTGTCGGCATCGGGCTGGTCGATACGCCCAAGCTCTATGTCAATGGCACCCTGGTGGCGTCAAGTTACAACAGCACCACCGGCACCCTCACGCCCAACACCGCGTTGACCGATGGCAGCAAAAGCTTGAGCTACAGCCTGACAAATGC
>CAMCUN010000103.1 GCA_945878995.1 Polaromonas sp. YR568 | reverse complement strand
AAGTTGGCCCCACTCCTTCCCATCCCGAACAGGACAGTGAAACGACTTAGCGCCGATGATAGTGCGGATTCCCGTGTGAAAGTAGGACATCGTCAGGCTCTTACAGCCTCAATCCGCCCAACTGATATTTGTCAGTTGGGCGTTTTGTTTTTTGTTTTCACTTCTGCATTTATTTTCAAGCAGATATTTTCAGCCGTTTTGCTCGGCTTATTTCCACGCATAGTTTCATGGGTGCGGGTCCCACTGCGTTAGGTTAAATTAGTCGCCACTGTTGGCCAAGGCCTGGTCTGCTGCTCTTTTGGCAAACTCAGCGCGCAGCGCCTTGAGCTTTTCTCTGGGGTCTTCTTTGACCGTTGTTTTGTCCAGAGCCATCTCGGTAATAAAGCGGCTGGGCACACCTGCGATGTAATCGCGCCCTTTTTTGCGCCGCCTGACCCAGGTGACTGCCAAAGTTCGTTGCGCACGGGTGATGCCCACGTACATGAGGCGACGTTCTTCTTGCAGTCGCAGCAGCATGTTTTCGCTGCCAGCGCCGTGCTCATCATCCATCTTGAAGGGCAGCATCCCTTCTACGCAGCCGGCCAGCATCACATGTGGCCATTCCAGGCCTTTGGCCGCGTGTAAGGTAGAGAGCGTGATGACGTTTTGGTCTTGCTGTCTTTCGCTGATGGTGGACAAAAGCGCGATGGTTTGCACCACTTCCAGCAGGGTCTTGGTTTCTGCGGCCGTGGTCACGCCGGCAGTGTCGTCAATTTGTCCACCGCTGCGCTGGGCCATCCACTCGCAAAAATCCATCACATTGGTCCAACGCGCGGCTGCGACTTGTTCGCTGTCTTCAGCGTCATAAAGATGTTGTTCGTAGCCAATGTCTTTGAGCCACTCCAGCAAAAATGCCAGTGAGGCCTCTGCGCCCACCGTGTGGCGAGCGCGGTATTCCAGGTCGTTGACGCAGCGGCCAAATTCTTGGAGTGAACCCAAAGTCTTGGCGGGAACCACCGAGCCGAGTGAATGGCTGAGCAGCGACTCAAACAAACTGAGCTTGTACTGGCTGGCAAAGGTGCCCAAGCTGCCCAGTGTGGTGTGGCCAATGCCGCGCTTGGGGCTGGTGATGGCGCGCATGAAAGCCGGATCGTCGTTGTTGTTGACCATGAGCCTCAACCAAGCGCACAGGTCTTTGACCTCGGCGCGGTCAAAAAAGCTTTGGCCGCCAGAGACCTTGTAGGGAATCTGCGCTTTGCGCAAGGCTTTTTCAAAGGGTTTGGCCAAGTGGTTGGCGCGGTACAGCACCGCAAAGTCGCGCCATTCTCGGTGCGGCGTGTCGCCACTGCCTGCGCGAAGGCTCTGGATGCGGGCCACCGTGCGTTCGGCTTCGTGTTCTTCGTTGTCGCAGTCGATCACCCGCACTGGCTCGCCTTCACCCAACTCGGAAAACAAGGTTTTCGGGTACAGCTTGGGGTTGGGGCCGATGACGTTGTTGGCCGCGCGCAAAATGGCGCTGGTGGAGCGGTAGTTTTGCTCGAGCTTTACCACCTTGAGTGTGGGGTACTCCTCGGGCAAGCGCTTGAGGTTATCTAGCGTGGCACCACGCCAGCCGTAAATGGATTGGTCGTCGTCACCCACCGCCGTGAAACGGCCGCGTTCGCCCACCAACAGCTTGAGCAATTCGTATTGGGTGGCATTGGTGTCTTGGTACTCGTCAACCAACACATGCCGCAGTGCGGCCTGCCAGCGCTCACGCACCTCGGGATGGTCGCGCAAGAGCTTGAGTGGCAGGCTGATGAGGTCGTCAAAGTCCACGCTTTGGTAAGCCGTCAAGCGCTCTTCATAGCGGGCCATGATGCGGGCCAATGACACCTCTTCAGGGGCCCGGGCTTGTGCCTCGGCTTGGGCCGCGTTCAAGCCCTGGTTTTTCCAAAGGCTGATGGCCCATTGCCACTGGCGCGCGGTGGCCGCATCGGTGCTGCCACCGGCGTCTTTCAAGATGCTGGTGACATCGTCGCTGTCCAAAATACTGAATTGGGGTTTGAGCCCCAGCACGCGGCCGTCTTGTCTGAGCAGGCGCACGCCCAGGGCGTGAAAGGTACAAATCAACACGCCTTTGGCGCTTTTGCCAATCAAACTTTTGGCACGCTCGCGCATTTCTGCGGCCGCCTTGTTGGTAAAAGTGATGGCCGCCACTTGATCGGGCTGCATGCCTGCCTGAATGAGCCGGCCAATTTTGTGCGTGATCACCCGCGTCTTGCCCGAACCTGCGCCCGCCAGCACCAAGCACGGGCCGTGCATGTAATTGACGGCCTCTTGCTGAGCCACATTGAGACCGGCAATCGACTGAGCCAAAGAGGCAGCAAAAGACATAAGGGGGGGATTTGGGCCCGACGCAGGGGCCGGGCGGGAATGAAAAATACTCAAAACAAGCAGCCTAGCGGCACTGAGAATCATAACGAGGAACACAGCCTGCCAAACCCTGCGCGCGGCCTGCAGCAGGGTGACAAGCGCAAACGACAGACGCAAAGGCGAGACTGCACAATGTCGCCGTGCTTCACATCTTGCAAGTGACTTTCCCCTTTTTTGCGCTGGTGCTGCTGGGCTTTGTGGCCACGCGCCGGGGCCTCTTGCCCTTGGCCGCCATTTCCGGCTTGAATGCGTTCGTGCTTTTCTTTGCCCTGCCTTGCATGTTGTACCGCTTTGGCGCCCACACGCCGCTGGCGCAGCTGCTGGACCTGCGTTTGGCCGCGGTCTACCTGCTGGCGTCTTTGTTGATCGTCGGCTTCACCGTGGCGCTGACCCGGCGCGGATCCATGGGCTGGAACGATGCCGCGTTTGGTGCGCTGGTAGCCGCTTTCCCCAACTCCGGCTTCATGGGCGTGCCCTTGCTGGTGGCGCTTTTGGGCGCACAGGCCGCGGGCCCTGTGATCGTGACCTTGGTGCTCGACTTGGTGCTGGCCAGCTCCTTGTGCATTGCACTGTCACGATTGGATTCGACGGGCTTGCAGGGCGCTGAAGTGGCGGCCTTGAAGGCTTTGCGTGGCGTGGCGTCCAACCCCATGCCCTGGTCTATCTTGCTGGGCGCCCTGTCGTCGGGCACGGGCTGGCAGTTGCCCGCCCCGCTGATGCAGACCGTCGACTTGCTCGCCGACGCCGCATCCCCGGTGGCACTGTTCACCATTGGTGCGGTGCTGGCACGCTCGCAAATGGAAAGTTTGGAAGGTTTGGCGCGTGGCCAGGCCGTGGCCGTGCGCGACTGGGCCGGTGTAGTGGCCATCAAGCTGGTGCTGCACCCCTTGCTGGTGGGCGCTTTGGGCTGGGCGGCCATTCAGGCCGGTCTTGCGCTGGACCCTTTCACGCTCACAGTGGCCGTGTTGGTGGCGGCCTTGCCCAGTGCCAGCAATGTCTCGCTCTTGGCCGAGCGCTTTGGCGCCGACAACGGCCGCATTGCACGCATCATTCTGTGGAGCACGGCGATTGCGTTTTTCAGTTTTTCAGCCGCCGTGTCCTGGCTGACCTGAAGCGCCTCAAATCGCCAGCGGGTCCACGTCAATCGCCCAGCGGATCAGTGGCTTGAAGGCCGCGCTGCGCCTGAGCTCGGTCAGCACCGCCTGCCAAGCCGTCAAAAACTGCTGCAGGGCCGGGCGCGAGTCGCATTCGAGCAGCATTTGCGCCCGCTCCACGTTGGCCACCCGTTGCAGAGCCATGGGGACCGCAGGGTAAATCGTCACGCGGTCGGCCCCTGGCAACCTGGCCTGGCGGCCCGCTTTGGCCACGGCTTCTAAAAATGCCTGGGCCAGCTCCTGGGTGCGCGCCTCAGCGCGCAGCAGCGCGGCATAGCCAAACGGCGGCAGGCCCGCGGCCAGGCGCTCGCTGAGTTCCTGCGCGGCAAAGCCCGGGTAATCGTAGCGTTTGAGGGCGGCAAACAAGGGGTGGCCGGGGTGGGCGGTTTGCACCCACATTTGGCTGCGCGCGCTGTGCGCCGCATCACGCCCCGCCCGGCCAGCCGCTTGCATGAGCAGGGAAAACAGGCGCTCGGGGGCGCGAAAGTCACTGGAGAACAAAGAAGAATCCGGGTTCACCGCCGCCACCAGGGTGATGTGCCTGAAGTCGTGGCCCTTGGTCACCATTTGCGTGCCGACCAGCACGTCCACCTCGCCCGCGTGCACCTGGGCCAGCTGCGTCTGCAGCGTGCCTTTGAGCCGGGTGCTGTCGGCGTCAATGCGCGCCACCCGCACGGGCGAGCCGTCTGGGCGCTTGACGTCCACCAGCAGCTCAGCCAAGTGCTCTTCCAGCTTTTCTGTGCCTCGGCCCAGTGGTGCAATGTCCACATTGCCGCAGTCGGGGCAGCCGCGCGGCACCCGCTCCGTGAAGCCGCAGTGGTGGCAGCGCAAGGTTCGGTCGAGCTTGTGAAAGACACGGTAAGCACTGCAATGGGCACACTGGCTTTTCCAGCCGCAGGCGTGGCAGGCCAACACAGGAGCGTAGCCGCGGCGGTTGAGAAAAATCATGGCCTGCTCGCCCCTGGCCACCCGCTCGGCAATGGCTTGCAAGAGCGGCGGCGCCAGCACCGCGTGGCGCGGCTGGTGGCCCATGTCGATGACACGCACTTCGGGGCCGCTGTCGTGGGCGGCCGCGCCTATGCGGCTGGCCATGTCCAGCCGCATGTAGCGCCCAGACAGCGCGGCCTGCCAGCTTTCCAGCGAGGGCGTGGCCGAGCCCAAGAGCACACGGCAAGCGCCCTCTTGCGCCAACGCTTGGCCCTCCAGCCGGGCGCGGTACACCGCCAGGTCGCGGGCCGAATAACGCGCGCCTTCTTGCTGCTTGTAGCTGGGGTCGTGTTCTTCGTCGACCACGATCAAGCGCAGCGCAGGCAGAGAGGCGAGCACCGCCATGCGCGTGCCCAGCACCAGGCGGGCCTGGCCTGTGTGCGCCAGCAACCAGCTTTTCAGGCGCTGGGCAGGCGTCAAGCCGCTGTGCAAGGCCACCACTTGCCCTGCTCCCAAATGGGCAAAGCGGGACTCAAAACGCGATTGCAATTGGGGCGTGAGGTTGATCTCGGGCACCATCACCAGCACCTGGGCCAGGGGGTCGGCCTCCAGCGCCTGAGCTGCGGCACGCAGGTAAATCTCGGTTTTGCCGCTGCCTGTCACGCCAAACAGCAAAGCGGGTCGGTGGTCGCCGGCCCAGCCCTTGAGCGCCTGGGCCTGCTCTGGGCTGAGCTCGGGCAGAGTGGCGGGCGAGGGCGCACTGCCAGCGCTTTCAGTGGCGGTCTTGCCACGCTTGAGCCTGCGGGCGAGCTGCGTGGTGTCGAGCTCGCGCAGCTGCGGTGGCAAGGCCGCCAAGGCCACCTCGCCCAAGGCGCGCTGGTAGTAGCTGGCGGTAAAAGCAATCAATTGCCGCCAGGTGGCCGACAAAGGCGGCACGCCGTCCAGCGTGCCCGCCACTTGTTTGCTCTGCTGAGGGTCCAGCTCGCCGCTGTCCGTCCGCAAGGCCCACACCACGCCCAGCACCTCGCGTTTGCCCAGCGGCACGCGCACCAACTGCCCCAATTCGAGCAAGTGCTCACTGTGGTAAGTCAGTGGTCCCGCAATGGTGCTGTGCGCGGGCGCCGCCACCACAATGTCAACCCAAAAAATCATGAGTTCGTTGCTTTATTTTGTAATTCACCTTCGCATGCTGCGCTAAGTCCTTGATAGAAAAGCATTTTTGGGCGTGTTCAAATTTCTGTGGATAACTTTGTTGATAGGGCTGACGCGATGGGCTGAAAACCTGTCACAACAAGGACTTGTTGTCTATAAGGAATACAAGGTGAAAATCACTATAGCGTTATGAATCAAAGACTTACACGCTTGTGCAAGAGGCGGGAGCGGATTTGTCGCGGGCAAGCTGCTTGATGCGCCGCAGCAAAATTATTGTGCATAAGTCCCATAGACAAAGCTCTTTTCATGCTATAGCTGCTCTGTCCTGGGCAACGCCAAGCGCAAAAAAGCGCCAAGGGACAAGCCCCAGGGCGCTTGCGGGCGTTTTTGGGGTGCCCGTGGTCAGCGTGCTTGGCGCATGGCTCGCGAGTGCTGATGAACCGCATCAACCAGCACTTGCACATGCTCAGGCGGGGTGAATTGGCTGATGCCATGGCCTAAGTTGAAGATATGCGTGGGGCCGCTTGTGGTGTGATCTGCGTGTGGGAGACCAAAACTGTCAAGCACCTGCTTGACCTGCGCTTCAATATGCGCGGGCGGCGCAAACAGCACGTTCGGGTCAATATTGCCTTGCAAGGCCTTGCCTGGCCCGCCCACTTGGCCGCCCACCATGGCGCGGGCACGCGCCAGGTTCACCGTCCAATCGAGACCCAGCACTTCGCAGTCCAGGCTGGCCATTTGGTCCAGCCACAAACCGCCGCCTTTGGTGAACACCAATCGAGGAATGGGCACGCCGTCCTGCTCGCGTTTGAGTTGGGCCAGCACGCGCCGGGTGTAAGCCAGGCTGAACTCTTGGAAGGCGCCATCGGCCAGCACCCCGCCCCAGCTGTCAAACACCATCACCGCCTGGGCGCCGGCTTCGATTTGCGTATTCAAATACAAGGCCACGGCATCGGCGTTGATGGCCAAGATGCGGTGCATCAGGTCTGGGCGGCTGTACATCAGGCTTTTCACCAGCCGGTAGTCGTCCGAGCCGCCGCCTTCAACCATGTAGCAAGCCAGCGTCCAGGGGCTGCCAGAAAAGCCAATCAGCGGCACCCGGCCGTTGAGGGCACGGCGGATGCTGGTGACCGCATCAAACACATAGCGCAGCTTGTCCATGTCGGGCACGGCCAACTCGGCAACTGCCGCTTCATCGCGCACCACTTTGGCAAATTTAGGCCCTTCGCCCATCGCAAATGACAGGCCCAGGCCCATGGCGTCGGGCACGGTGAGGATGTCTGAGAACAAGATGGACGCGTCCAGCGGATAGCGGTCGAGTGGCTGCAAAGTCACCTCGGTGGCGAAGTCCACGTTGGTGGCCAGCCCCATGAAGCTGCCGGCCTTGGCACGCGTAGCGCAGTACTCTGGCAGGTAGCGACCCGCTTGGCGCATCAGCCAAACAGGGGTGTGGTCGGTGGCTTGGCGCCAGCAGGCACGCAGGAAGGTGTCATTTTGGAGGGGCGCAAACATGGGCATTATTGTGTCAGGTTGTCCTGAAAGTCAGGCGGCCTGCAGGCTCAGGGAAAGCGAGGGCTTGCAGCGCCCGCAGGCACCGCCTTAAAGCTGGGCCAAAGCTTGGCGCACCTCGCTGGCGCTCAGAATTTCAGACAAGACAACAGGTGGCTTGCCCGGCACATACAGCGCATACACCGGCACCCCCGAGCGGCCCAACCCGCGCAGGGCAGCGGTCACTTGCGGGTCGCGCCGGGTCCAGTCGGCCCGCAGCAGCACCACTTGCCGGGCGCGCACCTCGGCCAAGACGCCCTGGTCTTGCAGCGCGTTTTTTTTGTTGAATTGACAGCTCACGCACCAGGCGGCCGTGAAATCCACAAACACCGGCCTCCCTTGGGCCTGAAGTTCTTGCATGCGCTCTGGGCTCCAGGCTTGCCAGAGTTCGCCAGCTTGTGGTGAGAGGGTCGCAGTCGGTGGCAGGGCGTGGAGCAGCGGCAGCGCCCAGCTTAAGGCCCACGCGCAGGCCAGCACCGACAAACCCGCCCCCACGCTGCGGCTGCGGCCAGTCAGCGAGAGTGTCCACATCAAGAGCGCCAACAGCAGCAGCAAGCCCAGCAGCGCGGCCGCACCGTCCATGCCGCTTTGCTGGCCCAGCACCCAGACCAGCCAAATCACGGTGGCAAACATGGGAAAGGCCAGGGCTTGCTTCAAGCGCAACATCCACACGCCGGGCTTGGGCATCCAACGGGCCACACCCGGGGCCAAGCTGGCGGCCAAATACGGCAGCGCCATGCCCAGGCCCAGGGCCGCAAAAACCGCCAGTGCCTGCCAGGTGGGCAGGGCCAAGGCCAGGCCCAAGGAAGCACCCATGAAAGGCGCCGTGCAGGGCGAGGCGACAGCCACGGCCAGCACGCCAGACAAAAACGCATCGGCCGCCGGGTGCCTGGCCTCCAGGCTGGCCAGGCGGCTGGGCAGCAGGTGGCCGACTTCAAAAACACCCGCCAGATTCAGACCGATCAAGGTGAAGAGAGCCGCCAAGGCCGCCACCACGCCAGGGTTTTGCAGCTGAAACCCCCAGCCCAGTTGCTCACCCGCAGCCCGCAAGGCCAGCAGCAAGCCGCCCAGCGCCACAAAAGACAAGAGCGCACCCGCCGTGTAAGCGACACCCGACTGCACCCGCACCCGACGCTCTTGGGCGTTGACAAAGCCCAGCATCTTGATGGCCAGCACCGGAAACACGCAGGGCATGAGGTTGAGCAGTAAGCCGCCCAGCAAGGCGCCCAAGAGGGCGGCCAGCAGCCCCAAGCTGCTTTGCGCAGGGGCTTTGTTGGTTTGTGCCTGGGTGTTGGCATTCGCTTGCAGCGCCTCTTGCAGCGCAGGTGACATGCCTGGGAGCGGTGCCACCGCAGGCCAGGTGCCCGAGACAGGTGTTTGCGCTCGCCAAGCACCGCCAGCGCCCGTCAGCACCACGGTCAGGGCTTGAGGCGCCTGGCTGCGCAGGGCTGAGAGCGGCAGCTCGGCCGTCCAGGCATTGCCTTGCCAGGCTTGGGTCCAGGCCGCACCTGGCTCGATGATGCCCGTGTCTTCTGGAAAAAATTCGAGCTTTTGTCCCCGTGCGGAGGCGGGCAGGCCCTGCGCGACCAATTTGAGGGTTTGACCTTCCACCGAGGCGCGGCTGCCTGTGCCCTGAATGTCACGGGGCTGGGCCGCAAGCGCGGCTTGGAAGGCGGCGCTGTGCATTGGCAGTGCGCCACGGCTGGGCACTTGCAGGACAAACTCGCCTTCTTGGGGAATGCATTCGCGACGGCACGCCAGCCAGCTGGCCTTGAGCTTGAGTGTCACTTGCTCAGCTGAAAAATCGGCCGCCACTCGCACAGGCACCGGCAGCAGCACCGTGCCTTCGTAGCCGTAATTGGCCAAGTTGCCGAGGGGAAATTTTTTCGGCGCGGGCCAGGCAATATCGCCAGCCTGCAGGCCGGCAGGCAAGGCCCACTCCAGCTGGGTGGGCAAGCCCGAGTCGCCTGGGTTTTTCCAGTAGGTGTGCCACTCAGGCTGGTGCGTCAGCTGCAAACCCAGCCACACGGGCTGGCCTGCGCCAAAGCCTTGCGGCGCATGCACCAGCAGCTCGGCCTGCACTTGGTCGGTGCGCACCACCGCAGAGTTGGGGGCGTTGCCGCTCAAAGCCGCTTGCAGCGCCGTTTGTGCATGGGCCGAGAGCAAGCCCGCAGCCCACACAAGCACCAGCGCCAGTTGGCGACAGAGGGATAGAAAATTCATGGGCATGCAGTCGATGCTCGTGCAGCCTCTGGTGGTCCGAATGAACGCCAATCAGCTGACATGCGTCGAATCATACGGCTGAGGCGATGGCCCCAGCGGCCCTGGCGTCAATACCGCAGCAGCAGCTTCGGTCTCCATGCGCCCAGGCCGCCCAGGTCAGCGCGCGGGCCAGCTCACTTGCAGCCCCAGTTGCCAGCGCCCGCTGGCAGGCTCCACCCCTGTCAAGGTGCCCGTCAAGGTGTTTCCCTTCAAAGCCACTGTGGTGACTTCAGAGTCCTCCACGTGGGTGTAGCGCACAAAGGGCTGCAGCAGCATGTTTTCAGCCTTAAAACCCAGCTTGGCCTGCACATACAAGCCTTTGCGCTGGGTGTTGCCAATGTCGGGGTAGTTGCGGTTGGCCTGAGACAGGTAAGAGTTGTGGCGCGCACGCAGCAGCCCACCTGCATCTAGCTCTAAATTCGACAATGAGGACAGCGCACCATCTGCGCTGAGCGGCTGGCGCCATTGCAGTGCCAACCACAGACCCAAGCTTTCTCGCTGGTAGCCCGCTGAGCCCAGATTGGTGATGCCCCGCAAATCGTTGTAAAGGCTGTGCACCGCCGGGCCCACAAAAAGCCCTTGATCGGCCTGGGGCCAAATTTGGTACAGCAAACGCCAGCGCGTTTCAACATTTTCCACATTGTTCAGCTGGCCGCTGGGGCTGTCATAGCGCTGCAGGCTGCCCAGCACCTCGCCCTCGGCCTGCCAGCGTGGCATGTGCGGCAGTTGGTTCACGCGCAAGTGCAGGCCCAACTCTGGGCCACGCAGCTGCATGTTGATGCTGGGCTCGCGGTAGTGGTTGTAGCCCGCGCTGGTGGACCACTGCCACAGTGGGCCGGTGGCGACTTCAGTGGCGGGCGGCGGCGCGCTGGGCTCTGAGGCTGGTATGGGCGCGGTCTGGGCGTGTGCGGTCGCGCCGAGGGCCGCTATCAAGCTCAAGCTTGTCAAAAGTGGTTTGTAGGTCAACATGATCATGAATGGTGATTGTGCTGCGAGCATGCCTGTTTAAGGGGGTCTTGTCATTCGCCCTGCGCGAGCTTTGAAGGCGTTTGATGACCCTTTGATCGACCTTTGGGAATAATCTACCAAATGATTGTGACCAACTCCGCGCCGCGCATTGTGCTTGCCACGCTCAACGCCAAGTACATCCATGCCTCGCTGGGCCTGCGCTGCCTGCTGGCCAACATGGACAAGCATGGTCGCCCCGGATTGCGGCAGCAAACCCTGCTGCGCGAGTACGTGATCGCGCAAAAACCGGTGCACATCGCCGAAGACCTGTTGGCCCTGAACCCCGAGGTCATTGGCTTTGGGGTGTACATCTGGAACGCGGTGCCCACCCTGCAGCTAATGCGCGTGTTGAAAGCCCTGCGCCCCGACATCAAGCTGGTGCTGGGTGGGCCGGAGGTCAGCCACGAGTTGGAGCAGCAAGAGCTGGCCCGCTTGGCCGACCACGTCATCACCGGCTGGGGCGATGTGAGCTTTCCCAAGCTCTGCCGTGCCTTACTGGACGGCCCGCCCCCGCTCATGAAGGTGATTGTGGGCGAGCAGCCGCCGCTGGACGATCTGGCCCTGCCCTACGCCGAGTACAGCGACCCTGATTTGGCGCAGCGCCTTTTGTACGTGGAGGCCTCGCGCGGCTGCCCCTTCAAGTGCGAGTTTTGCCTGAGCGCACTTGACAAAACCGCCTGGGCTTTTGAGCTTGACCGCTTCATGGGCGAGCTGGCCCAGCTGTACGCGCGGGGGGCGCGGCACTTCAAGTTTGTGGACCGCACCTTCAACCTCAGGCTTGAGCATTCCACCCGCATCTTGCAGTTCTTTTTGGACCGCATGCGCACGAGAGAAGGCACGCTGCCCGGGCGCTCCGACTTGTTTGTGCATTTTGAAGTGGTGCCCGACAACCTGCCCGACCGGCTCAAGGCCTTGATTGCCCAATTCCCCACGGGCTCGCTGCAGTTTGAAGTCGGCATCCAAAGCTTCAACCCCGAGGTGCAGCAGCGCATTTCGCGCCAACAAGACAACGACAAAACCGCAGAGAACTTGCGTTGGCTGGTCACTCAAAGCCGCGCCCATGTGCATGCCGACTTGATTTTTGGCCTGCCCGGCGAAACCCTGGACAGTTTTGCCCAGGGTTTTGACCGCTTGGTCGCCCTGAGACCGCACGAGATTCAGCTGGGCATTTTGAAGCGCCTGCGCGGCGCGCCCATAGCCCGGCATGCTCAAGCTTTTGCCATGGTGTTTGACCCCGAGCCGCCTTACAGTATTTTGCAAAATAGCACGGTTGAATTTGCAACCGTACAACACATGCAGCGCTTTGCGCGCTACTGGGACCTGGTGGCCAACTCGGGCCGCTTTGCGCAAAGCCTGCAGCTGCTGCTGGCCGGCCCCTCGGCCTTTGCCGCCTTCATGCAGTGGACGGTGTGGTTGTGGCAGACCAAGGGAAAAACGCACGAATTTGCGCACGAGAAACTGGTGGACCTGCTTTTTGAGTACCTCACGGCCGTGCGGGGTCTGAACGCTGACGTGGTGCGCCCAGCCCTGTTGGCCGACTACCTGGCCAGCGGCGCCCGCGCCAAACCGCGCTGCCTGGCGGCGCTGCTTGAAGGGCCCCAACTGGCCGCTCACGCTGCGCAAGGCCAAGGCGCTCCCCGGGCCGAGCGCCAGGCCCGCCACGCGCAGCAGACCCTGCGCGAGCAAATCCAACAAGCCGCCGCAGCCGCTTGACGCGCCGCGTCATACTTGACTGCATTTACTTTTTGCCACCATGAACACATCTTCAGCTCTGCCCCGCCACTGGGCCCATCTCAAAAGCCCAGACTTTGCGCGCCTGGACCCTGCCCGCACGGTGGCGGTGCTGCCGCTGGCCGCCACGGAACAGCACGGGCCCCACCTGCCGCTGAGTGTGGACACCGACCTGCTTGAAGGCGTGATCGCCCATGCCATGCCGCACCTGGCGGCCGAGCTGCCCGTGCTGCTGCTGCCCACCCAAACCGTGGGCCGAAGCATCGAGCACGACAGCTTTGCCGGCACCCTCACGCTGGACAGCGCTGCCTTGATTCAAAGCTGGATCAACCTGGGCCAAAGTGTGGCGCGTGCGGGGCTTAAAAAACTGGTGCTGCTCAATTCGCACGGCGGCAACGCTTCGACCATGGACATCGTCGGGCGCGAGCTGCGCGCGCGCTGCGGCCTCACCGTGCTCATGGTCCACACCTACAGCCTCAAGCTGCCCGCCGAGGTACAGGCCTTGTTTCCGCCTGAGGAGCACCGCTTTGGCGCTCACGGCGGCGACATTGAAACCTCCATGATGCTGGCCCTGCACCCCGAGCGGGTGGACATGGCCCAAGCGCAGCACTTTGTCTCCAGCAGCCAGCAGCGCGCTAAGCGCTTTTCCGTGCTCGGCGATGGCCAAAGCGCCAAACTCGCCTGGGCGGTGCAAGACCTTCACCCCCTGGGCGCCGCTGGCCATGCTGCTGCCGCCACGGCCGACAAGGGCAGAGCCGTGCTGCAAGCCAGCGGGCGGGTGTTGGCGCAGCTGCTGGCCGAGGCGTGCGACTTGCCGCCGATGTCTGCTTGAGTTCTGCTCCCTCGCCCCTTTGGGGAGAGGGTTGGAGAGTTGCATGCGCTTAAGCAAAGGTGGTGCTGCGCGATGCCCCCACCCCGGCCCGCCCCCAGAGGGGGAGGGAGGAATTCGGGCAGACGCGCAGTTTGATGGCGGCACGCAAGACTGCAGACTCCCTCCCCCTCTGGGGGA
>CAMCUN010000102.1 GCA_945878995.1 Polaromonas sp. YR568 | reverse complement strand
TGGGTGCCGTCCAAGCCTTCAAACTGGACCTTGATGCCCTCAGGCGTGGCCTGCGCGCCCACGGTTTTGGTTTTGAGCATGACCTTGTCAAAACGCTTGTTGTTCATTTTTTCCCAGACCTTGACCAGGTCGCGGTCGGCGCCTTGCATTAGGCCGTCCATCATCTCGACCACGTCCAAGCGCGCACCCAGTGAGCTGTAAACCGTGCCCATTTCCAGGCCGATGATGCCGCCGCCGACGATGAGCATTTTTTGGGGCACGCTGGCCAGGGCCAGCGCGCCTGTAGAGTCGACCACACGCGGGTCTTGAGGCATGAAGGGCAGGCGCACGGCTTGGCTGCCGGCGGCGATGATGGCGTTTTTGAAGGCCACCACTTTCTTGGCGCCGGTTTTTTCTTGCGCGCTGCCGGTGGTTTCTTCCACCTGCAAATGGTGGCTGCCCACAAAGCTGCCGTAGCCGCGCAGCACGGTGACCTTGCGCATTTTGGCCATGCTACCCACGCCGCCCACCAGCTTGCCAACCACTTTGTCCTTGTGCTCGCGCAGCTTGTCAATGTTCAGCTGAGGCGCGCCAAAGCTCACGCCCAAGTCAGCCATGTGGCTGACCTCGTCCATCACTGCCGCCACATGGAGCAAGGCTTTGGAGGGAATGCAGCCCACATTCAGGCAGACGCCGCCCAATTCAGCATAGCGCTCGACCATCACGACCTTCAGGCCCAGGTCGGCCGCGCGGAAGGCGGCCGAGTAGCCGCCGGGGCCTGAACCCAGAACCAAAACGTCGCAGTCGAGGTCGGCCGTGCCGGCAAAGGCAGACGCTGGCGACACACTGAGTGAGGCTTGGGGTGGGGGCGCGGTCGGTGCAGACACCGCGGCTGCTGCCCTGCCCTCCCCCGGCGGAGCAGGGTTGGACGCAGCTGCTGCCTCCAGCACCACCACCACCGAGCCTTGCTTGACCTTGTCGCCCAGCTTGACCTTGATCTCCTTGACCACGCCGGCGTGGCTGGACGGGATTTCCATGGAGGCTTTGTCGCTCTCCACGGTGATCAGGCTTTGCTCGGCGCGAATGGCATCGCCGGGCTTGACCAGCACTTCAATGACGGCGACTTCGTCAAAGTCGCCAATATTGGGAACCTGGACGTCAATAAGGGATGCAGAGCTCATGGTTTGGCGGCTTTCAATTTCAGCGTGTACAGCTCCACCGGCGCGGCGGAGTTTTTGTCGAATTCACAGCCGGCGTTCACCCCGGCTTGGGCAACTTCACGGGCCGTTTTGGCCTTGTCCCAGCTGGCGTGCATGGCGCCTAGCGCAAAACTGCGGCCCGAACCTATGCCCCAAAACTCTTTGAATTCAAAGATTTCCCGGTAGCTGTAGAGCCCGTAAATGCCAGTGGCGTTGGCGATCACCACGCTGAACTGGCTGGACTCGTAGGGGTCGTTGTCGTCTTCCTTGGTCTGCAAAAAGAACTGGTCCTTGAGCAGCGGGTGCAAGGTGGTGAAGGTGTCAAAGATCTCGTCTTTGTTGTTCAGCAAGAGCTGCTCGCTGGACAAACTGCCCAGGGCCTTGCGCAGCACAGGAAAGTGCGCCACCGAGCCGGCCATGCCGATGTAGTGCGTGCCTTGCGCGTTGTCAATGCGCAAAATTTTGCTGTTGGACTCAAAGCGGCTGGACAGCCGCGTGTCCCCAAAGGTCACCAGGGTGTCGGCCGCAATGGCCACCTGGCCAGCTTTTTTAACAATCACCAATGTCGTCATGTGCTACTCCGCTTGTGTGGGCTGGGGTGCCAGACCCTGAGGTTAACCGGCTGGCACCGCCGAGCTTTACAACAACACGCGGCGGAAGTCGCCCAAGATGTGGCCCAAGTAGGCGTTAAAGCGGGCGGCAGCGGCGCCGTCTATCACCCGGTGGTCCCAGGTCAGCGACAGCGGCAGCATCAGGCGAGGTTCGAACTCCTTGCCATTCCACACCGGCGCCATGGTGGACTTGCCCACGCCCAAAATGGCCACCTCGGGCGCGTTGATGATGGGCGTGAAGTAACGCCCGCCAATGCCGCCCAGGCTGGAAATGGTGAAGGTGGCGCCACTCATTTCGGCCGGGATCAGTTTGCCCTCACGGGCTTTTTTGGCGAGCTCGCCCATTTCTTGGCTGATTTGCAAAATGCCTTTTTTGTCGGCGTCCTTGATCACCGGCACCATCAGGCCATTGGGCGTGTCGGCGGCAAAGCCAATGTGCCAGTAGCTTTTGTAAATGAGCGCATCGCCGTCCAGCGAGCTGTTGAACTCGGGGAATTTCTTGAGCGCCGCCACGCAGGCCTTGATCAAAAAGGCCAGCATGGTGACTTTGACGCCGCTCTTTTCGTTGTCGTGGTTGGTCGCCACGCGGAAGGCTTCCAGGCCGGTGATGTCGGCGTCGTCGTGGTTGGTAACGGCCGGAATCAGAACAGCGTTGCGCAGCAGGTTGGCGCCGCTGATTTTCTTGATGCGGCTCATCTCCCGGCGCTCTATGGGGCCGAACTTGGCAAAGTCCACCTTGGGCCAGGGGATCAGGCCCAGGCCAGCGCCGTCGCCGCCCGAAGCCGCAGGCGCTTTAGGCGCATTAACCGCTTGCGCCTGGGTCTGCACGGCGCCGGCCATCACGGCGCGCGTGAAGTTCTGCACATCGTCCTGCGTGATGCGGCCCTTGGGGCCAGAGCCTTGGAGCTCGGCCAGCGGCACGCCCAGCTCGCGCGCAAACTTGCGCACCGAGGGCGAGGCATGGGGCAGACCCGGCGAGGGGGCGCCGGGCTGGTGCGCAGGAGCTGCAGGCATTGCAGCGGTGGATGCCGAGGCAGGGGCAGGCGCCGCCGCAGGTGAAGCAGCCGCCACAGGGGCAGCCACTGCAGCCAGCACGGGAGCGGGTGCGGGTGCGAGCGCCGACGCCACCTCGACCAGCGCGACCAGATCGCCAATGTTGACCTTGTCACCGACCTTGATCTTGAGCGCCGTGAGCACGCCCGCCACCGAGGAAGGAATCTCCATGGAGGCCTTGTCGGACTCCACGGTGAACAAGGACTGCTCAAGTTTGATGGCATCGCCGGGCTTGACCAGCAGCTCGATGACGGCCACGTCCTTGAAGTCGCCGATGTCGGGCACGCGCACTTCCACGGTGCTTCCCGCATGAGCCCCTGACCCACTGGGGGCGGGTTGGGGTGGGGGCGCGGTCGGCGCGGTCGGTGCAGGTGCCAAGGTCGCTGCCCCCACCCTGCCCTCCCCCAGGGGGGGAGGGTTGGAAGAAGCCGCCACCTCCAGCACCACGATCACCGAGCCTTGCTTGACCTTGTCGCCCAGCTTGACCTTGAGCTCCTTGACCACGCCCGCGTGGCTGGAGGGGATCTCCATGGAGGCCTTGTCAGATTCGACCGTGAGCAGCGATTGTTCGGCCTTGACCGTGTCGCCGGGCTTGACCAGCAACTCGATGACGGCCACCTCGTCAAAGTCACCGATGTCCGGGACCTGAATGTCTACCAATGCCATGTGTGTTGTCTCCGAAAATTGTGCAGGGCCTGGGCTCAGGCGTACAGCGGATTGCTTTTGTCGGCGTTCAGGCCGTATTTTTGAATGGCTTCGAGCACCTTGGCGGCGGGCAACTCGCCCTGCTCAGACAAGGCCTTGAGCGCGGCCACCACAATGTAATGCCGGTTGATCTCAAAGTGCTCGCGCAGCTTGACACGGAAGTCGCTGCGGCCAAAGCCGTCGGTGCCCAGCACTTTGTAAGTGCGGCCTGCTGGCATGAAGGAGCGAATTTGTTCAGCAAAAGCCTTCATGTAGTCGGTGGACGCCACCACCGGGCCGGCCTGGCTGGCCAGTTGCTGCGCCACAAAGGGCACGCGCGCCTCGGAGGTCGGGTGCAGCAGGTTCCAGCGCTCGGCGTCTTGGCCGTCGCGGGCCAGCTCGTTGAAGCTGGGGCAGCTCCACACGGCGGCGGCCACGCCCCATTCTTCTTCGAGCAGTTTTTTGGCGGCAATGGACTCGCGCAAGATGGTGCCCGAGCCCAGCAGGTTGACCTGCAGCTTGCCCTGAACATTGCCCGGCTCCTGCAGCAAGTACATGCCCTTGATGATCTGCTCTTCGGTGCCGGCCTTCAGGCCAGGCATGGCGTAGTTCTCGTTGAGCAGGGTCAGGTAGTAAAAGACGTTTTCTTGCTTTTCGACCATGCGCTTCAAACCATGCTGCATGATCACGCCGACCTCGTGCGCAAAGGTGGGGTCATAAGAGATGCAGTTGGGGATGGTGCCGGCCAAGATGTGGCTGTGGCCGTCTTCGTGCTGCAGGCCTTCGCCATTGAGCGTGGTGCGCCCGGAGGTACCGCCCAAGAGGAAACCACGCGCCTGCATGTCGCCTGCGGCCCAGGCCAGATCGCCCACACGCTGAAAGCCAAACATGGAGTAGTACACGTAGAACGGAATCATGATCCGGTTGCTGGTGCTGTAGCTGGTGGCCGCGGCAATCCAGCTGGACATGCCGCCGGCCTCGTTGATGCCTTCTTGCAGAATTTGACCGGCCTTGTCCTCGCGGTAGTACATCACCTGGTCTTTGTCCACCGGGGTGTACAGCTGGCCAGCGGGGTTGTAAATGCCCACTTGGCGAAACAGCCCCTCCATGCCAAAGGTGCGCGCCTCGTCCACCAAAATGGGCACCACGCGCGGGCCCAGGGCTTGGTCGCGCAGCAACTGCGTGAGAAAGCGCACATAAGCCTGGGTGGTGGAGATCTCGCGACCTTCAGCAGTGGGCTCGATCACGGCTTTGAAGACGTCCAGCGAGGGCACGGTGAAACTCTCGTCGGCCTTGACGCGGCGCTTGGGCAGGTAGCCGCCCAGGGCCTGACGCCGCTCGTGCAGGTACCTCATCTCGGGCGTATCGTCGGCTGGCTTATAAAACGGCAGCTTGGGCAACTCGCTGTCGGGAATTGGGATGTTGAAGCGGTCGCGAAAGATTTTGATGTCTTCGTCGGTGAGCTTCTTGGTCTGGTGCACCGTGTTTTTGCCCTCGCCGGCCTTGCCCATGCCAAAGCCCTTGACGGTCTTGATCAGCATCACCGTGGGCTGGCCTTTGTGGTTGACAGCCTGGTCGTAGGCGGCATACACCTTTTGCGGGTCGTGCCCGCCGCGGCGCAGGTTCCAAATGTCGTCGTCGCTCAGGTGCGCCACCATCTCCAGCGTGCGCGGGTCGCGGCCGAAAAAGTGCTTGCGCACGTAAGCACCGTCGTTGGCTTTGAAGGCCTGGTAGTCGCCATCGACGGTGTCCATCATGATCTTGCGCAGCGCGCCGTCTTTGTCGCGGGCCAGCAGCGGGTCCCAGTTCGAGCCCCAGAGCAGCTTGATGACGTTCCAGCCCGAGCCCCGGAACTCGCCTTCGAGCTCTTGCACGATCTTGCCGTTGCCGCGCACCGGGCCGTCCAGGCGCTGCAAGTTGCAGTTCACCACAAAAATCAGGTTGTCCAGGCCTTCACGGGCGGCCAGGCTGATGGCGCCCAGGGACTCGACCTCGTCCATCTCGCCGTCACCGCAAAACACCCAGACCTTGCGGTTTTCGGTGTTGGCAATGCCGCGGGCGTGCAGGTACTTTAAAAAGCGCGCTTGGTAAATGGCCATCAGTGGCCCTAGGCCCATGGACACGGTGGGGAACTGCCAGAACTCGGGCATCAGCTTGGGGTGCGGGTAGCTGGACAAACCCTTGCCATCGACTTCTTGGCGGAAGTTGAGCAGCTGCTCTTCGGTCAGCCGGCCTTCCATGTAAGCGCGGGCATAGACACCGGGCGAGACATGGCCCTGGATGTAGAGGCAGTCGCCGCCGTGGTTCTCGCTTTCGGCGTGCCAAAAATGGTTGAAGCCCGCGCCAAAGAGGTGGGCCAGCGAGGCAAAAGAGCCAATGTGGCCGCCCAGGTCGCCGCCGTCTTCGGGGTTGTGGCGGTTGGCCTTGACCACCATGGCCATGGCGTTCCAGCGCATGTAGGCGCGCAGGCGCTCTTCAATTTCAATGTTGCCAGGGCAGCGGGCCTCTTGATTGGGCTCAATGGTGTTGACATAGCCCGTGTTGGCCGAAAACGGCATGTCAATGCTGTGCTGGCGGGCTTCTTCGAGCAACTGCTCAATCAAGAAGTGCGCGCGCTCTGGGCCTTCTTTGTCAATGACGGCGGCCAGCGCATCCAGCCATTCGCGGGTTTCTTGGTGGTCTTTGTCGGGGCCAGCAGCGCTGTCGTTGGCGGCTAAGGCTTGGGGAAAGGATCCACCGTGGTGGGGGTTGGCAGCCATGCGTTTGTCTCCTTGGCGTCTATGGTGAGTCCCTGAACGACCAAACCCGCTGGAGGCCGCCAGAGTGAGCGCGCGTCACTGACGCGATTAATTGAGTGAAGTTTCCCACAAAATTTCTATTTTTCAAATAGTGCCCTTCAATTTCATATTAAGAAATTTAGCGGGCTTCAGCACCCTACCCTCACGGCCACGCTGCAGGCCTGTATAGGGTCCGGGACTACACTGTATGGCCCCATGCCTTTGCCCCTTCAATCACACTCATCAGGGCCAAGCGATGCGACGCCATCGTCGCTGCTGTCGCGCTGGCGGCGCTATTGGCGCCGTCTGTCGCCCTCTCGCCAAGACCGCTTCGTCACACTGGGGCCTTTGCTGGCCGTGGTGCTGTTTCTGGCGGCAGTCGTTGCCGCCTTCGGTTACCTGCGCATTGAGGAGATTGACCGCGAGAACGAAGCCGTGCGGCGCGACCTGGAGTACGCTCAGCAGCGCATGCGGCTGCGCCTTTTGGAGCGGCAAGAGCAGTTCATGCGCCTGGGTAGGGACGTCTCCAACAAGGAGGTCAACACCGAAGAATTTGTGATCCAGGCCGAGTCCATGATCAACCAGCACCCAGAGTTGCTGGCCATCACCTGGTTGGACAGCCGACGCCGGGTGAAGGCCACCTTCATCTCCCCCAGCGCTGGCGCGGCTCAGTTGCGCACGCTGGGCGAGCCGCTGGCCTTGGGTGAAACCGAGCAAACATTTGCACTCACTCGGGATCTGCGCCAACCGGTTTACTCCCGCCCCATGACGGCGTCCAGCGAGCGCAGCGGCAATGTCTCAACGCTGCAGCTGCAGGTGCCCTTGGACAAACAAGGCAAGTTTGACGGCGTGGTCCTGGGCGAATACTCGCTGGACGGTCTGCTGCGCTTTGGCGTGCCCACCGAGGTCAGCGCCCGCTACGCGGTGGCCCTGGTGGACGACCAAGGCCAGGTGCTGGCCGGCAGCCTGCCGCCGCCTCGCCCCACCGCCGCGCGCCTGCTGCCTTGGTACGAAGAAGCGCCTGGCTACGAAATACCGGTCTCACCCGTGGGCAATGGCCTGTTGGTGCGCGCCCAGAGCTACCGTGCCTCCTTGGGCGTGGTCGGCAGCGGGTTTTTTTGGCTGGTCAGCGCCCTGAGCGCGCTCACCGTGTGGATGCTGCTGGGCACCTGGCGCCACACCCGCCGCCGCATGCAGGCGCAAGACGCCTTGATTGCAGAAACCAACTTTCGCCGAGCCATGGAAAACTCCATGCTCACCGGCATGCGCGCCCTTGATTTGCAAGGCCGTATCACCTATGTGAACCCGGCTTTTTGCCAAATGACGGGCTGGACCGAGGCCGAGCTGGTGGGACGCACCGCCCCGTTTCCCTACTGGCCCGAAGAAGACGTGGACTGGCTGATGGCCAGGCTCGAAGACGAACTGGCAGGCCGCACCATGATTGGCGGTTTTGAGGTGAGGGTCAAACGCAAAAGCGGCGCGTTGTTTGACGCCCGCATGTACGTCTCGCCCCTGATCGATCCCCGCGGCCAGCAAGCGGGCTGGATGACCTCGATGACCGACATCACCGAGCCCAAGCGCATCCGCGAGGAGCTCTCGCACTCTTACGAGCGCTTCACCACCGTGCTGGAAGGGCTGGACGCCGCAGTATCGGTGGCCCCCATTGACGGGGCAGAGCTGCTGTTTGCCAACAAGCTCTACCGCGCCTGGTTCGGGGCAGAGCAGGCTGGCCATGCGCAGCTGCTGGCCCAGGCGGGCTCGTCTGTCATGCAGCCCAGCGGCGATCAGCTCGACCAGGTGGACGCCTTGGCTGGCCTGCCCACCCACACCATCACGGCGGCCGACAGTGAAAACGCGGAGATTTTTGTGCCCGCATTGGGCAAATGGCTAGAGGTCCGCTCGCGCTACCTCAGCTGGGTGGACGGGCGCTTGGCGCAAATGATGATTGCCACCGACATCACGCCCCGCCGCAAAGCCGAAGAGCAAGCGGCGCTGCAGGCCGAGCGGGCCCAGTCGGCCAGCCGCTTGATCACCATGGGCGAGATGGCCTCGTCAGTGGCCCATGAGCTCAACCAGCCGCTGACGGCCATCAGCAACTACTGCCGGGGCATGGTCTCTCGGATTGAACGCGGCAGCATCAACAATGAAGAGCTGCTGGGCGCGCTTGAGAAAACCGCCCGGCAAGCGCAGCGGGCTGGGCAAATCATTCATCGCATCCGCTCCTTCGTCAAACGGAGCGAACCCAACCGCACCGTCTCCGATGTGGCCACCATGGTCAGCAATGCCATGGAGTTGGCCGACATCGAACTGCGCCGCCACCATGTGCGCTTGACGCACTACCTGGCGCCCGGCCTGCCGGCCATCGTGGTCGATCCCATCCTCATCGAACAGGTGTTGATCAACCTGCTGAAAAATGCAGCCGAGTCCATAGAGCAAGCCCAGCGCCCCAGCGCCCGCAGACGGGTGGAGCTGCGCGTCTCGGCCAAGGTCTTAGAGGGCCAGAGCGTGGTGGAGTTTGCCGTGCTCGACTCCGGCCGTGGCCTGACGCCCGAGACCATGGCGCGGCTGTTCGAAGCCTTCTACTCCACCAAGGCCGAGGGCATGGGCATAGGACTTAAATTGTGCCGCAGCATCATCGAGTCCCACCAAGGCCGACTGGAAGCCGAGAACCTCTACAATGCAGATGAAATTTTGGGGTGTAGGTTTGCATTTTGGATACCCTCAGTCACTTTGCTGACAAGTCCGCCTGCGATTGAACCGCAGGCCACGACCGAGGGCGCTTAAGCCTGCCCTCAGCTTCGATTTCCCACCAACGATTCAGGGTTTGCATGAGCTTGATTCCTAAAAAAGGCACGGTCTATGTGGTCGATGACGACGAAGGCGTGCGCGACTCCCTTCAATGGTTGCTTGAAGGCAAGGACTACCGAGTGCGCTGCTACGACTCGGCCGAGAGTTTTTTAAGCCGCTACGACCCGCGCGAGGTGGCCTGCTTGATCGTGGACATCCGCATGGGCGGCATGACGGGCCTGGAGCTGCAAGAACGCTTGATTGAGCGCAAGTCCCCGCTGCCCATCGTCTTCATCACCGGCCACGGCGACGTGCCCATGGCCGTGAACACCATGAAGAAAGGGGCCATGGACTTCATCCAAAAACCTTTCCAAGAAGACGCCCTGGTCAGCTTGGTTGAGCGCATGCTCGAGCAAGCCCGCGAAAGCTTCAGCCAGCACCAAAGCAGCGCCAGCCGCGACGCCTTGCTGGCCAAGCTGACCTCGCGTGAAGCCCAGGTCTTAGAGCGCATCGTCGCCGGCCGGCTGAACAAGCAAATCGCCGACGACCTGGGCATCAGCATCAAGACCGTGGAGGCGCACCGCGCCAACATCATGGAAAAGCTCAACGCCAACACCGTGGCCGATTTGCTCAAAATCGCCCTGGGCTCCAACAAGGTCTGAGCCCGCGGCTGGCCGTGCTGCACGGCCAGGATCTGACATCGCCCGGGGCACAGCGCCCGGGCTTTTTTATTGAAGGAACACCCATGAGCGCCCAATTGATCGATGGCAACGCCCTGTCTGCCCATCTGCGCACTGACGTGGCCAAGCGCGCCGCCGCCCTTAAAACTCGGGGCACCACGCCGGGCCTGGCGGTGGTGCTGGTGGGCGAGAACCCGGCCAGCCAGGTGTATGTGCGCAACAAAGTCAAAGCCTGCGAAGCCGGTGGCCTGCACTCGGTGCTTGAGCACTACCCAGCCACCCTGAGCGAGGCGGACTTGCTCGCCCGCGTGGACGCGCTCAACCAAGACGCTGGCATCCACGGGATTTTGGTGCAGTTGCCCCTGCCGGCCCACATGGATGCGCAAAAAGTCATTGAAGCCATAGACCCGGCCAAAGACGTGGACGGCTTTCATGTGGCCAGCGCGGGTGCCCTGATGGTGGGCCAGCCCGGTTTTTGGCCCTGCACGCCCTATGGCTGCATGAAAATGCTCGAAAGCATTGGCTACGACCTCCGAGGCAAGCACGCGGTGGTGATTGGCCGCAGCAACATTGTGGGCAAGCCCATGGCGCTGATGCTGCTGCAGCTAGACGCCACCGTCACCGTGTGCCATTCACGCACGGCCAACTTGAAGGCCCTGACCCTGCAGGCCGACCTGATCGTGGCCGCCGTCGGCAAGCGCAATGTGCTGACGGCTGACATGGTCAAGCCAGGCGCGGTGGTGCTGGACGTGGGCATGAACCGCAACGACGAGGGCAAGCTCTGCGGCGATGTGGATTTTGCAGGTGTGAGTGAGGTGGCCAGCCACATCACCCCCGTGCCCGGCGGCGTCGGCCCCATGACCATCACCATGCTGCTGGTCAATACCTTAGAGGCGGCTGAGCGCGCGGCAGGCTAAGCCGCGCTCTTTGGCCGCAGGCGAACATCCCCTTCAGCCGTTCCCCAGCAAGAGCTGGCCTGCCAGTGAATGTCTTTTTTTCCCTGTAGGAGCTGGCCTGCCAGCGATTTTTCGCCCGCGGCAATGCCTGTTCATGGCCAAGAATCGCCAGCAGGCTGGCTCCTACAAAGACATCAATCGGCCTTAGAGCGAATTAATTGGGGTCAGATACAGATTAATTTTCCCAACGCGTCATCAGCGGCGCGTCAGACGCCATAGCACCAGTCCAGCGCACACCCACTGTGCGGCGAACATGGCGCTGCCCAGGCCGTGCCACAGGCGCAAAGAACCGCCACTGGCGCGGGCGCTCACGATTTGGGGTGACACGGCGAATTCGACCAAGAGGGCCAGCAGCAGACCCGCGATGACGAACTTGAGCACCCGCTGGGCGGGCACGCTCAAGCCATGGTCTTGGGCCCGGTTGAACACCAGCAAGAGCAGCAAAGCGCAGCCCAAAGACACCCAGGTTTGCGCCGCAAACAGCTTGGCCGCCATGGCGCCAGCGGCAGCGGGGCTGGGCAAGTGCTTGAACAGCAGCGGCACCACCACGGCGCCCAAGGTGGTGAGGCTTCCCCACCAGAGCGCCGCCAAGACGGTGGCCATCCGCAGCCTCATGGACTCAGGGCAATGGGCAGTTGGCAATGGGGTGTTCGGGGGAGCTCAGATGTAGCTCACACCCATGACCTCGTAACGCTTGATGCCGCCTGGGGCTTGCACTTCAGCGGTGTCGCCCTCTTCCTTGCCAATGAGCGCGCGCGCAATGGGCGAGCTGATGTTGATGAGACCGAGCTTCAAATCGGCCTCGTCTTCGCCCACGATCTGGTAGCTCACGCGGTCGCCAGAGTTTTCGTCTTCAAGCTGCACGGTGGAGCCAAAAACAATTTTGCCGCCTGCATCCACCTCGGTAGGGTCAATGACTTTGGCCGACGAGAGCTTGCCCTCAATTTCTTGAATGCGCCCTTCTACAAAGCCCTGGCGGTCTTTGGCTGCGTCGTACTCGGCGTTCTCGCTGAGATCGCCCTGCGCGCGCGCTTCGGCAATGGCGTTGATGACGGCGGGACGCTCCACGGTCTTGAGATGGTGCAACTCTGCTTTGAGTTTTTCAGAGCCGCGCAGTGTGATGGGGTAGGTGGACATCGGGTGAACTCCGGCAAGGGCAAAAAAGCAAACCGCCGAGCGTTTCCGGTCGGCGGCATGGCTTAAATTATGCCCTGAAACCTCAGGACCGAAGTTCGGCTGGCTCAGTCGCGGCCGGCTTGTTCAATGGCCTGGGCCAGGCGCAATGGGTCGCTAAAGCACAGCTCGTGGCTGCCCATGCACTCAACCAGCCTGAACAAGCCCAAACGCTCAGACAAGCGCGGGTGCCAGGGCAGGCTGTGAGGCAAGGCCGTGTCTTGCAGGCAGTTGATGTAGCTTTTGCCCATGGCCATGGCGGCCAAGGGTTGCGACAAACGGGCTTGGTCGGTGAAGGTTTTGTAGGGGTGCGGGTTGAGCCTGGCGTAGCTGGACTCGGCCAGCCGAGCGTCGGCGTCGTTGATGAAGGCCTCACGCCAAATCGGGTACGGCAAGGTCACGGCACCCTGGTTGGCCGCGGCGATTTGGTCGAACATGGCCACGTAATTCGGCGGCACCATGTCATTGAGGCTTTCACCGTCCAGGGGCACAAACGCGTTCCAGTACACCAGCCGCGCTAAGCGCTGGCCCACTTGGTCGGCCGCATGGCTGATGACCATGCCGCCATAGCTGTGGCCCACCAGCCGCACGCCCGTGAGATCGTGCACCTGGAGGTAATCCACCAACGACTGCACGGCCTCTTGCAGGCCCGTGCTTTGGCGGTCATCGCCAGGCCGGTTGCCCGCCAGGGTGGGGCAATGCACGGTATGGCCCTGCGCCCGCAAGTGCTGGGCCACAGGCTCCATCAATTCACCTGTGTGCCAGGCGCCATGAACAAGAACATAGGTGTCGGACAAGTTTGCATCCTTGGGGTGTGAACTGAATCACACAAGCTAAGAAACCGAAGCTAAATGTGCCAGGCACAAAGCACAACGAGCGGATATGTAATTTAGCAACCATGACCGCAGGACACAAGGCCTATTGGGTCAAAAGCGTCAAACCTCGTAAAGAGCGCGCCAAGTGGGCATCAAGATGCCCTCAGGCCCCCAACTGCGCATGCATCTCCTGCACCGAAAAAACACTCAGGTTGTCCAAGTGCTTCATGCCCTCCACGGCCGCCTCGGCGCCGGCAATGGTGGTGAAGGTGGTCACGCGTGCGGCCAGGGCCGAAATGCGGATTTGGCGTGAATCGGCAATGGCGTTGCGCCGCTCTTCCACGGTGTTGATGACCATGGCGATCTCGTCGTTTTTGATCATGTCCACCACATGCGGCCGGCCTTCGGTGACTTTGTTGACCACAGCGCAGGCCACGCCGGCAGCGCTGATGGCCGCTGCCGTGCCTTTGGTGGCCACGATGTCAAAGCCCATGGCC
>CAMCUN010000101.1 GCA_945878995.1 Polaromonas sp. YR568 | reverse complement strand
GCAGCTGGCCTGTAGAAGCTGGCTTTTCACCTGTGGGAGCTGGCCTGCCGGCGATTTCTCGCCTGCGGTGATGACCGTTGACCGGCACGATTCGCCAGCAGGCTGGCTCCTACAAAGACAAGACGCAACGCCTCGGCAGGGTTTGGCTTGTCCCCTGTGGGAGCTGGCCTGCCAGCGAATGTTCGCCTGCGGTGATGCACGTTTGCAGGCACGATTCGCCAGCAGGCTGGCTCCTACAAAGACAAGGCGCAAGGCCTAGGCAGAGGTTGGCTTTTCCACTGTGGGAGCTGGCCTGTAGCAGCTTGGCTTTTCCCCTGTGGGAGCTGGCCTGCCAGCGATTGCTTGCCTGCGGTGATGACCGTTGACCAGCACGATTCGCCAGCAGGCTGGCTCCTACAAAGACAAGGCGCAAGGCCTAGGCAGGGGTTGGCTTTTCCCCTGTGGGAGCTGGCCTGCCAGCGAATGCTTGCCTGCGGCGATGGCCGTTGACCGGCACGAATCGCCAGCAGGCTGGCTCCTACAAAGACAAGGCGCAAGGCCTAGGCAGGGTCTGGCTTTTCACCTGTGGGAGCTGGCCTGCCAGCGAATGCTTGCCTGCGGTGATGACCGTTGACCGGCACGAATCGCCAGCAGGCTGGCTCCTACAAAGACAGGGTGCAGCTGGCCACACCATTGAGCACGGGCTGCCAGATGCAGGCGATCAGGTCCCGTTTTAAACGTTCACACCCACCTTGGCTGCAGGCAAGGGCTGCGCGTGCACAGGGCTTGCTTGTTTGGGTGCAAGGTTGGCCATCTGGTGCTGGGCGTGGTGCCAATGCACAATCTCTAAACGCCCGTCCATGTGCTCGACCAAGGCGCTGCAGCTTTCCACCCAATCGCCGTCGTTGCAGTACAGCACGCCGCCAATGTCGCGAATCTCAGCCCGGTGGATGTGGCCGCACACCACGCCATCCATGCCGCGTTTGCGCGCCTCGTTGGCCACGGCTTCTTCAAAAGCGGTGATGAAGTTCAGCGCACTCTTGACGCGGTGCTTGAGGTACTGCGAGAGCGACCAATACGGCAAACCAAAGCGAATGCGCCACACATTGAGGTGGCGGTTCAAGCGCAAGGACAACTCATACAGGTTGTCCCCCAAGTAAGCCAGCCACTTGGCGCACTGCACCACGGCGTCAAATTGGTCGCCATGAATCACCCAGAGCCTGCGGCCGTCGGCCGTTTGGTGGACGGCGTGGCCGACCACTTCAATGCCACCAAAGTGCTGGCCCAAAAACTGGCGGGCAAACTCGTCGTGGTTGCCTGGCACAAACACCACCCGGCAACCCTTGCGAGCGCGGCGAAGCAGTTTTTGCACCACATCGTTGTGGGCCTGCGGCCAATGCCACCGCCGGCGAAGCTGCCAGCCGTCAATGATGTCGCCCACCAAATAAAGCGTTTGGCTGGGATGGTGCTTGAGAAAGTCGAGCAAGGCCTCGGCCTGAAACCCGGGCGTGCCCAGGTGCAGGTCAGAGATGAACACCGTGCGAAATTTCGCCGCAGGTTCTGGCTTGTCTGAACCCTCAAACACTGAGGGAAGGTCTGGCGTGGGCTTGATCCATGGACGCATGCGAACGGGCCTTTCCTGAACTCTGGCTAACTTGCAAACTCTGCAAGTTCAGCTGCTTTAATTGCCTTAGTGTGCGCAGGGCTTGCGTCAAGCTTGTGTCGTTTCTATGGCAAATGCGTGACGCTCACAACCCTGTCGGAACCCATTTCCGTACCCATGGCCGGCCTGGGTGGCGACAGCAACGGGACCTGGCTCATCACCAGACGCAGCTGGGCCAAGGCCGCGTTGGCGCTGCGTGCAAACCATCCCGCTTGCTTGGCTTGCTCGTCCCACACGCGCAAAAGCAAGGCGGGTTTGTGATGGGGCGAGCACTCAAAAGCCGCACACTCCGCATCACTCATGGCGCCGCCCTGCAAGGCCAAGCTGCGGCGCGAGTCGTCAGAGAGTCTGTCCAAGTAATGCGGATTGCGCTTGACCAAATAGCGCTTGGCCTGCACATGCAGGCGCACCGGCTCGGCCACCAAGGGCCCCCACAGAGACTCAATGAGGTCGGCCCCAACCTGCTCGTGCTGGTCGTTGTGGCCCGCAAGCGTCGGGGTGTCACCCGACTGACCCAAAAGATGGCCCAAGTCATGCAGCCAACAGGCCAGCTGCAAGTGCGGACTGGCCTCGGCATACAAGGCGAGCTGGCCGCATTGCCAGGCGTGGGCCAAATGAACCACCGGCTCGCCCGCATAGGCCACATGGCCGTGGCGGCTGTAGAGCTCAATGAAGTACTCAGGGGTGGGGGCAAGCAAGTGTGTCATGGCCGGGCGCGGTGGGTTGAATGACAGGTGTGGGGGTGTGGCATATAGAAGCTTGACCGCCTTGCATGACGGTGGTGCGACACAAGCCGTCAGACAAGGCGCCGTCAACAAAACTTCATTGCACCGTCGCCAAACCGTCATCTACTCAAGAGAACATTGAGCGAATGTCAAAATCAGACCAATTCGCACTGGAGCTGCGCCAAGCCAGCAAAACCTTTGGCACCGCTGGTTTGGCGTTGGACAAAGTAAATTTGGCGGTGCGCCCAGGTGAGATGGTGGCTTTGCTTGGCGCCTCAGGCTCGGGCAAGTCCACCTTGCTGCGCTGCGTGTGTGGCCTGGAAAAGCTCGATGCCAATGGTGGCTCTGTGCATCTGCAAGGCCGCACCTTGCAGTCCGATGGCCGTCTCTCGCCCGAGGTGCGCGAGCTGCGCCAGCACACCGCCTTGATTTTTCAGCAGTTCAATCTGGTGGGCCGCATCAGCTTGCTGGTCAATGTGCTCACCGGCTTGCTGCCCCATGTGCCTGTATGGCGCAGCCTGCTGGGCCGCTTTACAGTCGCGGAGCGGCTGGTGGCCCTGCAGGCCCTTGATGCGGTGGGCCTGAGCGCGCAAGCCCTGCAGCGCGCCTCCACCCTGTCGGGCGGTCAGCAGCAGCGCGGCGCCATCGCACGCGCCTTGGTGCAAGGCGCGCAGCTCCTGCTGGCAGACGAGCCCGTGGCCTCGCTGGACCCGGAATCCACGCGCATGGTGATGGACCTCTTGCAAAGCCTCAACCAAAGCCGTGGCATGACATTGGTGCTGAGCCTGCACAACGTGGACTTGGCCCGCAAGTACTGCACCCGCACCGTGGCCCTGCGCCAAGGGCGGCTGGTGTATGACGGCCCGTCCTCGGGTCTGGATCCCCAGCGCTTAAAGCAGCTTTATGGCGCACAACACCAAGAGCTCACAGGACATGAAGCTCTTGGCCAAGCGCCTGAGCTTGCGCAGCCATGGGTTGTGACCACCTAAAACCCATTTTTTCACCCACCAGGAGCCCTTATGAAAATTCGCACATGGATGGCCGCCATCGGCTTGGCTTTGAGCAGCAGCGCGCTGCTGGCCCAAAACATCAGCTTCGGCATCATCGCCACCGACTCGGCCTCGGCCCAGCGTGAGCGTTGGGATCCGTTTTTCCGTGACATGGAAAAAAAGACAGGCTTGAAGGTGCAGGCTTTTTACGCACCTGACTATGCTGGCGTGATCGAAGCCATGCGCTTTAACAAAATCCAAGTGGCCTGGTACGGCAACAAGGCCGCCATGGAAGCGGTGGACCGCGCCAACGGCGAGGTGTTTGCCCAGCTCATGTACGCCGACGGCAGCTTTGGCTACCACGCGCTGCTCATCACGCACAAAGACAGCCCCCATAAAACCCTGGACGAGGTGCTGGCCAACGCCAAAAACCTGAACTTTGGCATTGGCGATCCCAACTCCACCTCTGGCTTTTTGGTGCCCACCTACTACGTGTTTGCGCAGCGCAAGCTCGAGCCCCGCACCACCTTTAAAACCGTGCGCAACGCCAGCCACGGCGCCAACATCCAGGCCGTGCTGGCCAAACAAGTCGATGTGGCCACCAACAACACCGAGGACATGGGCAAGTTAGAGACCAACCGCCCAGAGTTGTTCAGCCAGTTGCGTGTGGTCTGGAAAAGCCCGCTGATCCCGAGCGACCCCTTTGTGTGGCGCAAAGACCTGGACCCGGCGGTCAAAGCCCGTTTGAGCAGCTTTGTGCTGAACTACGCCAAGAGCGATGAGACCGAAAAAACCATCTTAAAAAACATTTACAACTACGGCGGCTTCAGGCCTTCGAACAACGACCAACTGATTCCCATCCGCCAGTTGGAGTTGTTCAAAGACCGCATTAAGGCCGAGACCGACGACAAGCTCTCGCCCGCCGAGCGCAGCAAGCTGCTCGCCGAGATCGACCAAAAACTCGCCGCCCTGGGCAAGTAAGCCATGGCTTTGGCAGGCAGCCCCGGCACGCCAGCACGGCTGGAGCAGTTGCAGTTGCTCGCTGTGGGGCAGCGCACCCCAGTCAGCGCCTGGCTGGGCTGGCTGGGGCTGGCTGCCTTGTTGGCATGGGCGTGGCAAGGCGCTGAAATGCGGCCGCTTGATTTGATCAAGTACGCCGACAACATGCGCGTTTACGCGAGTGACTTTTTCCCGCCTGACTTTCGCGACTGGCGCCTGTACGTGCGCGAGATGGTGGTGACCGTGCACATTGCCCTGTGGGGCACAGCGCTGGCCGTGGTGGCGGCCGTGCCCATGGGGCTGCTGAGTTCTTCCAACATCGTGCCTGTGTGGGTGTACCAGCCGGTCAGGCGCCTGATGGATGCGTGCCGCTCCATCAACGAGATGGTGTTTGCCATGCTGTTTATTGTGGCCGTGGGGCTGGGCCCTTTTGCCGGCGTGTTGGCGCTGTTTGTGCACACCACGGGCACCTTGGCCAAGTTATTTTCTGAAGCGGTAGAAGCCATAGACCCCCGGCCGGTGGAAGGCATACGCGCCACCGGCGCACACAGCCTGGCCGAAATTGCCTATGGCGTGATCCCGCAGGTGTTGCCCTTGTGGCTGTCTTACGTGCTCTACCGACTCGAGTCAAATGTGCGCTCGGCCTCGGTGGTGGGCATGGTGGGGGCGGGCGGCATTGGGGCGGTGTTGTTTGAGGTGATTCGCAGCTTTCAGTACGCCCAAACCTGCGCGGTCTTGCTTATTTTGATAGTGACCGTCTCACTGATTGATGTGGGTTCGGCTTGGCTGCGCCGCCGATTCATTTGAAGCTACCCCATGACACCCGAGATTGAATTTGAAGCCGGCCTGCTGGAGCGCTGGCAGCCGGTGGGCCTCTTCGTGATGCTGGCCGACCCTGCGGCCCACACGCCAGAGATGCAGGCGCGCTGGCTGTCACGCTGGCAAGGCCGGTGCGTGGCGTGGCTGCCGCAAATGAACGCGCAAAGCAGCGTGCAAGCTGCGTCCGATCTGGCCCCCAGCGTTTGGGCCCACCTGCGGCGCGCACCCCACTGCGCCTTGTGGGCCTTGGGCGGCGGCACCACCTTGGACCTGGGCAAAGTCTTGCGCTGGTCCATGGCCGATGCCAGCCCAGCCCCAACCCACTGGCGCCACAACACCTTGCCTGATGGCGCCCAGCGCCACGCCTTGTGGTGCACGCCCACCACGTCAGGCACGGGCAGCGAGGTCAGCCCCTGGGCCACGCTGTGGGACCTGGACATGGCGCCTGCGCGCAAGCGCTCTTGGAACCCACCCGAGGGCACGGCCGACCTGGCTTTGCTGGACCCCGAGCTCAGCCGCAGCTGCCCCTGGCGCGTCAGCCGTGACAGCGCACTCGATGCACTATCGCATGCACTGGAGTCCCTGTGGAACCGGCGCGCCGACCACACCAGCCGGGGCCAGGCCAGGCAAGCAGCGCGCCGCATTTTGCATGAGCTGCCAGCGCTGCGCGAGCGCCCGCACGACCTGAACCTGCGCACCCGCATGGCCCACGCCAGCTTGCTCGCCGGTTTGGCCATGGCCCGCACCCAAACCGCGCTGGCACATGCGCTGTCTTACGAGCTCACCTTGCAAGAGGGCGTCTCCCACGGCGAGGCCTGCGCCATTTGGCTGCCCATGGTGATGGAGCTGGCTGCAGAGCGCTCGCCGCGCGTGCGCGCCGACCTGGAGGTGGTGTTTGAAATGCCAGTGGCCCAAGCCTTGCCCTGGTTTGGCCACTGGCTGGCCGATTTGGGCGTGCAAGTGCGCGATTTGCGTGCGCAGCCAGCGGGCTCTGCCCATCTGGCGCAGGCCCTCGCGTCTGAGCGGGGCAGCAATTTCATTGAGGTGGGCGCATGAGCCCGGATGTGCTGATTGTGGGCAGCGGCATGGTGGGCCTGGCCTGCGCCTGGGCGGGCGTGCAGCGCGGCTTGAAAGTGGAGGTTGTCGATCGCGATGTGCAATGCGTGGGCGCCTCCATCCGTAACTTTGGCCTCATCACCGTCACCGGCCAAGGCCGGGGCGACACCTGGCGCCGCGCCCGCCGCAGCCGCGACGTGTGGGCAGAACTCGCGCCCCAAGCGGGCATTGAGGTGCTGCAGCAAGGCCTGTTCGTGCTGGCGCGCCGCCCTGAAGGCGTGCAGGTTTTGCAGCAGCTGCTGACCCAGCCCGAAGGCCAAGATTTGCGCTGGCTCGATGCCCAGGCTTTGCATGAGCAAGCCCCACTTTTAGCCCATGACGAAGTGCTGGGCGCCTTGTACAGCCCGCATGAACTGCGCATTGAATCGCGCTTGGCCGTGGAGCAGCTGCGCCTGTACCTGCAAGCTTGCGGCGTGCGCTTTCACATGGGCCAAGCCGTGCAACAAGTGGCCCGTAGTGCCGTGCACACCCCCCAGGGCCAGTTGCACGCCGGGCATGTGCTGGTGTGCCCTGGGCCGGATGTGCGCAGCCTGTGCCCCGAGGTGTTCGAGCGCCGCCGCACCCGCCTTTGCCAGCTGCAAATGCTGCGCGTGCGACCGCCCGCAGGCTATGTGCTGCCCGCGGCCGTGATGGGCGAGCTCAGCTTGGTGCGTTACCGAGGTTTTAGCGAATTGCCGGCTGCCGCTGTTCTGACCCAGCGCATTCGTGCCGAGCAACAAGCCGAGTTGGACGAGGGCATTCACCTCATCATTGTGCAAAGCGCCGACGGCACCTTGGTGGTGGGCGACTCTCACCACTATGGCCAGGCCATGCAGCCATTTGCCTCGGCACAGGTGGAGGCGCTGATCTTGGCGGAAATGCAATGCCTGCTGCACTTGCCCCACTTTGAGGTGGTCTCGCGCTGGACAGGCATCTACCCCAGCGCCGAGCAAGACGCATTCATTGACACCGCAGCGCCTGGCGTGGAGGTGATCAGCGTCACCAGCGGCACGGGCATGAGCACGGCCTTTGGCCTGGCAGAAGATTGGATACAAACATGCAAAGCGTGGACATGAACACGAACACCCCCATGGGCATCCAAGGCGTGGTGTTTGACTGGGCCGGCACCATTGTGGACTTTGGCAGCTTGGCGCCCATGGGTGCGTTTGTAGAGCTGTTCAAAGCCCATGGGGTGCCCCTGAGCGTGGCCCAGGCCAGAGTGCCCATGGGTCTGCCCAAACTGGACCACATCCGTGAATTGGGCCGCATGCCGCAGGTGGCCCAAGCCTGGCAGGCGCAGCACGGCCGGGCGTTTTCTGACGCCGACGCCCACAGCCTGCTGCTCAGCTTTGAGCCCATGAGTGCCGCTGCCGCCTTGGCCCACAGCGACTTCATTCCCGGCTTCATGGACAGCCTGGCTTGGTTGCAAGGCAAGGGCACACGCGTGGCCACCACCACGGGCTACACCCGCACCATCATGCGACCCCTGATTGCCAAGGCCCACGCACTGGGCTTTGCGCCCGACCTGGTGGTGTGCTGCGACGACGTGGAGCGCAGCCGCCCCGACCCCATGGGTATGCACGCCTGCATGGCAGCCATGGACCTGACAGGTCGAGCCCGGTGTGTGCTCAAAGTCGACGACACCGCCCCCGGCCTGGCCGAAGGGCTCAACGCCGGCTGCTGGACCGTGGGGGTGGCCGCCAGCGGCAACGCCTTGGGCTGGAGCCTGGCGCAGTGGAAAGCAGCCTCATTTGACGAACGCTTGCTGGGCGCCAGCCAAGCGCGCGCGCGGCTGCTGGAGGCGGGTGCCCACGAGGTCATCAACACCGTGGCCGAGTTGCCCGAAGTGATCGCCCGTTTGCAAGCGCGCATGGAGGCCGGGCAAACGCCGTGAGGGTGTGCTTGTCTTTGTCTTTGTAGGAGCTTGCCTGCAAGCGAAACGTGGCGGTCAACAGACATTCCTTCACGCCAAAATTCGCCGGCAGGCCGGCTCCTACAGGGGAGTTTGTGCCGGCGAATATTCATCGCCTCACGCAGAAGACGACTTGAAACATTCATCGCCTAACGCAGGATACGGCTTGTCTTTGTAGGAGCTTGCCTGCAAGCGAATCGTGCCGGCCAACGGACATTCCTTCACGCCAAAATTCGCCGGCAGGCCGGCTCCTACAGGGGAGGCGATTTTTTTCAAGCCAAAGCCGTCTTCAAGACCAGCCCCACCACAGCGCAAGCCGCAATCACATGGATCACTTGGGCCTTGTAGCGAAACAGCGCCACGGCTGCCACCAAAGCCATCACAGCCGAGACCATATCAAACGCGCCGGCCATGCCTTGAGGCCAAAACACATGCCAGGCGAAGAACAGCGCCAAGTTCAAGATCACGCCCACCACGGCGGCGGTGATGGCGGTCAGTGGGGCGGTGAATGACAGTTGCTTGTGCGTGCTTTCCACCAAGGGGCCGCCAGCCAAGATAAACAAGAACGAAGGCAAAAAAGTAAACCAGGTCACCAGCACGGCTGCGGTGGCACCTGCGAGAAACAAGGCCTCTGGCCCCAGCACGGCCTTGGCGTGACCGCCCACGTAGCCCACAAAGGCCACCACCATGATGAGCGGCCCGGGCGTGGTTTCACCCAGGGCCAAGCCGTCCATCATTTGCGTGGTCGTGAGCCAGCCAAACTGCTCCACCGCGCCTTGCACCACATAGGGCAGCACGGCGTAGGCGCCGCCAAAGGTCAAGAGCGCTGCCTTGGTGAAAAACCAGCCCATTTGCGTGTAGGTGTGCTCCCAACCATTGGCCCAGACCAAGCAAGCCATGGGCACGGCCCACAGCAGCGCACCCACCAAAGCAATCTTGACGAGGCGCGAGCTGCGAAACACAGCGTGTTCTGGCGTGGGCGTGTGGTCGTCAATCAACGCAGGCCCCCAGCCGGCCACGGCCTGGCCATGGCCACCACCCGCCTTGAACTTGTCAGGCGCCATGCGAGAGCCCACGAGACCCAGGACAGCGGCCGCGAGCACGATGAACGGAAACGGCACATTCAACGCAAAGATGGCCACAAAAGAGGCGCCAGCTGCGCCCCACAGCCAAGCGTTTTGAAGCACCCGAGAGCCCATGCGGTGCGCCGCATGCAGCACGATGGCCGTGACCGCAGGCTTGATGCCGTAGAACAAACCCGCCACCAGCGGCGACTGGCCATGGCTGATGTACACCCAGGACAGCGCGGTCATGATGAACAAGGACGGCAACACAAACAGCAGGCCGGCAGCAATACCGCCCCGGGTTTTGTGCATCAACCAGCCGATGTAGGTGGCCAGTTGCTGCGCCTCTGGTCCGGGCAGCAGCATGCAGTAATTGAGCGCATGCAAAAAGCGCCGCTCCGAGATCCAGCGCCTGCGCTCCACCAACTCCTGGTGCATGAGGGCAATTTGCCCCGCCGGCCCGCCAAAGCTGATGAAGCCGAGCTTGAACCAAAACGCCAGGGCTTGCCCAAAGCTGACGGGGGCAGGGGGCAAGTCGGTGGGGCTGGCCGCGGGCGGTGATGCGGGCGGCGTGGCGGACGAGGACATGCGCCATTGTCTGGCATCGCCAACGCCCTTGCGCCGCAAGTATGGTCAAGGGTACTACGGCGCACATGCACCGCTGAACAAGCTCTTCCCCTGGCGCCCACACCGAGCGATGCCAAAGAAAACGGAGCCTTGCGGCTCCGTTGGATGTGTCTCCTCCTTGGCGCCAGCCTCGCCGGGCTGGTCGCCTTCTCGCTCAGCTTTGTGAGGGTGCGTTGCCCGATGCGTCGGCGTTGCGGCGGCCAGCGCGGCCGCCTTTGCGGCCGGCTTCTCGGGCTTCAGATGAGTTGAACTCATGGGCCTTGCCGCTGGCGTGAGCGGCTTTGCCGCCCAAGCTGGCGATCTCGCGCTGGCGCTGCGGTCCCATGGAGGCAAAACCGCGCTTGGACCAGTCTCGGCCAAGGCCCAGGCCAAATACGCAAAGCAATTTCCCACGCTCAAGCTGTTCACTATTGACCAGGCTTTTGGCGGCTGGGCCCAGGCCAGCAAGGCGCACTTTGTCGACCGGGCCATTTTTGACCAGATCATGGTCAAGAAGTGAGCGTTCAGCACCCCCTCCTTGGTGCCCACATGGGTGGGGGCAGATGACCGATTTGCGCTTGGGACTGCGCAAAAGCGAGTGATCGCGGTGGCGCATGATCTTGTTAGTTTATCCCCTCAACGCATATCAAAACTCCAAAAAAGTAGTTCGCCTTATGAGGCCACCCCCTCAGAATCTGCCCTCTCGCGAGCCTACAAGCCCGCCCCGACCTCTCAGGAACCCGACCATGACCTTCTCGCCCCGCCACCTGTTGGCAGTTCTGGCCCTGTCTGCCGCCAGCCTGGCCCATGCCCAGACCACCAATTTGCTCAACGTGTCATACGACGTGGCGCGCGAGTTCTACAAAGACCTGAACTCCGCCTTTGTGGCGAACTACAAAAAAACCACGGGCAAAGACATCAAGGTGGACCAGTCGCATGCGGGCTCCAGCGCGCAAGCGCGCGCGGTGTCTGACGGCTTGGACGCCGACGTGGTGACCATGAACACCACCACCGACGTGGACTTTTTGGCCGACAAGGGCTTGGTGGACAAAGAATGGCGCAAGCGCTTTGCGGGCAACGCCGCGCCTACCTCGTCGACCATGTTGTTTTTGGTGCGCAATGGCAACCCCAAGGGCGTGCGCGATTGGGACGACCTGATCAAGCCCGGCATGCAGGTGGTGGTGGTCAACCCCAAAACCGGCGGCAACGGGCGCATGGCCTACTTGGCTGCCTGGGGCTATGTGCGAAGCAAGGGCGGCACCGACGCGCAAGCCGCTGAGTTTGTGGCCAAGCTCTATAAAAACGTGCCGGTGCTGGCGCGCGGCGGGCGCGATGCCACAGGCATCTTTTTGCAACGCAACATTGGCGACGTGCTGGTGACTTTTGAGTCTGAAGTGGTGTCGGTGGACAAGGAGTTTGGCGCGGGCAAGGTGGACGCCGTCCACCCCTCGGCCTCCATCGTGGCCGAGAACCCCGTGGCGATTGTGGAGCGCACGGTCAAGAAAAAGAACACCGCCGAGCAGGCCAAGGCCTACATCGACTTTATTTACTCGCCCGAGGGCCAGGAAATTGCGGCCAAGCACAACATCCGCCCGCGCAATGAGGCGGTGCTTAAAAAATACGCCAGTGCGTTCAAGCCCCTGAAGCTCTTCACGGTGGACCAGTACTTTGGCTCCATGGCCGAGGCACAAAAAGTGCACTTCAATGACGGCGGCCAGTTCGACAAGCTCTACACCACGCGCTGAACCATGAGCACGCCCTCCAGGGTGTTGCCCGGCTTCAGGCTGACGCTGGGCTACACCCTTTTTTACCTCGGCCTGGTGGTGCTGATTCCGCTGGCGGCGCTGGCTTTGAAAACCTTCACGCTGACCTGGCCCCAGTTTTGGGAGGCCGTGACGGCGCCGCGCGTGATGGCCTCGTACCGGCTGACCTTTGGCGCGTCTTTGATCGCTGCGCTGGTCAACGTGTTTTTTGGCCTCTTGGTGGCTTGGGTGCTGGTGCGCTACACCTTCCCGGGCAAAAAAATTGTGGACGCACTGGTGGACCTGCCCTTTGCCCTGCCCACGGCCGTGGCCGGCATTTCATTGAGCGCCCTCTTGGCTGGCAACGGCTGGGTGGGCCAGTTCTTTGAACCCCTGGGCATACAGCTGGCTTTCAACCCCAACGGCGTGGTGATTGCGCTCATCTTCATTGGCCTGCCCTTTGTGGTGCGCACCGTGCAGCCGGTGCTGGAAGACACTGAAAAAGAGCTTGAAGAGGCCGCCATGTGCCTGGGCGCCACGCGCTGGCAAACCTTCACCAGGGTGATTTTGCCCACCATAGGCCCGGCCCTGATGACCGGCTTTGCCATGGCTTTTGCGCGGGCCATAGGCGAGTACGGCTCTGTGATTTTCATTGCGGGCAACATGCCCATGGTCTCTGAGATCACGCCGCTCATCATCATCGGCAAGCTCGAGCAGTACGACATTGCAGGCGCCACGGCGGTGGCCTCGGTGATGCTCATCATGTCCTTTGTGCTGCTGCTCATCATCAACGGCCTGCAGGCCTGGCAAAGGCGCAAAGCATGAACGGCCGCCCTGTGATGCGCGTGTCCACGCAAGAGTCGCCCTGGGTGCGCCGGCTGCTGATTGCCCTGGCCTTGGGCTTTATGTTTTTGTTTTTGGTCTTGCCGCTGGCTGCCGTGTTTGCCGAGGCGCTGCGCAAGGGCTGGGGCGCTTACTGGGCGGCGCTGCAAGAGCCTGACGCCTGGTCTGCTGTGCGCCTCACGCTGCTGACCGCGGCCGTGGCCGTGCCGCTGAACCTGGTGTTTGGCGTGGCCGCAGCCTGGGCGATTGCCAAGTACGAGTTCAAAGGCAAGGCTTTTTTAACCACGCTGGTGGACCTGCCGTTTTCTGTGTCGCCCGTGGTGGCGGGCTTGATATACGTGCTGGTCTTTGGCGCCCAAGGCTGGTTGGGGCCGTGGCTGGCTGAGCACGACATCAAGATTGTGTTTGCCGTGCCCGGCATCATCTTGGCCACCGTGTTTGTGACCTTTCCCTTCATTGCGCGCGAGCTGATTCCGCTCATGCAGGCCCAAGGCAACGACGAAGAGCAAGCGGCCATTGTGCTGGGCGCCAGCGGCTGGCAAACCTTTTGGTACGTGACGCTGCCCAACATCAAGTGGGGGCTGATTTACGGCGTGATTTTGTGCAACGCACGGGCCATGGGTGAGTTTGGCGCGGTGTCTGTGGTCTCCGGCCACATTCGCGGCCAGACCAACACCATGCCGCTGCATGTGGAAATTCTCTATAACGAGTACCAGTCGGTGGCAGCGTTTGCAGTGGCCTCGCTGCTGGCCTTGCTGGCCTTGGTGACACTGGGCATCAAGACCTGGGTGGAGTGGAGCCACGAGCGGGAGTTGCGGGTGGCGGCGGAGCTGCCGCCTGAGCGGCCTTCTGCGGTGGCTGGTGAAAGATGACGATGAGGCGTGGTGTGAAAGTGGCCTCACGCGTGCCCCCACCCCGGCCCTCCCCCAGAGGGGGAGGGAGTGAACACGGCTTGTCTTCGCTCCCCTCGCCCCTTTGGGGGAGGGCTGAGGAGAGGGCATTGTGCTCAGCAACTGGCTTACACCCTCCCCCTCTGGGGGAGGGCAGGGGTGGGGGCATCGCGTGGCACAGGCATCTCCTCACGCGTGCCCCCA
>CAMCUN010000100.1 GCA_945878995.1 Polaromonas sp. YR568 | reverse complement strand
AGGTTGGCACCAGTCGAGTCGTGCGGGCTGACGCTCTTGCGGCGCGACAGCTCCCACGTGCGGGCGCTGTAGCGGAAGGGCTTGCAGGTGAGCGCGCCGACCGGGCAGATGTCGATCATGTTGCCCGACAGTTCGGAGTCCACCGACATGCCGACAAAGGTTTCAATCTCGGCGTGCTCGCCGCGGTGCGACATGCCCAGTTCCATCACGCCGGCCACCTCTTGGCCAAAGCGCACGCAGCGGGTGCAGTGGATGCAGCGGCTCATCTCTTCCATGGAAATGAGTGGCCCCACGTCTTTGTGGTGCACCACGCGCTTTTCTTCTTGGTAACGCGAGCCGCTGCCGCCGTAGCCCACGGCCAGGTCTTGCAACTGGCACTCGCCGCCTTGGTCGCAAATGGGGCAGTCCAGCGGGTGGTTGATGAGCAAAAACTCCATCACGCTTTGCTGCGCCTTCAGGGCCTTGGCGCTTTTGGTGTGTATCACCATGCCTTGCGTCACCGGGGTGGCGCAAGCGGGCATGGGTTTGGGGGCTTTTTCCACATCAACCAGGCACATGCGGCAGTTGGCCGCGATGCTCAGCTTCTTGTGGTAACAAAAATGCGGGATGTAGGTGCCGGCTTTTTCAGCGGCATGCATCACCGTGCTGCCCTCCAGCACTTCAATTTTTTGCCCGTCCAGTTGGATTTCAACCATGGTGTCTGCTCGTGGTGTGCAGGGTTCAGGCGTAGGCCGGAACCATGCAGGTCTTGTGCGTGATGTGGTGCTCGAACTCGGCGCGGAAATGCTTGATCATGGCGCGCACCGGCATGGCGGCGGCGTCGCCCAAGGCGCAAATCGTGCGGCCCTGAATACCGTCAGACACAGAGTTGAGCAGGTCCAAATCGCTCTCGCGGCCATGACCGTGCTCAATGCGGTCCACCATGCGCCACAGCCAGCCCGTGCCCTCGCGGCAGGGCGTGCATTGGCCGCAGCTCTCGTGCATGTAAAAGTAAGACAGGCGCAGCAAACTCTTGACCATGCAGCGGCTGTCGTCCATCACGATGACCGCGCCCGAGCCCAGCATGGAGCCGGCCTTGGCAATGGAGTCGTAGTCCATGTTGGTGGCCATCATGGTGTCGGCGGGCAGCACAGGCATGGACGAGCCGCCGGGGATCACGGCCTTGAGCTTTCGGCCCGTGCGCACACCGCCTGCGAGTTCAAGCAGCGTGGCAAAGGGCGTGCCCAGAGGCACTTCAAAGTTGCCTGGGTTGTTCACATCGCCGCTGACGGTGAACAGCTTGGTGCCGCCGTTGTTGGGCTTGCCCACCTCCAGATAGGCCTGACCGCCATTGCGGATGATCCAGGGCACCGCGGCAAAGGTTTCGGTGTTGTTGATGGTGGTGGGCTTGCCATACAGGCCAAAGCTGGCGGGAAACGGCGGCTTGAAGCGGGGCTGGCCTTTTTTGCCTTCCAGCGATTCGAGCAAGGCGGTTTCTTCGCCGCAAATGTAGGCACCAAAGCCGTGGGCGGCGTGCAGCTGGAACGAGAAATTGCTGCCTTGGATGCGGTCACCCAAAAGGCCCGCATCACGCGCTTCTTGCAAAGCTTCTTCAAAGCGCTTGTAGGTGTGGAAGATTTCGCCGTGGATGTAGTTGTAGCCCACGGTGATGCCCATGGCGTAAGCGGCAATGGCCATGCCTTCTATCACCACATGCGGGTTGTAGGTGAGGATGTCGCGGTCCTTGGCGGTGCCGGGCTCGCCTTCGTCGGAGTTGCAGACCAGGTATTTTTGGCCAGGAAACTGGCGGGGCATGAAGCTCCACTTCAGGCCCGTGGGAAAACCTGCGCCGCCTCGGCCGCGCAAGCTGCTGGCTTTGACCTCGGCAATCACTTGGTCGGGCGTCATGCCCTCGCCGCCGTCTTTGCCCAAAATTTTGCGCAAAGCCGCATAACCGCCACGCGCTTCGTAGTCTTTGAGGCGCCAGTTGCTGCCGTCCAGGCCGGCCATGATTTGCGGGCTGATGTGGCGGCCATGAAAGGACGATTGCACGCCGGTGGCGGCAAACTGCGAGAGGATGCTGTCGGCGCGGCTCATGGCTGGCTTTCCGTGGCCTTGAGGCCGTCAATCAACTGGTCGAGCTTGTCGTGGCTCATGAAGCTGCACATGTGGATGTCGTTGACCAGCATCACGGGGGCATCGGCGCAGGCGCCCAAGCACTCCGACTGCTGCAGTGTGAAAAGACCATCGGCCGTGGTGCCACCCATGGCCACACCGAGCTTGCGCTCCAAGTGGGCCAGCGCCTCGGTGCCGTGGCGCAGTTGGCAGGGCAAATTGGTGCAGACATTGAGCTTGAATTTGCCCACCGGCTTTTGGTTGTACATGTTGTAGAAGGTGGTGACCTCGTGCACCGCCATGGGCGCCATGCCCAGGTGCTCGGCCACGGCCTTCTCACTTTCAGGGCTGACAAAGCCGCGCTCTTGCTGCACGATTTGCAGGCAGGCCATCACAGCCGACTGCTTTTGGTCGGCGGGGTATTTGGCGACTTCGCGGTCGAAGCGCGCGAGGATGTGATCGGAAAAGGTCATGTCTTTCTCAGCGGTCAATCTCACCAAACACAATGTCCATGGTGCCAATCACGGCCACGGCGTCCGCGATCATGTGGCCCTTGGCCATCTCGTCCATGGCCGCCAAGTGCGAAAAGCCAGGGGGGCGAATCTTCAAGCGGTAGGGCTTGTTGGCGCCGTCACTCACGATGTAAATACCGAACTCACCCTTGGGGTGCTCCACCGCCGCATAGGCTTGGCCCTCGGGCACATGAAAGCCTTCGGTAAAGAGCTTGAAGTGGTGAATCAGCTCTTCCATGTTGGCCTTCATGGCCTCGCGCTTGGGTGCGGCCACCTTGTGGTTGTCGGTGATGACGGGGCCGGGGTTGGCGCGCAGCCATTTGACGCACTGGCCAATGAGGTGGTTGGACTGGCGCATTTCTGCAATGCGCACCAAGTAGCGGTCGTAGCAGTCGCCGGTTTTGCCCACTGGAATGTCAAAGTCCAGGCGGCTGTACACGTCGTAGGGCTGCTGCTTGCGCAAGTCCCAAGCAATGCCCGAGCCACGCAACATGGGGCCGGTAAAGCCCAGATTGAGCGCGCGCTCTGGCGTGACCACGCCCACGCCCACGGTGCGCTGCTTCCAAATGCGGTTGTCCGTCAGCAGGGTTTCGTACTCGTCGACCAGCTTGGGGAACTTTTGCACAAAGTCGTCGATGAAGTCCAGCAGCGAGCCCTGGCGGTTTTCGTTGAGCGCGGCAATGGCCTTGGCATTTTTGATTTTGCTGACCTTGTACTGCGGCATGCTGTCGGGCAGGTCACGGTAGACGCCGCCTGGGCGAAAGTAGGCCGCGTGCATGCGTGTGCCGGACACGGCCTCGTACATGTCAAACAAGGCCTCGCGCTCGCGAAAGCAGTAAATCAAGATGTTCATCGCGCCACAGTCAAAACCGTGGGCGCCCAGCCAAAGCAGGTGGTTCAAGAGCCGCGTGATCTCGGCATACATCACGCGGATGTACTGGGCGCGCTCGGGCACATCGAGCGCCATGAGCTTTTCAATCGCCAAGCAGTAGGCGTGCTCGTTGCTCATCATGGACACGTAGTCCAGCCTGTCCATGTAGGGCAGTGACTGAATGTAGGTGCGGCTTTCAGCGAGCTTTTCAGTGGCGCGGTGCAGCAGGCCAATGTGCGGGTCGGCGCGTTGGATAACCTCGCCATCGAGCTCCAACACCAGGCGCAGCACGCCGTGCGCGGCCGGGTGCTGGGGCCCAAAGTTCAGCGTGTAATTCTTGATTTCAGCCATGTTCAAAACAACCTGTTGTCGCCGGGCTCAGGACGCGCCGCCGTAGCCGCCCTCGCGGATGATGCGGGGCGTGATTTCACGTGGCTCGATGGTCACGGGCTGGTAGATCACGCGCTTTTGCTCGGGGTCATAGCGCATTTCCACATGGCCGGTGGTGGGAAAGTCTTTGCGGAAGGGGTGACCAATGAAGCCGTAGTCCGTGAGGATGCGGCGCAAGTCGTTGTGCCCTTCAAAAATGATGCCAAACAGGTCAAAAGCCTCGCGCTCAAACCAATTGGCCGAGTTCCAAATGCCGGTGACAGAATCGACCACCGGAAAGTCGTCGTCTGTGCAAAACACCTTCAGGCGCACGCGCTGGTTCAAGCTCACCGACAACAGGTGCGAGACCACGGCGTAACGCAGGCCGTCGTACTCGCCGTTGCGGTATTCGCTGTAATCGAGGCCGCACAAGTCCATGAGTTGCTCAAAGCGGCAGAACTCGTTGTCGCGCAGCAATTGGGCAGACGCCAGATAGTCGGCGGCCTTGACCACCACATTGACCTCACCAAACTCCACCGACATGCGCAGAACTTTGTCACCGAGCGCCGCCGTCACGGCATCGCGCACGGCTTCGGGCGCGGGAATGAACTGGACCGGGTTGAGCACAAACGACATGGCTTACGCCCTCGCAATGGTGTTGGTGCGGCGGATTTTTTGCTGCAACTGGATGATGCCGTACATCAGCGCCTCGGCCGTGGGCGGGCAACCTGGCACATACACGTCCACCGGCACGATGCGGTCACAGCCGCGCACCACAGAGTAGCTGTAGTGGTAATAACCGCCGCCGTTGGCGCACGAACCCATGGACAGCACCCAGCGCGGCTCGGACATTTGGTCGTAGACCTTGCGCAAGGCCGGGCCCATTTTGTTGCACAGCGTGCCCGCCACGATCATGAGGTCGGACTGGCGGGGGCTGGGGCGAAACAACATGCCAAAGCGGTCCATGTCGTAACGCGCGGCACCCGCATGCATCATTTCCACGGCGCAGCAGGCCAGGCCAAAAGTCATGGGCCAGAGCGAGCCGGTCTTGGCCCAATTGACCACCGAGTCGTAACTCGTGGTCATAAAGCCTTCGTTGAACACACCTTCAAGTGACATAAAACTACCTTTGTGGCAACACCGTGGGGCACATCAAAAAAAACGGTGCAAACGCACCGCTCTCAGCTCACTCCCAGTCGAGCGCGCCTTTTTTCCACTCGTAAATAAAGCCGACCACCAAGATGCTGAGAAAAACCATCATGGACCAAAAGCCGACCAGACCGATGTCCTTGAGCGCGACGGCCCAAGGAAAGAGAAATGCAATTTCCAGGTCAAAAAGAATGAACAGGATGGCCACCAAGTAGTAGCGCACATCAAACTTCATGCGGGCGTCTTCGAAGGCTTCGAAGCCGCACTCGTAAGGTGAATTTTTTTCGCTGTCTGGGCGATTGGGGCCCAAAAGCTTGCCCAAAACTTGGGGGACCACGCCGACAGCGACCCCCACCAGAATAAACAACAGAACTGGAAGGTACTGATCGAGGTTCATCTTGCCGTACTTTAGGTCGCTCTCATGATGAACAGGCCTCAGGCCTGAGCATCAGACCTGAGAGAAAAACCTGCTCAACCTTTTGAGCGCAACTTCTTTGTTGGTGCGGACGGCGAGACTCGAACTCGCACAGCTTTCGCCACTACCCCCTCAAGATAGCGTGTCTACCAATTTCACCACGTCCGCGCTCATTTTCTGGCGCTCCCAAGTAATTGTGAAAATCTGAGGATGACTTTCGGGAACAGCTGGCAGTTTACCCGGAAAAGCACTCACTTCCGAGACAAGACCATGACTTTTCCCAAGGGCTTGGGCACTTATTTAGAAGGTATTTGTCCAGCCCCAGGCGCGACAGGCACAGGCACCGTGATGCTGCTAGGCGCGGCAGGCGATGCCGGGCTGGGGACTGGCCCAGCCGGTGTGTTGCCCGGAATCTGCTCGGTACCCGGCACCACCGCTGGGGCTGCCGGCTGAACCACACCTTCAAGCACGCTGGACGCAGAGCCCGACTGAGCATTGCCAAAATAAGCCAATGCCAAAGTGGTCACGAAAAACACCGTGGCCAAGGCGGCCGTGGTGCGCGACAAAAAGTTAGAGCTGCCTGACGCCCCAAACAAGCTGCCCGAGGTGCCACTGCCAAAAGCAGCGCCCATGTCAGCGCCTTTGCCGTGTTGCACCAAAATAAGCCCAGTCATGATCAGGGCAGACAAAATTTGCACAGCCAACAGTGCGGTCAAAACAACGCTCATGGAAACTCCTCAATCATTAAACAGGAAAAAGGCTTCAGGCCGCAGCGGCCAGAATGCTCAAAAAATCTGGGGCTTTCAAGGCAGCACCGCCAATCAGGCCGCCATCAATGTCAGGCTGTGCCAACAAGGCCGCGGCATTGCCTGCGTTCATGCTGCCGCCGTAAATAATTTTCAAAAGACCGGCATGGGGGGTGGCCGCGTGCAACTGGGCACGCAGCACGGCATGGACAGCCTGCGCCTCTTCGGGCGACGCAGTTTTACCCGTGCCAATCGCCCAGACAGGCTCGTAAGCAAGCACAATTTCACTGATGCAGTGGCCGTTGGCGTGGATCACCGCCGCCAGCTGGCGCTTGACCACCTCCACGGTGTGGCCCGCCTCACGCTCGGCCAGGGTCTCGCCCACGCAAACAATGGGGGTGATGCCACGGGCCAGGGCTTGCTTGGCTTTGTCGGCCACCCGCGCATCGGTTTCGCCGTGGTACTGGCGGCGCTCGGAATGGCCCACGATGGCAAAACGGCAGCCCAAGTCTTGGAGCATGGCCGCGCTCACCTCGCCTGTGTAGGCGCCCGTGGCTTGGTGCGAGACATCTTGCGCGCCAAGTTGCAGCCTAGCCAGCGCAGGCCACTTGGCCTTGAGGGCTTGCACCTGAGCCAGGTAAGGCGCAGGCACACACACAGCCACTTCGGCGGCACCCGGTGCAGCCAAGCCCTGGGCCAGCGCGCCCAGCAGCGCCTCGTTGGCAGCCAAGCTGCCATTCATCTTCCAATTGCCAGCAATCAGTGGGGTCATGGCTTAAAACTTACCAAGTCAGCACAATTTTGCCAATGTGCTGGTTGGACTCCATCAGCGCATGGGCAGCAGCCGCCTCGGCCGCGGCAAAAGTGGTGTAAATGACAGGGCGAATGGCTCCAGACGCAATCAAGGGCCAGACCTTGGCCTGCAAAGCCTGCGCAATCGCGGCCTTGAAAGCCACAGGCCGAGGCCGCAGCGTGGAGCCGGTGATGGCCAGGCGCCTGCGCAGCACCAGGCCGGCATTGAACTCGGCCTTGATACCGCCTTGCACCGCAATGATGACCAAGCGGCCGTCTTCCGCCAAGCACTCGACCTCGCGGGCCACGTAGCTGCCGGCCACCATGTCCAAAATCACATTCACACCTTGCCCGTCGGTCAAGCGCTTGGCCTCCAAGGCAAAGTCCTGCTCGCGGTAGTTGATGGCGTGGTCGGCCCCCAGGGCCAGGCAAGCCTGGGCCTTTTCGGCGCTGCCGACAGTGACGATCACGCGGGCACCCAGGGCCTTGGCCATTTGAATGGCCGTCACACCAATGCCGCTGGAGCCGCCTTGCACCAGCAAGGTCTCGCCCGCCTGCAAGCGGGCCCGGTCAAACACATTGCTCCACACCGTGAAAAAAGTCTCAGGCAGCGAGGCCGCCTCCACATCCGACAAACCCTCAGGCACAGGCAGGCACTGCCCCACGGGGGCGGTGCACAGCTCGGCGTAGCCGCCACCCGCCACCAAGGCGCAGACGCGGTCCCCAAGCTTGAAGCCGCGCTCGGCCATGGCCTGCGCGTCGCCGGCCACAATCTCTCCCGCCACTTCCAGACCAGGAATGTCAGACGCGCCTGGCGGCACCGGGTAGTTGCCGGTGCGCTGCAGCACGTCAGGGCGGTTGACGCCGCTGGCGCGCACGCGAATAAGCAACTCGCCCACCCCGGCTTGCGGGTCTGGGCGGTCGGTCAGGCGCAGCACGTCAGGCGCGCCAGGGGAGGTGATTTCTACAGCTTTCATGGCTTGTTTCTCCAGCCGCAGCGCCCGCAAGGGCGCCGCGGTTGACATCTCAGTCAGTCCATCAGCCTTGGGCAGGGCGGTCGAGCAAGGCCTTCATGGACAGCTTGACGCGGCCTTTTTCGTCCGTCTCCAACACCTTCACGCGAACAATCTGGCCTTCGCTCAGGTAGTCGGTGACCTTTTCCACGCGCTCGTGGGAAATTTGGCTGATGTGCAGCAGGCCGTCTTTGCCGGGCAGCAAATTGACCAGGGCGCCAAAGTCCAGCAGCTTGGTGATGGGGCCTTCGTAGACCTTGCCAATTTCGACTTCGGCGGTGATCTCATCAATGCGGCGCTTGGCCTCGTCGGCCTTGGAAGCCTCGGCGGCGGCTATGGTGATGGTGCCGTCTTCCTCGATGTTGATCTGGCAGCCGGTCTCTTCGGTCAGCGCACGAATGACCGCGCCGCCTTTGCCGATCACGTCGCGGATCTTGTCGGGGTTGATCTTCATGGTAAAGAGCTTGGGCGCAAAGTTAGACACCTCGGTCTTGGCTTCGCCCATGGCTTCTTGCATCTTGCCCAGAATGTGCATGCGCGCTTCTTTGGCCTGGGCCAGTGCCACTTGCATGATTTCTTTAGTGATGCCCTGGATCTTGATGTCCATCTGCAGCGCCGTGATGCCGAAGGTCGTGCCGGCCACTTTGAAGTCCATGTCGCCGAGGTGGTCCTCGTCGCCCAGGATGTCGGTCAGCACGGCAAAGCGGTTGTCTTCCTTGATCAAGCCCATGGCAATGCCGGCCACATGGGCCTTGAGCGGCACGCCTGCGTCCATCAGGGCCAAGCAGCCGCCGCAGACGGAGGCCATGGAGGACGAGCCGTTGGACTCGGTGATCTCGCTGACCACGCGCATGGTGTAGGGAAAGTCTTCTTTGGTGGGCAGCACGGCAATGAGTGCGCGCTTGGCCAGGCGGCCATGGCCGATTTCGCGTCGCTTGGGGCTGCCCACGCGGCCGGTTTCGCCGGTGGCGAACGGAGGCATGTTGTAGTGCAGCATGAAGCGGTCTTCATAGTCGCCACTCAGCGCATCAATGCGCTGCGCATCGCGCTCGGTGCCCAAGGTGGTCACCACCAGCGCCTGGGTTTCGCCACGCGTGAACAGCGACGAGCCGTGCGTGCGGGGCAGCACCGAGTTGCGGATTTCAATGGCACGCACGGTGCGCGTGTCGCGGCCGTCAATGCGGGGCTCGCCAGACAAAATTTGGCTGCGAACGATCTTGGCCTCAATGTCAAACAACATGCCTTCGACGGTCACGCCGTCAAAAGCCACGCCCTCGGCCTTGAGGGCGGCCATGACTTCAGAGGTCACCACGCGGCAGGCTTGGGTGCGCGCTTGCTTGGTGCGAATTTGGTAAGCCGCCTCCAGCTTGGCCTGGGCCAGCTCGCCCACCTTGGCGATCAGCGGCAGGTCTTTGGCCGGGGCCTTCCAGTCCCACACCGGCTTGCCGGCGTCGCGCACCAGCTCGTGAATGGCGTTGATGGCGATGTTGCCTTGGTCGTGGCCAAACACCACGGCACCCAGCATGATTTCTTCAGACAGCTGCTGGGCTTCAGACTCGACCATGAGCACGGCCACCTCGGTGCCGGCCACCACCAGGTCCATCTTGGAATCTTTGAGCTGGGTTTTACCGGGGTTGAGCACGTACTGGCCGTCGATGTAGGCCACGCGGGCCGCACCAATGGGGCCGTTGAAGGGGATGCCAGAAATGGCCAAGGCGGCGCTCGAAGCAATCAGGGCAGGAATGTCGCCCTCGACCTCGGGGTTGAGCGAGAGCACATGGATGACCACCTGCACTTCATTGAAAAAACCTTCAGGGAACAAGGGGCGAATGGGGCGGTCAATCAGGCGCGAAGTCAGGGTTTCGAACTCGCTGGGCCGACCTTCGCGCTTGAAAAAGCTGCCGGGAATGCGGCCGGCGGCGTAGGTTTTTTCCAGGTAATCCACCGTCAGGGGGAAAAAGTCCTGGCCTGGCTTGGCATCGGTCTTGGCGACCACGGTGGCCAGCACCACGGTGCCGTCCATGTCCACCAGCACAGCGCCACTCGATTGGCGGGCGATTTCACCGGTTTCCATGGTGACCGTGTGCTGGCCCCAGGTGAAGGTTTTGCTGACTTTGTTGAAAATACTCATGTGTTCACTCTTTCTTGGGAAATGGGGCATGAGGCCGCCCCAGGTGCCCGGATGCAAGTTGTCTTGAACACGATGCCATTCCAAAAAACCACCGCAAATGGGCAGGTGGGCTTGTGGAATGACACAGCGCGTGCTCGTGTGCTTGATTCCGAAGTAAAAAACGCCTGAGCTAGCGAGCTAACTCAGGCGCTTTGCATGCTGCATGGCGTTTATTTGCGCAGGCCGAGTTTGGCGATCAGCGCGGTGTAGCGGTCGGCGTCTTTGGACTTGAGGTAGTCCAAGAGCTTGCGGCGACGGCTGACCATGCGCAACAAGCCGCGGCGGCCATGGTGGTCTTTGGCGTGGGTCTTGAAGTGGGGCATCAACTCGTTGATGCGACCGGTCAAAATGCCCACTTGAACTTCGGGGCTGCCCGTGTCGCCCACTGAACGGGCGTTGGCCGCGACGATGTCGGCCTTGATTGATTTTGCAATCATGGATTTTCCTTAACTTGCGAATGCAGCAGTGTCTAAAAAGACACCGCACACACCGTGTGTTGATACAAATTTTCTCGCCGACACCTCACAAGAGGTTTCAGCAAAACCATAGATTATAGCCTCACGCCCATGGCAAGCCCCAACCAGCAACTTCTCAGCTGTCAAGGTCCATTTAAAATACACATTGACACACGGGGCTTGCCCTGGAAAAACATTTCCTGCTAAAAAAACACATTCCATCTTCAGGCCATGAAATTCGCCTTCACAAAGCTGGCTGTCACGTTCACATGTGGCCTGGTGCCCATGGCCCATGCACAGGTGCAAGCCGACAACCGCCTCTACGACTGGCAACCCTGCCCTGAGTTGCTGTCTCAAGAGGGCGCACCCCCACCGGCCAGCCGCTGGGACCTCACGCTTTCACCCTACACGCAGCACTGGAAGCCCAGCAAAGAACATAAAAATGTGATGCTCGTGGCCTTGGACAGCCGCACGCCAGGCAACGGCTTTTGCGGCTTGGCCGCCTTCAGCAACTCATTCGGCCAACCGTCCCTCTATGCCTTTGCTGGCCAACGATGGGATGGACTGTTAAACAACCCCCATTTGTTCACCAAGGTGTCCGTCGGCCTGATCTACGGCTACAAAGGCCGCTATAAAAACGAAATCGGCCTGAACGCGCTGGGCGTGGCACCGGTCATCATCCCTTCGTTGGGCTACGAGATCACCCCCAAGCATTCAGCCCAAGTGTTTTTGCTGGGCACCGCAGGTGTATTGCTCTCTTACGTGCGCAGCTTCTGACCCGCATTGAATTGGGGTCAGATACATTTAATCGGGGTCAGATACAGATTAATTTGGCGCGGCCAAGCTCAAGCCTGGGTGCGTTTAATTGGGGTCAGATACAGATTAATTCAGCGAATCCGGGCTCAAGCCTGGGTGCGCAGCCATTGCTCTAAGCGCCCCACCCCCTGGCTCAAGCGGGACAGGTCTTGCGAGGCAAAGCACCAACGCAGCCAGCCTTGCATCTCAGGGGCGGGGTTGTCGTGAAAGGCGTTTCCGGGGGCCAAGCCCAAGCCGGCTTCTTGCACCAGGCGCTTGGCCACAGAAAGGGAATCGCCCTGCCCTTTCAGGCAGAAAAAAGCATACAGCCCGCCCGGTGAGGGCGTGACCTGCACACCGGGCACAGCCTGCAACAGGGGCACCAGCGAGTCGCGGCAGCGCTTGAGGTGGGCCACCACGGCGGGCGTAATGTCTGCCGAATGGGCCAATGCCGCCAAGGCCGCGCGCTGAATGAACACGGGCGAGCACGAGGTGTTGAACTCCAACAACTTGCCCACGGCAGGCGTCATGCTCGCCGGCATGGTCAGCCAGCCTAAGCGCCAGCCGGTCATCAAAAAACTCTTGGAAAAGCTGTTGACCACGACCAGCCGGTCTTCGGCCTCTGACACATCGAGAAAACTGGGCGCACTTTGGCCAGGGGCGCCGTCAAAGAAAAGGCGCTCGTACACCTCGTCGGCCAGCACCCAGGTGCCCGTGCGCCTGCAGTGGGTCAAGATCTGCTCTTGCTCGGCACGGCTGAAGGTCCAGCCCGTGGGGTTGTTGGGGGCGTTGAGCACCAGCAAGCGGGTGGCCGGCGTCACGGCCGCCAGCAACTCGTCCATGTCCAGGCGCCAGCGGCCAAGCTCGGGCCGCAGGCTCACGGTGTGGAGTTGGGCCCCCATGACCTGCGGCTGGGCGGTGAGGTTGGGCCACACGGGCGTGAGCACCACCACGCGGTCGCCCGCGTCCACCAAGGCCTGCATGGCCACCATGAGGGCGTTCACGCCGCCTGCAGTCACCGCGATGCGGTCGTCCTTCAGGGCCGCTGCACCCGCGGGGCGCAGGCCCTGGCTGTAGGTGGCCAGCGCCTGGCGCAGCTCGGGCAGGCCCAGGTTGTGCGAGTAAAAGGTCTCGCCGGCGGCCAGCGACAGCGCAGCCGCCTCGCGAATCACGGAAGGCGTGACCTCGTCGCTCTCGCCAAACCAGAACTTGAGTACATCGTCCCGGCCCAGGCCGGCGTTGGCCACCTGGCGGATCATGGACTCCTGCAAATTCTCAATGGCAGCGCGCATGGGGGCTCCTTATCGGACGGGGCGCTGCATTTTGCAGCTGTGGCTTTGCTCGGCTCTGGGGGCGGCCAGGGTCTTGATGACCCGAAAGCCGTAGCCCGAGCCTTCGCTGTCGAACTTGACGCCAGGCGTGCCTTGTTTGTCCATCATGACCACGCGCAGCGGCTGCTGAAACTGGTGGTCGGCCACGCGCATGGCGCCGCTGTGGCCCGCCAAACTCACCTCGGCGCGCTCGAGCTGCGCAGCCACAGCGCCCGCCTCTTGGCTGCCCGCGCGCTCCAGGGCCTGGGTGAGCGCCTCCATCATGAGCTGCATGCGCATGTGGATGTAGTCGTCCTGGGGTTTGGGAAAGCGCTGGCGAAAGCTTTGGTAAAAAGCCTCGGCCTGCTCGCCAGGCACAGTCGGAAACCACTCGGCCACCGCCATCACTTTGCCCACGCCCGCCTCGCCCAGCACCCCAGGCACGCCCAAGGCGTTGCCGTAAAAGGTGTAGAACTTGCCTTCAAAACCCACGTCTTTGGCGGCCTTGACCAAGAGCGTGAGGTCGTTGCCAAAATTGCCCGTCAGCACCGCCTGGGCGCCGCTGGCCTTGATTTTGGTGGCGTAGGGAATGAAGTCTTTCACCCGGCCCAAGGGGTGCAACTCGTCTCCCACGATCTGCACGTCTGGGCGCTGCTGGCCCAGCTGCCGGCGGCCCTCGCGCAGCACATGCTGGCCAAAGCTGTAGTCTTGGCCGATGAGGTAAATGCTTTTGAGCGCCTTGTCGTCTTTGAGCACGTCCATGAGCGCGGCCATGCGCATGTCGGCGTGGGCGTCAAAACGAAAATGCCAAAAGCTGCAGCGCTCGTTGGTCAGGGCCG
>CAMCUN010000099.1 GCA_945878995.1 Polaromonas sp. YR568 | reverse complement strand
CTGACGCCGTCGGCATAGCCGTTGTTTTGAATTTCCATCAGGCCATAGACATCGGCATCCAGGCCCAGCAAATTGGCCACCACCTTGTCCAGCTGCCGCACATACTCGGCCGAGCTGTCGGCACCCCGGCCAGCCAAAGCGCTGCCATTGGGGTTGTTGAAGTTGGCCGTGCCCAAGGTGTTGAAGAAGTTCAACACGTTGACCGAAGCCACTTTGATCTCGGCCGCACCCAAAGCAGTTTGCAACTGCTCGGCCGTCGGCCTGGCCGTGCCCGCAAACACGGGCGTGGCGGTGGACTGCACGCGGTAGGTGGTCTCGTACGCCGGCGCGGTGCCGTTATCGAACTGGTCAACAATGCCCACGACGCTGGCGGTGGTGTCGCCGGCACGCAAAGTGTTGGTCGCCGACAGCGCTTGCCCACCGCGGCCAAACACCGCAGCTGGGTTTTGCGCGCTGATGCCGTCGTCCAGAACAATTTGGTCGCGCTGGGTGACGGCCGAGTAGGCGGTAAAGCCAGCAACACTGGGCGCGCTTTGCTGGGTGTACTGCACCAAGAGCTCGTCGGAGGTGAGGGTCACCGAGCCGTAGCGGCCCAGCACATAGTTGTCGGTCACCACCAAATTGCCGTTGGTGGTGGCCGATTTAACCTCCACCCGCATGCCTTCAACCGACTCCCAGTTGAAGGACTCGGCCACCGGCAGCGTCACAGTGACGGCAGCGGGCAGCGCGGCCTCATTGGCCCGGTCGGTGACGACGGTGAAGGCGGTGAGGGTCGAGAGTTGCGACAGCTTTTGGTATTCGCTGACGGTGCCGCTCACCCGCACCGTGTCGCCCACATTGGCGGCGCTGACACCGGGGTTGGTGGTGTTGTAGTAGACGAACAAGCCCTCGGAGGTGGCGCTGTTGGTATCTTGGTCAGCGGCTTCCTCCTGAACAAAGAAGCCGCTCAGGCCAGGCATGAACGCGGTGACGATGCCCTCAATGGTCACTGCCTCGCCCAGCTTGGCAGCGGCGGTGCCTGTGCCCTGGACGGCAGAAATTTTGATTGCAGCGTTGATGGGTGCCACGGGCAAGGCAGGAACGCTTCCTGGCGAGCCAATGTTGGCGGCATTGGCCGACTGGGCCAAGCCGCCATCTACACCCACCTGCGCAGCGCGGTAGGTCGGCGCGCTCAGCGAGGCGCCGTCCCAGACGGCGGACACGCCGTTGGCGGCCGTGGTGCCGCCAAAGGCCGGGCCCGCGTGCGAGGCGGCCACGAAGGTGACGCCCTGGGTGGCGGCCGACAGCCCAATGGTGCTGCCGTCGGTGGCGAGCTTGGTCGATCCTGAGTAGTTGAACGATGTCACCACCGAGCCGGCGTCGTTAAAGAGCACCACCGCGTCGCCGCCGCCCAGACCTGGGCCCTCAGAGGTGATCACTTGGACGCTGTCGGCCAGCCCCCAGGTGGTCTTGAAAGTGGCCAAGGTGCTCACTGTGGTCGAGGCAACCACCAATTTTCCGCCTGCCGGTATGTTGACATTGCCAATTGCCACGCCATCGGCAAACGAGGCCGAGTCGTCGTCCCATTTCCAGCCTTGCAGCGACACGGCCGCATCGCCGTAGTTCAGGATCTCAAAAAAGTCTGCCGGACCGGCGTTCGAATTGAGTTCTGTGATGAGCAGACGTGGGGTCGATGCCGCCACAGAAAAGCTCAGGGCCTGGTTTCCGGCCAAGCCTGCAAAGTCGTTGCCGGCCAGGTCGTCAATCACGCCTGCAGCCATCTGCACCGAGTAGCTCGCACCGGCGCGCAAGTCGGCGCTGGGGTTGATCGTGACGGTACCGGAAGAAAAGCTGACCTGGGTTGCGTCGGTGACCGCAATCGTGCGGGTGTCGCTGGCATCGGCCGCATTGACCAGCAAGATGTTGCCCGTGCCGGCCTTGACCGATTCACTCAAGCTCAGGACGATGTTGGAACTCGCCAAAGCGGAAGACGAGCCAGCCACTGGCATGGCACTGGAGAGAGTAGGTGCGGTCGTGTCGGCGGCCTGCGCCGCAGCAATCAGGCCGGGCGAGCCGATGTTGGCTGCCGCTGCAGCTTGCGAGAAGCCGCCGAGCTGGCCGACGACCGCCGGCCGGTAAGCTGGCGCGCTGGTTGAGACACCGTCCCACACGGCCGAGGCAGTGGTCGTGCCGCCGAAGGCGGCGCCAGCGTGGCTGGCGGCGACCGCTGCCGTCACCCCGGCTGAGGCTGCCGACACAGGAATGGCGCTGCCGTCGCTGGCGGTTTTGGCGGTGATGCCATAGTTCAGCGCGGTGACCGCCTTGCCCGCCTCGTTGAAAACGACGATGGTGTCGCCCGTTCCTAGGCCCGGGCCGCCGGTAGCGACGACAGGCACGTTGACGCCCAGACCCCAGGCTGTGCGGAAGGCGTCTGCACTGGCGCTGGCCACCACCACCAGGCGTGCACCGGGCTCAATCTTGGTGCCGGCCGCAAAAATGCCAGCGCCGGCATCGGTGAACGAGGCCGAGTCATCGTCCCATTTCCAGCCGTCCAGCGCGACTGGCTCGGTGCCGTGGTTGTACAACTCAAAGAAGTCGGCCGGAGTTGCGTTGGAGTTGACCTCGGAGATGATCACCGTCTGCGGGCCCGCCACCGCACCGCTGTTGCGGGTGAAGGTCAGCGAGGTCTGCGAGGCCAGGCCCGGGAAGGCATTGCCCGCAAGGTCGGTGATCGCGCCTGCCGGCACTTCGACCGCGTAGCTGTAACCGTTTAACAAGTCGGCCGACGGGTTGATGTCTACCGTCTTGTCGGAGATCGTGACCTGGGTCACATCAGTCACCGCGATGCTGCGCAAGTCGCTCAGGCCGCCAGCGTTCTGACCGCGCAGCACAATGTTACCGGTGCCGGCTTTCACCGCTTCGCTGAAGGTCAAGATGGTGTGGTGGCTGGTCACGCCAAAGGCGTTGTCCACGGGCGAGGTGGCAGTCAGTTGGGGCGGCAACACGTCGCCAACCGTCTTGAAGCTCAGGGTCTCGCCATTCAAAGCCGGGCCTGCGGCCTTCGACGCGTCCTTGAACACCCCGCTGGCGAAGGTGACCGTGTAGGTCTGGCCAGAGGCCAGGTCGGCGGTCGGGTCTATCTTGACGGACGAGCCGGTGATCTTGACCTGGGTGGCATCGGTGACGTCGATGCTGCGGGTATCGCCTTTGCCGTTGCTGATGACGATGGTGCCCGTCCCGGCGCTGACTTGGTTGTTGAAACCGAGGTACAGGTGGCTGCCCAGGCCCACGGCCTCGCGGCCGGTGGTGGGGGCGTAGACCAGCAACTCAGGCTTGTCCAGGCTGCCGCCGCCTTCCTCGCCAACCACATAGAGCCGGCGGTCGGTGCCCATGGTCAGGCCCTCGTTTTTGGCCACACTGCCCACATTGAGGATGCCCAGGATGTTGCCCGAGCGGTCCATCTCGAGGACCTTGCCGTCAGCCGCGCCCAGCAGCAGCAAGTGGGCCACCTCTGCGGCCTTGGCATCGAGCACGTTAGAAAGCGCATAGATGTCGTTGACCGACACCAGGCCGGTCTTGACCGGATCGAACAAATTGACCGAATTCTCAGTGGTGGCCGAACCGTTGCTCGCCGTGCCCGCTGCAAAGTCCACCGTGGTTTGGAAGACGCCCATGGGCGTGGCTTCCTTGGCCAGCAAGAAGCCGCTGGTCAGCGGATCAAGCCCCAAGCCTTCCAGACCCACGTTACCGATAGAGGTACCGAGCTTGACGGTCCTGACGGCGCTGTTGGCGCCCAGCGTGGTTCCCGCCGCATAGGTGAACTCGTTGAGTTCGCGGTCACGCTCCTCGACCATCACGAAGCGGCCATTGCCGATGTAGGCAAGGCCTTCGGTGTCGTAAAAATAAGTGCCTTGCGGGCTGCTGCCCGCGGCCAGCGCCATCGAGTCAATCAACACGCCCTGCTTGCTGACCTGCGTCACCCCGGTGCCGCCATCACCCACCACGAACAAGGTGTCGGTGTCTTTGTTGTAAGTGACGGCAGAGGCTTCGTGCGCCAGCTTGTTGGCCGCCGTTGGCTCGGCCGGCAGCGCAAAGCGGCCCACCAGGGTGTAGTTGGCCAGGTCAACCGACTCGCCAGGCGCAGTGAAGCTCAGTTGGGTGGCGAGCACCTCTTCTGCACGCACGTTCATGTTTTGAATGCGGGTGTCTTGCGCTTCGGAGGTCTCGGCCAGCTTGTACGCGGTCTGCGGCGTCGCGTGGAAGGCCTTCATGTAGACCTCAAAGGCCCGCTGCTCGCCCAGCAAGGTGCTGGTGCCCACGGCGGCGGTGATGGTGGCTGTTTCCGTGAAGTTCTTGGCCTCGTCCACCGGTGCGGTCAGCGCGAAGCCGCCCGCCGCTTGCTCCACCACGTAGCGGAAGTTATCGCCATTGGCTTTGATGGGGTAGGAGTCGCCGCCATTGGCCAGGAAGTTCAGCGTCACCATCGTGATCTTCTCGGGCGCGCCGGCCAGCAAAACGCCGTCGTTGTACAGGTTGACGCGGTAGCCGTCGTCCACCAGCGCGATATCGCTGATCCGTGAACCGGCGACCAGATCGGGGTCGTAAGAAAATCTCACGCCGCTCAGTTGCGGGAAGCGCCCTTGACTGCCCAAGGAGGCCACGCCGTGCTCCAAGATGGCCTTCAAACCCGCAGGGGTGGTCTCAAAGCTCATGAGCTGGTTGTTAAAGCGCAGCGAGTTCTCCACGTCGAGCTGCGAGACGCCGCCCTCAGGGGGCAGCTTGTCGACCGTGCCGTCGGCCTTGGGGGCAGACAGCGTGCCGATCTGGGCGCGTATGCCGCCACCGTTCTTGAGCGATACGATGTAAGTCTGGGTGGCCGCGCTGCCCAGGGCCTGCTCAAGCGCGTAGGTGTTGGCGTCTGCAGTGATGTTGCCCAGGTTGGTTTCCTGGTTGCGCACCGCAATGCGCTCACCTTCCAGGTACACGTCGGCGTAGCCGTAGACACTGCCGTCCTTGGCAGTGATGACAGACTGCACCGCGTCGGTCAGGGCCTTGACCTGCCCGCCCCGGGTGCCGCTGGCATAGGCCGTGGTGGACAGCTGATCCACACTGGTGCCCCAGGCGGTGGCCACATTGGCGTCGGTGGAGGCGTAGGCGCCGTTGACGGCGGTGTTGGCGGCCAAGCTGCTGGGAAGGATGTGGCCGTTGGCGTCAAAGTCCACCACCAGGCGACCCAGGTAGGTGAACTCGTTGTCGGTGTTGACCACCAGCGTGTTCTTGCCGTCTTTGTCCTTGATCACCAAGGGGTAGCTGTCGGCAAAGTTGGCGTCGTGGCCCGCAAAAGCCACAGCCTTGTCGCTGGCATCGCCCAGGCGGGTGTTGGAGCCAGCGGCCAAAATAATGTCCACGCCCTGCAGCTTGGTGGCCAGCAGTCGCTCGTTGGGCAACAGCTGCAGGTGGGCCATCAAAATGATCTTGTTGACGCCCTGGGCAATCAGGTCGTTGATGACCGGTTGCAGCTGCGCGGCCAGCAGATCCATGTCGTCGCTGCGCACGCTGTCGTTGTCCTTGACCTTGGTGCCCGAGGGCGAGGAAATGGACTCCAGAATCTGGGTGGTCGCACCGACCAGGCCGATTTTTTCTCCGCCTTCGGTGATGATGGCTGAAGGTGCAAGACGACCTTTCAGGTTAGAAGCTTCCTCCAAACCGGCTGTGGCCAGGGTGTCGGTGAAGCGCGCCTTGAGCGAGCTGTCGGCGCTCACGTCCAAGTTGGCTGAAATGTAGGGGAACTGCGCGCCGCCAAAGCCCGAGCCACCACCAAAGGCAGCCACCAGCACATTGGAGCCGAGGTCAAACTCGTGGTTGCCCAATGCAGAAGCTTGCACGCCCATGAGGTTGTGCAGTGCAATGTCGACGCCCGCAATCGGCATGGTGCTGGTGACGGTCGAGCCGGTCACGCTGTTAAATACCGTGCGCACGCCGTCGTCGGTGCCAGCGGCCAGGAAAGGCCCGGGCAGGAAGTTGTCGCCACCGGCCAGCGTGATGCTGTGGGTGTAGGCGTCTTCAAACTTGTCGATCAGCGCAGCCAGCTTGGGCGCGGTGCTCGAAGCCAACATGCCTGCCTCGGCGTCGGCAAAGTGCAAAAGCTGCAGCGTGTAAGTGCTCAGCTCCGAACCCGAGAGCTGCTCACCCAGCCAAAGCTTGGGGTCGGTCTCGGTCGGCAATGTTTGCTGTGCGTTGAACAGGGTCACCGTGCCGCTGATCTCGTTGGCCACCAACACCAAGGGCTTGCCCGTGGGGCTGGCCGAGGCGGGTATCACCAGCAGGCCCTCTGGCCCCAGGTCGCCACCCACGGCCAGAGCAGGTGTCTTGCTGAAGTCGCGGTTGTTGGAGTAGCTGACAAAGCTGGGCTGGTAAGGGTCGGAAATGTCGTACACCACCACGCCGCCAATGCGCTCCAGGCCCACAAAGGCGTAGACCTTGCCGTCAATCACGGCGGTGGTCACGCCTTCGGGCTCTGGCCCTTTGTCGTCGCTGCGGTTGTCCAGTGCATTGCTGGTGTGGCTGGCATTGAAGTAGGCGGGCAAGACCTCGGCAATCAAGCGCTCGATCTGGTCGCCGCTGTCAAACACCCGGTTGCCGTAGGCGTCCAAGATAGAGAAAGACCGGCCGCCAAAGGCCACCAGTTTGTCGATGTCGTTGTCACCATCGACGTCAATGCCGTTGGCCAGCACCTTCAAGTCGCCGTCGATCAAGGCGGCGCCAGCTGTGGCATCGGCCACGGGCTTGCCCGTTGTACCCAGGTCTTTCACCGAGACCTCGTCCACACCGCGCGAGTCGCCCTCGTTGGCGGTGATGTAGTAGGTTTTGCCCTTGGCGCTGAAAGCGGCAATGCCGTCAGGCATGTAAGCGCCATAGAGGCCCGCTTTGACAATGTTGACGCCCGGGATGGTGCCCGAAGGCTGGCCCGTGGTGTCGTTGTCAGCATCTATGCGGTTGGCGCCGTTGAAGTTCAGCACGCCAAAGCCCACGGTCTCGGTGCCCGCACCGTTGACGCCAAAGTCGTTGTCGTTGATGACGGCCAAGCCGCCGTTGGGCAGCAAGGCGAGGCCCTCGGCCTTGTCGTTGGGCAAGAAGCCCAGCGTGGGCAAGTTGGCCAGAATTTCTTTGTAGACCGGGTTGATGCCGGCGGCCAGCAACTCGTCGACTGTCAGCGCTTCCAGCTCAGTTTTTCCTGTGGGCAGCGTGGGCGTGGCGGTCAGCAAGTTGGTGGCGCCGCGCAGGTCGATCTCGAACAGCATTTTTTTGCCTTCGGGCACGATCTCGTTGTCGCGCTCGAACACAAAGATGGTGCCTGTCGCGGGGTTGAAGGCCGCGTCGCCAATCTTGTCGATCTGGCTGCTCACCCGCAGGGTGGGCCTGTCGAGCAAGTAGGCGTATTCGGCAATGACCGCGCCTTTGGTGACTGCAGCGGCCAAAGTGCCGCCCTGGGGCAGCGCCACGCCTGCGGCCAGGTCGCGCATGGCCATCACCTCAATGCGCACCAAGGGGCCGGCCGTGTCGACGGTGCTGCCCGCCACGCTGTCCAGCGGGCTTTGCACGAATGCGAACAACAAGCCTTTGGCTTCGTCCACGGCCAGGGCCTCAAAGCCGCGGTTGGGCTGGCGCTTGATCAAATGCGTGGGCAGCGTCTCGGTGCCAAAGTTGTCGGTGGTATCGGCCGTCAGGGCCGCTGTGCCCGTGGGCACAAAACGCGCCACCATCTTGCCTGCGGCGTCAAACTCGTACACCGCAGGGCGGTACTCGTCGACCATCCACATGCTGCCGCCAGCCGTTTGGTAAATGCCTTCCAGGTCAGCGCCCAGGGTGTCGTAGGCCAGGGTTTTGTAGCCCAGCGTGGTAGTGCCTGAGGTGAAGGTACCGGTTTTGGTGGTGTCGCTGGCGGGCACGATCTGCACCGGCTCTTCGTCGGTGCCGGGGATATTGGGCAGGCCGGTCAGTGGGGTGCCGTCGGCGCGGGTCAGCAAGGTGGTGCTGACGATGCTCAGCTGCTCGCTGACGGGGTCAAACTCCAGCGTGGAGACGCGCGCTTGGTAGCTGGGCAGCACAAAGGGGCGCTCCAGGGCCGCGTCGGCGTCCACATTGACGGGCTCGCCGTTGGGGCCACGATCGCTGACAGCCAAGAAACGCATCTTGCCGTTGACCAAGCCGGTGTAGTGCAGGCCAGAAAAGCCGCCTGCCGGAACCGCTTTGCCAAAGACGTCCGTGCCTATGGTGCCGAGTTCAGTGCTCGACAAGGTGTCGTAGGCCGTCATCACCAGGTCGCCACGGGCGTGGTTTTTGTAGCCCAGGGCCACGATGTCCACGATGCTGGCGGTGGCGGTGCTGAGGTTCAGTACCGCTACCGCATTGTTTTCTTGCAGCGTGACCATGGCCTGCTTGCCGTCTGGCGACACCGCAATGTATTCGGGCTCCAAATCGTTGGCGGCCGTGGCTCCCGCAGCAATGCGCACACCGCGCTCGCGCAGCAGGCCTTCTTTGCCGTTGTAGGCCGAAAAGTCAATTTGCTGCACAGTGGCGTTGGCAATCGCGCTCGCCGCCTCGGTGCCCAAGGTCACCACCGTGATGCCGCCGCTGGCCACAAAGGGGGCACCAGCGTTGTAGAACGCATCTGTGCTGGCGCGCTCATTGATGGACTCGGCCTCGTTGGCCACCAGCAAGCGCTTGCCATCAGGCGTGAAGGTCACCATGTCTGGGCCCACGCCTGTGTCCAGGGCGCGCGCATCTGCGGGCGCTGCCGCCGTGGTGCTGACTGCCAGGTCGGCCTTGAACAGCACCAACTTGCCGGCTTTGGTGGGGTCGGCATCGGCCAGGGCCACAGCCACCACGCCGCCTGCGCTGGCCACGGAGTTGACCTGCGGTGTCGAGCCTGTGGTGGTGGCATAGCCTTTCAAATCGAGCTTGCCCACCAGCACCGGGTTGGCTGGATCGGCCAGGCTGACCACCTGGATTTCTGCCGCCACCGCGTTGACCAAGAACATGCGCTTGCTGCCTGCATCAAAGGCGACGATTTCAGCGCCGCCTGCGTTGTAGGCGTTGGTGGCAAAGGTGCCCACGGGGCTCATGCCCAATTGCGTCAGCAGCACATCTTCTGCACGCACGTTCATGTTTTGAATGCGGGTGTCCAGCGCTTCGGGGGTCTCAGCTTGTTTGAAGGCGGTTTGCGGTGTGGCGTGGAAGGCCTTCATGTAGACCTCAAAAGCCCGCTGCTCGGCCAGCAAGGTGCTGGTCCCCACCGCCGCTGCAATCGTATCGGCCGCAGTGAAGTTCTTGGCCTCGTCCACCGGTGCGGTCAGTGCAAAGCCACCGCCCGTTTGCTCCACCACGTAGCGGAAGTTCTCGCCATTGGCCTTGATGGGGTAGGAGTCGCCATCGTTGGCCAAGAAATTCAAGGTCACCACGCTGATCTTGGCAGGCGCGCCGGCCAGCAAAACGCCGTCGTTGTACAGGTTGACGCGGTAGCCATCGTCCACCAGCGCGATGTCGCTGATCCGTGAGCCGGCGACCAGGTCTGGGTCGTAAGAAAAGCTCACGCCGCCAAGTTGCGGGAAACGCCCCTGGCTGCCCAAGGAGGCCACGCCGTGCTCCAAGATGGCTTTGAGGCCCGCAGGGGTGGTATCAAAGCTCATGAGCTGGTTGTTAAAGCGCAGCGAGTTCTCCACGTCAAGCTGCGAGACGCCGCCCTCGGGGGGCAGCTTGTCGACCGTGCCGTCGGCCTTGGGCGCCGAGATGGCGCCGATCTGGGCGCGTATGCCGCCGCCGTTCTTGAGCGAGACAATGTAGGTCTGTGCGGCCACGCCGCCCAGGGCCCGCTCAAGCGCGTAGGTATTGGCGTCGGCGCTGATGTTGCCCAGGTTGGTTTCCTGGTTGCGCACCGCAATGCGCTCACCTTCAAGGTACACGTCGGAGTAGCCGTAGACGTTGCCGTCTTTGACGTTGATGACCGACTGCACAGCGTCGGTCAAGGCCTTGACCTGAGCGCCGCGGGTGCCGCTGGCGTAGGCAGTCGCAGGCAACTGCGCCGTGGTGGTGCCCCAGGCGGTGGCCACGTTGGCGTCGGTGGCGGCGTAAGCGCCGTTGATGGCGGTGTTGGCCGTCAAACTGTCGGTCACGATGAGACCGTTTTCGTCAAAGTCCACCACCAGGCGGCCCAGGTAGGTGAACTCGTTGTCGGTGTTGACCACCAGCGTGTTTTTGCCGTCCTTGTCCTTGATCACCAAGGGGTAGGTGTCGGCAAAGTTGGCGTCGTGGCCCGCAAAGGCCACAGCCGTGTCGTTGGCATCGCCCAGGCGGGTGTTGGAGCCAGCGGCCAAGATGATGTCCACACCTTGCAGCTTGGTGGCCAGCAGACGCTCGTTGGGCAGCAGCTGCAGGTGGGCCATCAAAATGATTTTGTTGACGCCCTGGGCAATGAGGTCGTTGATGACTGGCTGCAGCTGCGCGGCCAGCAGGGTCATGTCGTCGCTGCGCACGCTGTCGTTGTCTTTGACCTTGGTGCCCGAGGGCGAGGAAATCGACTCGAGCAGCTGGGTGGTTGCGCCCACCAAACCGATTTTTGCGCCACCTTCTACCAAAATGGCCGAGGGCACGATCTTGCCCTTGAGGCTGGCGGCCTCCTCCAAACCGGCGGTGGCGGTGGTGTCCACATAAATGGTCTTGAGGTCGTTGTCGCCCGAGAAATCCAAGTTGGCGCTGATGTGCGGAAACTGCGCGCCTTTGGCGCCACTGGCGCCTTTGATGGCGTCGCTCAAGACGCGCGAGCCGAGGTCGAACTCATGGTTGCCAATGGCCGAGGCTTCCACGCCCATGGCGTTGTGGATGGCGATATCGACCGCTGCAATGGGCACGGTGGCGGTGGCAGCCAAGGTGCCACCGGCGGTGCTGTTGAGCGCAGCAATGATGCTGGTGTCTGTGCCCGCCGCCAAAAAGGGGCCGGGGATGAAGTTGTCGCCACCGGCCAGCGTGATGCTGTGCGTGTAAGTGTCTTCAAACTTGTCAATCAGAGCGGCCAGCTTGGGCGCGGTGGTCGAAGCCAGCAGGCCCGCCTCGGCGTCGGAAAAATGCAGCAGCTGCAGGGTGAATGTTTTTTGGGTGAGCGCTGTTTTTTGGTTGCCAGCCAGGGCATCTACCGTGGTGGCGCTTGCCACTTTGCTGGCCAACGCACCCAGGTTTTCCAGGGCTGAGACGCTGGCCGCTTTCATGTTGGCACCGTTAAAAGACACACCGCCTACCGAGGGTGTGGCTTGCGCAGCCAGGGTGTTGACCACGGTGTTGGCGGTGGTGGAAATTTGGCTGGCCGACAGCTGGCCGGTGGTGGCACCGGTCAGGGCGCTGGCCAGTTGGGTAAAGATGCCGCTTGCGATTTCGTCGTGCTTGTCAACGCCCGCGCCAGCCGTTTGCTGCACCTTGACGGTCAGGCTGCTGACCATGGTGGCCACCATCACGCCGGCTTTTTGCAGATCGAGTGCGCCAGCTGTCCCGGCGGCGGCACCGGCCACGGGGTCCAGCTTGGTGAGGTCCACCTGGCCTTTGAGGGCCGACAAACCCACGGCATCGAGCACCCGGTCTTGGGCGGCTGTGGCGCTCAGGTTGCTGCTTGTCATCAACTCGTTGACCAGTGTGGTCAGCGGCGTCACGGTGGTGGAACCTGCGGGCGCTTTGAGCACGCCAGTGAAGTCGAGTCCAGTTGAAATATCGCGGCCACCAATGGCCACGATCGGGCCGTTGAGGCCTTGGGGCAAGGTGAAGTTGCCCTGTGCGTCTGACACAGTGGAGGCTTCGCCTGCGTCAAGCTGGCCGTTTTTATTCAGGTCCACAAACACGGTGGCGCCGGAGATGTAGCCATCAATGAGCTTGCCTTTGATGGTCAAGGCTTCAGCGGGGGCGGCGTTGGAGCCGCCCGAGGCAGCAATCAGGCCCATGCCGCCCACGACCATGAGCAAGGGCAAGAAGGGTGCAGAAGATGCTGCAGCCGGTGCGGCAGGGGCTGCACTGGCGGCGGCACTGGCGGCCACAGAGCCGCCGGAAACTGCGGTGTCCGCTTGCGCCACCAGCTCTGCGCCTGAAAGCGAGGCCAGTTGCACAGACACGGCGCCATCCATGAGGCTGGACACGGCGTCCATGTCGGCCTCAACGCCGACCACCGGATAAGCGGCATCAACCAACAACTCAAGCACTGCTGGGCTTGATTCCTCGACGTCCGGCGCCGATTTTTTTTCTGACTCTGGCAGCCCGCCTGGGTTGTCCAGGCCTGGACGCTTGGCCTTGCGTGCATTCAAGTCCCAGCGCGCGGCGTGGACTTGAATGGCCTGTATCAGGCGAGCGCCTTCGGGGGCTGAGGCCGCCGTATTGATGAGGGAAGGGCGAGCGTCAGCAGAAGTTTTTGACATGAGAATCCTTGTTAATCGACAAAATTTACAAGGCCAACATGACAAATCCGTGTCAGTGCTCGCCAGCGCGGTTAATGCAGATGACGAGAAAAAGTGGCTTGGCATCACACCCGCTAGGCACCACATCGAGCTTTCCCGGTCAATCAACCCCTGTTTGCACTCGCCCGGCTCTCGCCTCCACGTTGTGCCTTTTGAACCGCGCAGGCCATCCGGTTCAATTTGAGGTTTTTCCTGCCTGGTACGGGCCGAGGCGGCGAAACGGCGGGAATCAAGCCATCGCCACACCCCGCTCAGGGTGAGGGAGTTTGAGGCAGCCACAGGTGGGGGAATCGGGGTAGCCGTCGGGGTACCCGACCGAGCAGGTGCAACGAATGTGGGCACGGTCACTTCGTCGCCTATTCCTGCAAAGGTCGGGGCGTCTGCCCATGGTGCAACACCCGGCGCATGGTGGAGACGGCGGCGCACCTCACCGACCACGTCTTCCACCGCCTGCCGGTGCGACAGTGGGTGCTGTCTGTGCCCAAGCGGCTGCGTTACTAAATGCAGCGCGACAGCGCGGTGCTGCGCATCTTCCTGCGGGTCATTGCGCAAATGCTGCAAGCCAACAGCCCAGGCGCAGCGCATGCGAACAAGGCGGCGCTGCACATAGGCGCTGTGGCCTTCATCCACCGCTTCGGCCCCAGCCCGAACGAACACGTGCATTTCCATGTGTGCGCGGTCGATGGCGTGTTGGAGGCGGTGGTGGGCGAGGCGAGTGAGCAGGGCACCCGCACCACAGCGACCCGCGTGATGTTTCACCCGGCCACTGGCATAGCCTCCAAAGCGGTGGCCCACGCCCAGGCCAGTTTGCGTAGGCGCATCTTGCGCGCCTTTGTGGGCCGGGGCCTGCTCGAAGGCTTTGAGGCCCAGGAGATGCTGGGCTACAAACACAGCGGGTTTTCGGTGGCCACCAGCGTGTGCATCGCCGCACAAGACAGAGCCGGCCTGGAGCGCTTGCTGCGCTGCTGTGCGCGGCGCTGGTGCCGCCACCGCGTGCGCACCGACACTGCTACTGCGGCGTGCTGGCGCCCCATTCACCGCACAGGGCTGCGGCGGTGGCGCTGGCCGCAGGCCGAACCGCAGGCACGGGCACGGCAAAGCCCGAGCCAGGCGGTGTGCCCCCAGCGGTGGATGTAACGGTGGATGTCATGGGTGTGGCCTCGGTCGGCGGACCCAGCCAGCCCGAGCCTGCCCAGCCGGTGCCGCCCTATCGCTCAGCGCACATTCTGTGGGCGGCGCTGAGCAAGCGCTCTGGCAGGCCCAGCCTGGAGTCCTGTGATGCCCAAAACCAGGGACATATCGTGCACATGTGATTGGATTTCCTATGCGCTTATGCGGTTTCGGCCGTCCGTAAACTCGGTCCGGCCTAGGTACCTGATATCGTTCGATAATAAATGTCAGCTAAGTCCTCCGATTGCTTCAACGCGATGGTTGGAATTTGGTCGCGACAAGAGGGAGTCATCGGCAATTCAAGCACGCGAGCAGGCCTGATAGCGTCACTGTTCCCGGAAAACCCAGCGACGATTTGGCGCCGGGTACTTTGAACAGCATATTCAAACAGGCTGGACTCAAGTGAGGTGCTATGCGCTATGCAATCGTTATTGAAAAAGCAGAAGGAAATTACTCGGC
>CAMCUN010000098.1 GCA_945878995.1 Polaromonas sp. YR568 | reverse complement strand
TGCATGTTCACCACTCCCGAGCGATACAGCAGCATCAAAATCCCGCTGAGCTGCTGATCGGGAACGCGATCCATTTGCTCGTAGGTCAAATGAAAGTTTTCGCCCGTTTGTTGATCCCGCAGCTGGAGCGCGATCGCTCCGGCGACCAGAAACGGATACTTGCGGACATATTGCGTCAAATACGGAAACGTCGCCTCAATCAGCCGATCGTGCAGCGGCTTCCATTCCGGCCGCGCGGTAAGGTTGATGTCCGTGCTGTCCTTCTTCCCGGGATCGAGCCCGTGTCCTATGACGCCCGGGGCTTTGACGGAACTCGCGTCGAATTGGCGAATGAGTGCGGCGCAGGTCTCGGCGTCGAGGACGTCGTCGTACGCTTCGATGAAATCGGGCACGGAAAGAATCCTTTCATAACGAATATACCCTGAGGCGGTCGCAGCCCGCGTGACTCGGCGATCTTTCGATCCCGGCCCCCTTTGCTCGAGTCGATGTCTATCCAGGGGCAGCGATACAACGTTTTCCGTGCCGCGGCGCACAACCAACATGACCGTTTCGTCAGACAGATCGCGCAAGCCCTCTATCCATGGCCGCACCACCTCCCCAGCTGGCACTTGACGAAGGTTGTCGCTGGCCAATTCGTCTGCGGTCATAGATCTCAAGCGACGAATCCCCTGTCGGCCTTGTTGCCCCTACCCAAAGTGGCAGAGAGCGAACAAGAAGCCATACGCAGCGCACCCAAGGTGTAAAACGCGGTGATGCTCGAAAACCCCGTAGAGCTGACCGGGGTTACTTTGCTCACCACAGAGCAGTCTGATGAGCCCAAATCTAACAACCGATAAGCCTGTTTCTCACCATTGATTGCAACTTGATCCAAAAATTGTCCAAAAGGAATGACGTTGTTTGTATCAGCTGCAATCGATCGATGAGCCATTGAGCCTGTTTTTTGCAGGTGCCAAGGGTTTAATCAACGCCGTAGCAAGCTTTCAAACCCTCATATTTGTAATAAAAACTTTGGGGGTTAACTCTCGCCGAATCACATGTCGACTTGAAATGCGTCTCCCTTTCGTTGTAAAGCATACGAACAATAAGAGACCCCTGAGGATTCCTGAAAGTATCCCATTGGACATTGGCCGTGTAGGGCGCAATCAAGGCACCCCTCCATGCACTGTTGGAGTATGTATAACTTTCAGAAAAGGGCAGCGCTTGGGTTAATTTTGGTATCTGTAAAATACTCGCAAATGACACCAAAACTTCGGCATGGGTAAACCGCAAAGTAGCGCCTTTACCGATTAGGCTGGAATTTGCTTGATTTATTTGATCGAAGAAATCCAGGAGTAAACCTTTTGCCATATAACTGTTGAGAGGGGGGTCTTCAGCGATCCCAGGCCCCCTGCTGTAGAAATCTTCTGCATCATTGGCCTCAGCCAAAATCTTGGCTTCGCTATCGCTGATATATTCGTCAAAATTAAACCCTAATTCATATTGAAGACCTGGTGCAATTTCGTATACTTCTGACAAAGCCAAGAGTGCGTCCAAGGGGGTTCGGATCTGAGTTCGGCCATCACCCTCTAATTGAACTTGATAAACACCATCTTTAGATTGAAAATGGAATTTTCCAGTATTTGCCACTTGAAATTTTCCACTCATTAAGCTTTCGATAAAATCAGACTTGAACAACCTTGACAATACTGCATTTGCTGTGGAGTACATGACATCTGATTGATAAATCAGTCTGGCTTTGGCAGTAATCCGAGGACTGTTGCTGTAATTTTGATAGGCTTGGCTGTATTTGAAAATCTTGGCGTTTCGATCGGCCATATTCAACGCAGCGTCCGTTCGATCATTCAAACTTTGAAAATAAAGTAAAAACCGATTGACACCGGGTAACTGATCCTTTGGATTAGCTTCTGGGTAACCTTTAACAATGGGGTAATGCAGTTGAGCTTTGAGCTTTGGTTTTTGAGTCACCAAAGCGTTGACAAAGGAATGAGCGCTATCTTTCGCTCGGTTGACACCTGAATGAAGCACTCGGATCGATTTTTGATCAGGCGATTTTTTGTCATCTTCCAATTGAACAAAAAGAGTTGGCAAACGCTTTAACATTCTTTGCGCCAACTGCGCGTGTTCCTGAACGCCTCTTTGCGAGAGGTTGCCGTAACCTGGTGGACTGCTACTGAGGACCCCGTAGCCGAGCAAGGCATTCACTTCAATCAACTTTTCCAACTGAGGACCTAAATTCTCCCCCAATGGTAACAATGCATTTTGTTGACGGGCTATTTTCCAAAGATTGAATAATGCCAAATCTGCTTTCATCTTGGACAGACCACGCGCACCGTGCCGTGCGACCAGCTGTGTATGAAAAATTTCAAAACCTGCGGGTATCAGTTCGTAAGTATTGAAATCTTGTTGCGCTTGGTAAGGCGTTTTGGTCGTGTAGTGACCGGCATAGCACGAAGAGGCGTTAATCCAATACATGCACCCTAAAAAAATGGAAGAAGGCAGAGCCTTCTTCCACTGGCATAAAGTGATGAACACTTAAAAATGCGCCATGGTCAATGAAAGACGGAAGGTGCGACCGTACTGTTCATTTTGATAGTTGAAGCGCTCATTTCCCAGGTACACGTAGTATTTTTCTTTGTTGATGTTCAAGCCTTCAAACGTCAGTTGAGTCATTTTATTGATTTGATATTTCACAGAAAGATCAACCTGCCTTTGTGCAGCCACCCAAGCGTCTTGGCTGGCGTCCACCACATCGCTGCCGGTTTGCAGCAAATAACGTGATTTGGCGTTCGACGCAATGCGAGCACTCAAAGGGCCCGTTTCATAACCCAAAACAAGATTCACCACTCTGTTTGACTGGCCTGGCAATGCGACTTCGCGGGAAAGCAGCTTGTTGGACGGTTTGTCAAAGCGTGAAAGCACCGTGGTGGAATCCGTGATCGTGGCGTTGACGCCCACAATCAAACCACTCAAAGCGCCTGGCAACTGACGAAGCGCTTGTGTGTAAGACAACTCGTAACCCTTGAGCTTGGCTTTGTCGCCGTTCACCCCCACGATGGCAGAAGTGAAACCGGCCCATTGTCCGGTACCGGCCAAGTTCGTGGTGTAAGTGAAATCTTTGATGTCCTTTGTGAAGTAATAGAAAGACATGACGCCATCTTTGCCAATCAAACGCTCCACACCTGCATCAAAATTGGCGGACCTCAGAGGTTTCAGATCAGGATTGCCGATGGTGGCCTCGGTTGGAGAACTGTAGGAAACGCCGGGGGCCAGTTGACTGAAGTTGGCTCGCACTACAGAGTTGGTCAAAGCTGCGCGAATGCTGGTTTCTTGGTCTAGGCTGTTGCGAATTTGCAGATTGGGCAAAGTATTGCCAAAACTACGGCTTGTGTTCTTGGGGGTCAAAGTATTATTCAAGAACTGATTGCCGTTGGCTTCAAACTTTGTGTTTTCATGGCGAACACCCGCCAGAATGTTCCAGTTGCCAACATCGGTGTTCACTTGAGCGTAGTAGGCGTTGATGTTTTCATTCATGCGCCAATCATTGACAGCAGAAGTGGAAACAATCATTGCACCAGATTTATTCAAGCCAGCGGCGCGTGCACGAACCAAAGCCGGGTCTATTGAAAGACCTATCATTTGTGGGAAATCAACCATGTTGGTGCCGTTGAAAGCATTCAAAGTGGTTGGGCCTGCTCCCCAATAATTGGGACTTGCGGCGTTCGAGCTGTTGAAAGTCCACTGGTCCGTATCATTGGTTTTTTCGCGAAGGCTGGACTTGAATCCAAATTTCAAAGTGCTTTGGATGTCGCCAAAATTGAGATTTCGGCTCAAGTCAAATTTTCCATGGCTCTCTTTGTCTTCACTCAACCTTGATTGGAAGGTGATGGCGTTCAATGCGTATTTGCTGGGGTCATAAAGTGAAGAGTTGGCAGGTGCGGTAATCACGGGCAACATCGTGTCCTTGTAGGTCAGGCCTGTCACGTTTTGCCGGAAGGACACACTGTTAAGCGCGTTTGGTTGATCTTCATTCGCAGTGCTGAAGCCAAGACGGCCTTCCAACTTCCAATCGTCCCAGGTTTTCGATCCGCCGATGACCTGAGACAGAATCTCGCGGGTGTATTTGCGTTGTCTTAAGTTGCGTTCAGCGCGTGCGTTGAAGGGCGTGTTTTCTGCTGCAGAACCGCCAGTGATGTTGCTGATACCCAGGCGATCACGAAGCTCATCATCACTGAAGGTGCTCCAAAATGTCTTTGAATAAAAAGATTGATCTTTGTTGACTCGGTAATCCAGATTCAAAGACAAAGCATTGCGCTCTCGCACCGGCTGGTAATCGCGCAGCTCAACTGAGGATAAATTCCCACCCGTCCATCCACCACCTGTTTCGACGTCATCAGAGGCAAACTTTCGTTTTTCGGTGCTGATGCCCACAGCAACACCCAATTTTCCATCCATGAAACGATTTGCCCAAAGTGCGCTTGCAAATGGATTGCTCTTCTTGGAAAGTTCATCGTAGCCCACGCCACCCGTCACGGAGAGCAGCTTGCCACGAAGATCAAAGGCAGACAGCGTTTTAACGTCGATAGTGCCGCCCAATGAGTTGGCATCCATGTCGGGTGTGAGCGTTTTAGTCACTTCCAGCGACCGGATCATGCCAGCGGGCAAGATGTCCAAAGTCACACCGCGCCTGCCGTTTTCAGGCGCAGGCACCAAGGCGCCGTTGATGGTGACGGTGTTTAAATCGGGGCCAAGACCTCGAACCACCACATAGCGACCTTCACCCTGATCGCGTTGGAGCGAAATACCCGGCATGCGCGCCAAAGCTTCGGCGGCATTGATATCGGGCAAGGAGCCGATGTCGTCTGAGCTGACAACACTGATAATTTGGTTGGATGCCTCTTGAGCACGGATGGATTTGCTCAGACTGGATGCTTGGCCAGTGATCACGATGGTGTCGAGATTGCTGGAAGGGGGGACGGCTTGCTGAGCAACAGCTTGGCACATCAAGAATGTGCTGTATGCCACCAAAGAAAGTTTGAAGGGAGCAGGCATGAAAATTCACTTTCGAAATAGAGAAGAAGACTATTTTTTCAATCAAAAGTGAAATTTATATGAAACCGTCATATCGAATTAACTTTTATGGTTTTGCGGGCTGATCAATTCATCCGTGTTGACCGATCAAAAAAACCTGCCGACTCAGGGAACTGGGCAGGTTTTGCAACAAAGGGCATGTGACCTGAAGAGATCTGTCAAATTGGGGCAGGGTTACGCCCTTGATGCGCTTGGCTTCCTCGGCGAACCATTCGACTAAGCAGGCACCGTAGGCGTCTTCGCCTTTGGCCTCGGGGAGGGGGCAGATAGGAAATCCAAGCGCATGAGCACAAGTTGGCTCAAGGCTTTGGCATCCCAAGCGTGCACACTGGGTCTGCTTGGATGCTAAGGGCAGGCCAGTCGCCTGAGATTTGTCGGTTTGCACATTTTTGGACAGCGCCAGACGCAGCCCTGCCCCGCTGCGTTGGCCAAACCGCTGTTGCCTTCCCTCACCAACTGACGCGCTGATCGGCCTCGAAGTCCGGTGCCAGTTGGGCCGCCTCGTCCCAATCGGGCTCAAGCTCGACACCATCGCCTGTCTGCGCGTCGCACCCGTCCCACAGCGGCGGCCCGCGTGCGGGCGTAATGCGCGGCGGTTCTGCATCCACCCCGATGTGGTCCAGTATTTGGCGGATATAGGTGCTGTGGGTGATGAAGGCGATGAGGCGCATTTGCCCGCCACACGGGAGGCACAAAAGTGCAGGGGTGAACATGCGCACTTCTCCTACAGTGCGGGGGTCTCAGTGCCAAGTCACAACGCCGCCAGCGGCACCGCCCACAGGCCAGTCCCAAACGACAGGGCTTGATGGCCGTCGTACAACACCAGTCCTGTGGTGAACGCATCGCCCGCGAGGGACTGGAGTTTTTTCAGACCTTTGAAATCGCTGGCGTTCACCGTGGCCGAGGCTTTGACTTCGATGCCGATCAACTGGCGCAGCGGGGATTCGAGCACAAAGTCCACCTCGACCTGGTCCTTGTCGCGAAAGTGCGAGAGGAACCAGTCGTCGGCACTCAGGCTTAGGGCTTTGCGCAGTTCGGCATACACCCAGGTCTCGAGCGTGGCCCCCCAGCGCTCACGTTGGGTAAACACCAGTTCGGGGCTCAAACGGGTGAGGCTGGCTTGCAGGCCCGCATCCAGAAAGTGCAGCTTGGGGGTTTTGATGAGGCGACTGAGTTCGTTACGGCTCCAGGCGGGCAGGCGTTGCACGAGGAACAGTTTTTCCAAGATGCCCAGGTATTTGTCCACCGTCTTGCCGTTCAGGTCGAGTTGACCACCCGTTTGCGCGGTGTTGAGCAGTTGCCCGCAGTGCGCAGCGGCCACGGCCAGCAGTTGGGGCAATTTTTGCCACTGGTCGATCTGTGCCACGTCGCGCACATCGCGTTCAATCAGGGTTTGGATGTAGGCCTTGGCCCATGCTTGCCGTCGTGCCGCAGTGGGGCGTTGGCGCATTTCGGGGTAGCCGCCAGAAAGCGCATGCGTCACGGTGCCCCCAGAGGGGTTGACCCAGGCCGGATGGGTGAGCGGCCAGTCTTGCGCTTGCGCACGCTGCAAGAAGTCGTTGGGGCGGCATTGCAATTCAGCCTGCGACAAAGGCAGCAGGGTGTGCACGGCCATGCGCCCTGCCAAGCTGTCGGCGATTTGCGGCAGCGCCATGAGGTTGGCAGAGCCCGTAAGCAAAAAGCGGCCCGGGCGGCGGTCTTGGTCAATGACCAGCTTGAGCGCCAGCAACAGTTGGGGCGCGCGTTGCACTTCATCGATGATGGCCCGATCCAATTGGCGAGCAAAACCCAAAGGGTCTTGCTGCACGGCGGCCAGCAGGTTGGGGTCGTCCAGGGTGAAATAGGGCAGATCACCCGCAAACTGCTGCACCAAGGTGGTCTTGCCGCACTGACGGGGGCCGTTGACCAGCACAGCAGGGGTGTCTTGCAGCGACTCGGACAACAAAGGTGTCAAGTGGCGTGCGATCAGGCTGCTTGATGTTGCAGGTGGGTGAGTTTGCGGGGTGTTCATGGTGTCGCCGTCTGTGGAATTGACAGTCGTCTCAAGTGTGTTTTGATTTCGTCCAATATGGATTATTTAGGCGTCTATTGTGTATCGAAAGCAAGAATCGGCCTAGCCCATTGGCGCGCAGTTCTCTGCGGTTCGGCGCATGCAGGCATGGCAGTCGCAGACTCGGCTCCCTTCAAACCCGCGTTTGAACACGCCGCCATGCAAGAAGCGCAGCGACCTTGTGAGCTTGGCGGATAGAAAATCCAACCGCATGAGAACAAGTTTGGCACAAGGTTTTGGCATCCCAAGCCTCACACTGGGTCTGCTTGGACGCTAACGGCAGGCCAGTCGCCTGAGATTTGTCGGTTTGCACATTTTTGGACAGCGCCAGGCGCAGCCCTGCCCCGCAGCGTTGGCCAAACCGTTGGCCAAACCGCTGTTGCCTTCCCTCACCAACTGACGCGCTGATCGACCTCGAAGTCCGGGGCCACTTGGGCCGCCTCGTCCCAATCGGGCTCAAGCTCGACACCATCGCCCACCAGCGCATCGCACGCGCCCTACAGCGGCGGCCCGCGTGCTGGTGTGATGCGCGGCGGTTCTGTCTCTGCCCCGATGAGCTCCAGTATCTGCCGGATGTCGGCGACGTAGGTGATGAACGCGATGATGCGCATCTGCCCGCCACATAGAGGGCACAACAAAGGGAACACTTCGTAGATGCGGGCCATCAGCACCGCCCACAGGCAGTGCGCCGGGCGCTTGGGTGGCTCCGGCTGGGCAGACCCGGCCTGAGTTGGGAGTAGCTTGCCTGCCTCAAGTGCGCCCTCGCCTGCATCGGTGCTGGCTGGCTCGGTCTGCGCCTGCGCCGGTTGCACCGCTGCGCCCTGTGCCAGCGCCACCACCGCAGCCCTGAGTGGCGAGTTCGGTGCCAGCACACCGTATTAGTGATGCCGGTGCGTGCGCGGTGGTGGCACCAGGGCCGCAATGCGATCAATCAGCTCCAGCGGCCTGAGGGTGATCTCATCCACCTGGGTGCCGCGCATGTTGTGGGGGTGGCTGCCGGGCTCGCTGTGCTGCTTGGCGCAGCGGTAGACCCACTCACTGCCCGCCTTGCGCAGCCGGCGTGCACCGCGTGGTGTGCGCCATCGACTGCGGCACTGCGGTCAACCCCGGCACCGTGGCCCAGCAAATGGAAAGCAGCTTGGTCTATGCCCTGAGCGCCGCGCTGTTCGGCCGCATCGACATCGTGGGCGGCGTGGTGCAACAAAGCAGCTTCCCGAGTTACCCCATGGTCAGGGATGGCGGTTGGTGTTCACCACCCCGGTCTGGCAGGCTCGCATCAGCCTGAGCCTGGCACCAGGGGCGCTGTGGCAGGCGGTGCTGCAGCGGCAGTCTCCAGCGGGTGGCCCGGGTCGGTGTCTTGAAGCACCGCGGCATAAGCGCCCAGGATCTGGGCGGTCAGGTGGGACAGCACATGAGTGCGGCGCTCCACCAGGCCGATGGTTCGCGTGACTTCGGGGAACTGCTTGAAGCCCAGCCGGGCGTCCGAAACCCAGCTCTGGATCAAGGGTAACAAGGACACCCCCAGGCCGTGCTTGACCGCCGCGAGAATGGCCTCCTGGGAGTTCAACTCCATCACCGGTTCGACGTGAATGCCTCGGTGGACCAGAAAGTGCTCGATCTGCCTGCCCGTCCAGGTGGAACGGTCCAATGCGATGTAAGGCTGCCGCGTGAGCACATCGGCCAGGTGGGTGAAAGGGGTCCTCGCATGCAGGACCAGGGTGAAGGGCTCGGTGTACAGCGGGTGCACGATGAACTCCTCATCCAGGGCCGTGGGCGGACAGGTGACGATGGCGCCGTCCAGTACGCCGGCGAGCACCTTGGCGACCAGGTCGGGCGATGGGCCGGCGTGGACCTTGATCTGCAGGTGCTCATGCTCGGCCATCACCCGCTGGATCACGCTGGGAAAGGTGCCCAGCAAGGCCGAGTTGAGTACGCCCAGCGAGATCACGCCCCGCACCGGTTGCGCCAGAGGCGTTCGCTTGAGTTCGTCGTAGGCCCGCACCAATTTTTCAGCCTTGGGCAGCAACTGGTAAGCGGCGGCGGTCAGGCGTATGGACCGTCCTGTGCGAACAAAGAGCGCCACCCCAAGCTCATCTTCGAGGAGCCTCAACTGCACACTGACGGCCGCTGGCGACAGGTGCATGTCCAGTGCTGCGGCCGCAATCGTTCCTCGACTGTACAAAGCCAGCAGCGAGCGAAGATGGTTCACGGTCATGCCAGATCAGATCCACTTTCATGCCTGAAGGTTGGACATCCTTCGGGCAGGGGCCCAGCGCTGCCGGCGATCAAGTCGGCTGCGCCCTGTATGTAGTCGAGTATCTCAGGCTCTCTTGTATTGAAGAAGCCCGCCCGTGACTTTGGGAGGTCTTGCCCGTATGGCCTCTTCAATGGGGTCTGTGCCCCAGCCGGGCCGATCGGGAATCAGCAGGCATCCGTCTTTGAATTCGGGCGAATGCGTGTAGAGCTCACTCTCCCAGGGCAGCCGGTCGATGTCGACCTCCATGATGTGCAGGTTCGGCACCGCCGCCGCAAAATGCGCGTTCATCATGGTGCACAGATCACCGTAGAAGTTGTGGGGCGCAACATTGACTTCATGGGCTTCGGCCAGGGCAGCGATCTTGACCGACTGCCAGACACCGTTCCACACCGCATCGACGATGGCCACGTCCATGGCCTGATGCTCAAAGTAGGGCAGAAAATTGCGCATGCCGATCAGCGTCTCGCAGGAACTGATGGGGTGGGGGCTGTTGCGGCGCACATCGGCCAGGGCTTTGGCGCTTGCGAGGTCGATCTCGACCCAGTACAGGTCCAGATCGGCCAGTTCCCGAAGTACGCGCTTCAAACCCTCCGGTTTGGCGTTGAAATTGAAGTCAATCAGCAGCCCCATGTCGGGACCGGCGCCTTCGCGCAAGGCCTCCAAGTGGTTGCGGATGTTTCGAATCAGCCGCTTGTCCACCGGCAACTCAGGCAGGAACTGAACACCGAAACCCGGTCGCCAAGCGTAGGCATCGCCTTCGTCGTGAACAAAGAGGTTGGTCTTGAGGGCCTTGAAGCCGCGCGAACGGGCTTCCGCAGCGGTGGCTTTCACACCATCCAGGTCTTTGACAGCGGGACCGTAGAACTTGGGGTGGTTGATGCGCCAGGTCGGGCAATGTGACCAGTACACATTCACCTGGTCCCTGATTTTGCCCCCCAGCAGTTCATAGCAGGGCACGCCCAGGGACTTGGCTTTGGCGTCCAGCAGTGCATTCTCGATGCAGCCGATGGCCTGGCCGATGACGCTGCCGGGCGCCGGGCGGGTCAGGCAGTTGGCAAGTTGGCTGAATTTCTCATGGGCATAGACCTCCTCCCCGATCAGGCGGTGCTGGAGCTTTTCAATGATGGCTGTGATACCGGGCGAGCCGAAGCCCTCGTCATACTCACTCCAGCCGACGATGCCGGTGTCTGTCGTGATCTTGAGAAAATAGTAATTGCGCCAGCCCGCATCGCAAATCAGGGTTTCAACGGAGGCGACTTTCATGCCTTATTCCTTGGACGGTCGGTTGTGTGGTTCATGCGCCGCTTCATTCGCTATGAGTCGTGTGATGTTGTTAACTGTCAATTGCCGGCCAAATAACTGCTGCAGCAGATGCAGTGCAGCATCACCTTGAGGGCACAGGGCAGCCATCAATCAAGAACAATGTTCAAGGATTTGGTTATTTTTTCATACTTGATCAAGTCGTTATTGATAATCTTTGCAAATTCCTCCGGGGTATTTCCCACGGATGTGGCACCGAGCAAAACAATTCGCTCTTGAACAGACTTCTCATTGATGGCAGCGACAATTTCTATATTTAATTTTTTAATGACAGCTGATGGTGTGGCGGCAGGAGCCAAAACTCCATACCAAGAAACAAGATCGAAGCCCGGAATCGCATCAGAAACCGGAGGAAGCTCTTGTGCAAGAGGTGAACGCTTCTCAGAAGTAATAGCCAATCCTCTGAGACTTTTATCACGAATGTAGGGAAGCACTTCGTTGATTGCCAAGAAATCAGTGTGCCCACCAAGAACGTCAGTAATAGCTGGCGCACCCCCTCTGTAAGGAATGATTCTAATACTGGCACCTATGGATTGCGCCAGCATGGCACAAGCTAGGTGCCCACTGGTTCCCACCCCACTGGATGCACAAGATAAATTGTCAGGCTTTGATTTTGCCTGATTGATCAAGTCCGTCATTGAATTTATTTTTGACTTCGGTGAAGTTGCAACGTAATTTGCGATGGTCAATACCTGCGTGACCGGGGTCAAATCTTTACGGAGATCAACAATCTTGTTGCGATAAAAAAACTCTCCCAGAACATTGGCAAATGTTCCCATTAAAAAGGTGTGCCCATCCGTAGCAGCCGCCACATATTGAGATCCGATCATGCTGCCAGCCCCAGGCCTGTTTTCAACAATGACCGGCTGCCCTAATTTGCCACTTAAAATGGGGGCGATCTGGCGAGCCATGATGTCAGTATTGCCGCCAGGCGCAAACCCGACAACCAACTTGATTGGCTGGGCCGGCCACGCATAAGCCTGGCCAACGACAAGCGCGCCAAAAACAAGAGAAATAATTTTTTTAATATTTTTATTGAGAGTCATTGAAGTCTCCTGAATTGAGAGAGTTTTGATACCCTCAAGGACGGGACGTTGGGCACAGTTGAGCGAATCCTAAAGACCGGGGCAATTCTTGAACAGCGAAAATTTCAGGCGCTGAGCATCAGACAATCCGATGCTGCTGGATTGATGCCCCAGGACTTGCGAGGCTCGAAGGACTTGGGCCTTGAGGTGCCGACGCTGGGCAGGCGGCGGGTTCGTGACCACGTGACAGGTGGCATGGCGTACAGAGGATGTTCGCCAAGTCACTGATGCGAACAGGACCGGGTATGCGCTGGAGCCGGCCCCTGGTCTGCTCAGCACAGAGGCCACCGCGTAAAAAATCCAGGAAGCGATCCCGGCGTGCGCGCTGGGGGCACCAGCTTGGCGATACGGTCGATCAGCTGCAGCGGCGTGAGGGTGATCTCATCCACCTGGGTGCCGCGCTTGTTGTGGGGGTGGCTGCTGGGCTCGCTGTGCTGCTTGGCGCAACAATAGACCCACTCAAACTGGCCCGCCGCATGGGCGTGCACATCACGGTACACGGCCGCCAACAGCAGCGCACGTTGGGCGTCGCAGGGCTTTAGAAGTGATGGGGTGGGGCTGCGGGGGGTGATGGCTTGGCAGGAGCCAAGCGCTGGGTCATAGAGAACTGAAATTGCGATGGACTGTAAGGCCCGTTGTATGCCGCATTGATAGACATTAACATATGCACACATCACTATGCGCATAAAATCACAGATGCCAACCCAACATACCAAACAACGTCCACCACTTGGCACGCCAGGCAAACGGGCCATCAATCTAAGCCTGAGCAGCGATGTGCTGTTGGCCGCAAAGCAGCTCGACATCAACATCTCGAAAGTCTGCGACCAACACCTGCGCCTCGTCGTGCAACGCGAACAAGAACGCCAATGGCGCGAGAACCACGCAGATTTCATTAAGGCTTACAACAGCACCATTGCAGCCGAAGGCCTGCCACTGGACGAGTGGAAAAGCTTCTGATGGCCCGGTTTGACGTTTACGCCAACCCAGGCGGCTCTGCCACAACAACACCCTATTTGATGGATGTACAAAGCGATCTGCTCAATGGGCTGGACACCCGGATGGTCATTCCATTGCGTGGACTCAAGCATTTCCCGAAAGTCAAGTTGTCAAACCGATTGACACCCATCTTCACCATCGATGGCGAAGACTTCTTGCTGGAAACGCCAAAGATGGGCACTGTTCCCTTGCAGGTGCTGAAGACGCCCGTGACTTCACTCGCGCAGGCACAAGACCAGATCACCACGGCACTCGACTTCCTGTTCCAGGGCTATTAAACAAGGAGTTCGCCCATGTTGTACCCCGTTTATGTTCATGTTGGTGATGCGGATCACGCGCATGGCGTGACGTTTCCCGACTTTCCGGGCTGCTTTTCTGCGGTGGACGATTGGAGTGACTTACCCGCTGCCGTGCAAGAAGCAGTTGAGGCGCATTTCAGCGGCGAGGCTGACGCAGTGCCACCGCCGACACAGCTTGAACTGTTGATGGGCCAAGCTGATTACACGGGTGGCGTTTGGATGTTGGTCGACTTGGACTTGAGCCGCATTGACACCCAGCCTGTGCGCCTGAATGTGAGCCTGCCCTCTAACTTGGTGCAGCAAATTGACGCTTGGGCCAAGGCGCACCACATGACCCGATCAGCTTTTTGGCCAGCGCGGCAACTCTGGCCATGGCGACACGGTCTTAACGAGCTGACAAACAGCTCACAAGCTCACAGGTATCCCACCCTCCCGCATCCGCTCCCACTTCCCATCTGGCAACACCGCCTTGGGGTCGTCGTCAGGGCTTAGACCCCCCACCTCCAAACACACGACCCATTCTGATGTTTCGTTGAGCAGCCTGTGTCCGCTGCCGGTGCATCCCATGCAAAACGGCCACTAAGGGCCGTCTCTTTGCCTCAGCGATCCCGTGCTCAGGCCGCCGCTTCCTTCGCGTTCTCCACGTACTCCTCGATCTGGTCGAAGTTCAGGTACTTGTAGATGTTCTCGGAGTCTTTGTTCAACACGCCCACAGCCTCCATGTACTCGGCCACGGTCGGGATGCGGCCGAGCTTGGAGCACACGGCCGCCAATTCAGCGCTGACCAGGAACACATTGGTGTTCTTACCCAGGCGGTTGGGAAAGTTCCGGGTGCTGGTAGAAACCACGGTCGCGCCTTCGCGCACCTGGGCCTGATTGCCCATGCACAGGCTGCAGCCGGGCATTTCGGTGCGGGCGCCGGCCGAGCCGAAGGTGGCGTAGTGGCCTTCTTTGATGAGCTCGCTCTCGTCCATTTTGGTGGGCGGGGCGACCCAGAGCTTGACCGGGATGTCGCGCTGGGTGCCCAGCACCTTGGCGGCGGCACGGAAGTGGCCGATGTTGGTCATGCACGAGCCGATGAAGGCTTCGTCAATCTTGGTGCCAGCGACTTCGCTCAAGAACTTGGCGTCGTCCGGATCGTTGGGGCAGCAGACGATGGGCTCCTTGATGTCGGCGAGATCAATCTCGATGACGTGGGCGTACTCGGCGTCCTTGTCGGCTTCCAGCAACTGGGGGTCGGCCAGCCAGGCTTCGACTTTTTCGATGCGGCGGGCCAGGGTCTTGGCGTCGGCGTAGCCGTCGGCAATCATGTTCTTCATGAGCACGATGTTGGACTGCAGGTACTCCTGCACGGGCGCTTTGTTGAGCTTGATGGTGCAGCCGGC
>CAMCUN010000097.1 GCA_945878995.1 Polaromonas sp. YR568 | reverse complement strand
GGGTTCTTCAACATGGTCATGGTGTGTTCAGGTGAAAAATGGTCTGGTGGTCCGGCAGCCCCAAAAGAAAACGGCCCGCTGCTGGTGCAAACGGGCCGTTGACTGGGAAAACGCGTGCGCGTTATCGTCTCCGCCCGTGGGGAGGTAGCAGTAGTTGCAGCAGCGCATGTTTCATATTTTGGAATGTATCACAAAGAAAGACCCGAACGGGCGCTCAATCGCCGTGACCGCTCAGGTCCAGAGCACAGTGTCTTACTTGTGCAAGCCGCGCTCATCAGGCTCGTCGGTGGAGGTGGAGATCACGCTGGTTTGCAAACCCTTGGCCCGGCGCCACACGTAAAGCACGTAACCCGAGAGGCCATACACCACAAACAAGCCAAAAATCACGGTGGGCGGGTCGATGTTGATGGCGGCAATACCCAAGGCCAGCAGCACAATGACGGCAAAAGGCACGCTGCGTTTGAAGCTCACTTCCTTGAAGCTGTAAAACGGCACGTTGGTGACCATGGTCAAGCCCGCGTAGAGCATCAGGCCAAACATCCACCAGCGCACCTGCTCACCCACCACGCCAGCTTCGGTCATCAACCAAATGAAGCCCGCGACCATGGCCGCTGCCGCAGGAGATGGCAGACCTTGGAAAAAGCGCTTGTCGACCACGGCCGTGTTGACGTTGAATCGGGCCAGTCTGAGTGCCGCGCAGGCGCAGTACACAAAAGCGGCGATCCAGCCCCAACGGCCCAGGCCTTTGAGCGCCCACACATAGGCGATCAGCGCGGGCGCGGCGCCAAATGACACCATGTCTGAGAGCGAATCCATTTGCTCGCCAAAGGCACTTTGGGTGTTGGTCATGCGGGCCACCCGGCCGTCCAGGCTGTCGAGCACCATGGCGCAAAACACCCCCACGGCCGCTTGGTCAAAGCGGCCGTCAATGGCCATCACGATGGCGTAAAAACCACCAAACAAGGCCGCCAGCGTGAACAAGTTGGGCAAGACATAAATGCCCTTGCGGCGCTTGCGTATCACCAGGCCCTCGGACGAGGTGTCGTTGTGCGTGTCGTTTCCGTCATTCATGTTGGAAGTGTAAGGGTTGGCCACCAGCGAAAAGGCCGCTCAAAAGCGGCCTTTTCTGGACAGTGGCGATGTGGCTCGCCCGTGGCTCATCAGTTGCGGGTTTGGTCGACCAGCTTGTTTTTGGCGATCCAAGGCATCATGGCGCGCAGTTTGCCGCCCACCACTTCAATGCTGTGGTCGGCGGTGTTGCGACGACGAGCGGTCATGCTGGGGTAGTTCAAGCGTCCTTCTTGAATGAACATCTTGGCGTACTCACCGTTTTGGATGCGCTTGAGCGCGTGGCGCATGGCCTCGCGCGACTGCTCGTTGATGACCTCAGGGCCGGTCACGTACTCGCCATACTCCGCGTTATTGGAGATGGAGTAGTTCATGTTGGCAATGCCGCCTTCGTAGATCAGGTCCACGATGAGCTTGAGCTCGTGCAGGCACTCAAAGTAGGCCATCTCGGGGGCGTAGCCGGCTTCCACCAAGGTCTCGTAGCCCATTTTGATGAGTTCCACCGCGCCGCCGCACAGCACGGCCTGCTCGCCGAACAGGTCGGTTTCGGTTTCTTCTTTGAAGTTGGTCTCAATGATACCGGCCTTGCCGCCACCGTTGGCCATGGCGTAGGACAAGGCCAAGTCACGGGCTTTGCCGCTCTTGTCCTGGTGCACAGCCACCAGGTGGGGCACGCCGCCGCCCTGGGTGTAGGTGTTGCGCACGGTGTGGCCGGGAGCCTTGGGCGCCACCATCCACACGTCGAGGTCGGCGCGTGGATTGACTTGGTTGTAATGCACGTTAAAGCCGTGCGCAAAGGCCAGCGACGCGCCTTGTTTGATGTTGGGGGCCACGTTGTTGGTGTAAACCTCGCCGATTTGCTCGTCGGGCAACAAGATCATGACCACGTCAGCCGCTTTAACGGCGTCATTGACTTCCATCACGTTCAAGCCGGCTTTGCCGACTTTGTCCCACGAGGCGCCGCCCTTGCGGAGGCCCACCACGACTTTGACGCCGCTGTCGTTGAGGTTTTGAGCGTGGGCATGGCCTTGCGAGCCATAGCCAATGATGGCGACGGTTTTGCCTTTGATCAGGCTCAGGTCGCAGTCTTTGTCGTAGAAAACTTTCATTTTTATCTCCAGTTGGTAACGCCGTTCGTCCTGAGCCTGTCGAAGGGCTCAAGCACACCCCGCAATACTTGCGAGGCTTCGACAGGCTCGACCCGAACGGACGGGTGGTCGAGCCTTGCTAAGCATCAAACGCGCAGAATTCTCTCACCACGGCCAATGCCGCTGGCGCCTGTGCGCACGGTCTCCAAAATGGCGCTGCGGTCAATGGCTTCCAGAAAAGCATCGTTTTTGGACTGATCGCCCGTGAGCTCTATGGTGTAGCTTTTCTCGGTCACGTCGATGATGCGACCGCGAAAAATATCGGCCATGCGCTTCATTTCCTCGCGCTCCTTGCCCACGGCGCGCACCTTGACCATCATGAGTTCTCGCTCGGTGTACGGGCCTTCAGACAAGTCCACCACCTTGACCACTTCAATCAGGCGGTTCAAGTGCTTGGTGATTTGCTCGATCACGTCTTCAGAGCCGGTGGTCTGGATGGTCATGCGCGAGAGGCTGGGGTCTTCCGTGGGGGCCACGGTCAGGCTCTCGATGTTGTAGCCACGGGCCGAAAAAAGGCCCACCACGCGGGACAGGGCGCCCGCTTCGTTTTCTAGCAAGACAGCAATGATGTGTTTCATTTGATTCCTCTTTTTGCCACCCTCCCCCGTGCACGGTAATGCACGGGCTCGGTGGTCAATAGATTCGTCCAAGGGATGACTGGCGTGACACGCCGGCCGCAAATGGGCGCTACCAGCGCCCGGTGGGGTTCAGAGGTCTTCGCTGCCCAGCAGCATTTCCGTGATGCCTTTGCCAGCCTGCACCATGGGGAACACGTTTTCCGTCGGGTCGGTGCGGAAATCCATGAACACGGTGCGGTCCTTCAGCGCCCTGGCCTCGCGCAATGCAGGCTCGACGTCTTCTGGACGCTCGATCAGCATGCCGACGTGGCCATAGGCCTCGGCCAGTTTCACAAAATCAGGCAAGGCATCCATGTAGCTGTGGCTGTAGCGGCCCGAATATTCAATTTCTTGCCACTGGCGCACCATGCCCAAGTAGCGATTGTTCAGGGCCACGATCTTGATGGGCGTGTTGTACTGAAAGCAGGTGGACAGCTCTTGAATGCACATTTGCACCGAACCTTCGCCCGTGACGCAGTAGACCTCGCTGTCGGGCTTAGCCAATTTGATGCCCATGGCATAAGGAATGCCCACGCCCATGGTGCCCAGCCCGCCGGAGTTGATCCAGCGGCGCGGCTCGTTGAATTTGTAGTACTGAGCGGCCCACATTTGGTGCTGTCCCACATCAGACGTGACGTAGGCTTCCACGTCCTTGGTCATGTTCCACAAAGTTTCAATGACCATTTGCGGCTTGATCACATTGGGGTTGCTGCGGTCGTACTTCAGGCAGTCGCGGCTGCGCCAGCCTTCAATCGTCTGCCACCACTGCGCCAGAGCGGGCGCGTTGGGCTTGAGGCCGGACTCCCGAATCATGTTGAGCAGTTCGGTGAGCACGTCTTTGACATCGCCCACGATAGGAATGTCCACCTTGACGCGCTTGGAAATGCTGGACGGGTCAATGTCAATGTGAATGATTTTGCGGTCGTTTTGCGCAAAGTGCTTGGGGTTGCCAATCACGCGGTCGTCAAAGCGCGCGCCAATGGCCAGCAGCACGTCGCAGTTTTGCATGGCGTTGTTGGCTTCAATGGTGCCGTGCATGCCCAACATGCCCAAAAATTTAGGGTCAGTGGCGGGGTAAGCGCCCAAGCCCATCAAGGTGTTGGTGCAGGGGTAGCCCAGCATGTCCACCAAGGTGCGCAATTCTTGCGAGGAATTGCTCAAGAGCACACCACCGCCTGAATAAATGTAGGGGCGCTTGGCCGTCATCAAGAGTTGCAGCGCCTTGCGAATTTGGCCACCATGGCCTTTGCGCACGGGGTTGTAGCTGCGCATTTCAACCGTGGCGGGGTATTCGTAGGCGCATTTGTTGAACGACACGTCTTTGGGCACGTCCACCACCACCGGGCCGGGGCGGCCAGTGCGGGCAATGTGAAAGGCTTTTTTGAGGGTGCTGGCCAGGTCGCGAACGTCTTTGACCAAAAAATTGTGCTTGACGATGGGCCGGGTGATGCCCACGGTGTCACATTCTTGGAAAGCGTCCAGGCCTATGGCGGGGGTAGGCACCTGCCCGGTGATGATCACCATGGGGATGCTGTCCATGTAGGCCGTGGCAATGCCGGTGACGGCATTGGTCACGCCTGGACCGGAGGTGACCAGGGCCACGCCCACCTCGCCGCTGGCGCGGGCATAACCGTCTGCCGCATGCACAGCCGCCTGTTCATGACGAACCAGCACGTGCTGCATCACGTCTTGTTTGTAGAGTGCGTCGTAAATGTAGAGGACCGCCCCACCGGGGTAGCCCCAGATGTATTTGACCTGCTCTTCAATGAGAGAGCGCACCAAAATCTCCGCGCCCATGAGCTCGGGAAGTTTGTCGGCAGGGGAGGCGGATGCAGAGGCGTGCTCCGATTTGATCGTTTCCATGATGAACCTTTGTGATTTTCTCTAACGAAAAACCTTGGGTGCCGCTTCGCCCATCCTTGTAAGACGGCGTTGTGACTTGAGACCTGCGACCATGGGCGAATTGATGCTCCGCCGGATCCAGGCCCTTTTGCTGATTGAATGCAACCTAATATTATTGCATGCCAGATACAGCGGCCTGGGTGGACCCGCGCAGGACTCGTCTTCGATGGATCGGGGTGCATAATCGCGCCCGTTTGATACTGCATCGCAACCCTACACCTCGCCGCATTGAGCGGGCACAACGAGGGCGCCAGCCAGAGACAAAACCCATTCGTGGCCACTGAAAAAGAGCTCTCGGAGTTTCTCCGCAGCGTGGAAAAACGCGCATTCAAGCGCAGTCTTTACCATGTGCGCGACACGGACGCAGCCTTGGACATCGTGCAAGACAGCATGCTCAAGCTCGCCCAGAGTTACGGCGACAAGCCTTTGGCCGAGCTTCCCATGCTGTTCCAGCGGATTTTGTCGAACACCATGCTCGATTGGTTCAGGCGACAAAAAACCTACAAATCACACTTTTCCAGCTTGGGGGACTTGTCGGCCTCCAGCGAGCAAGACGAGTTTGACCTGCTCGAAAGCTGGGAGGGGGTGGAGTCCAGCTGGGGCACGCCGCGAGAAAGCGCCCAAGACAGCTTGGAGCGGGCACAAATTCTGCATGAACTTGAAACTCACATCTTGGATTTGCCCGCACGTCAACGAGAAGCCTTCTTGATGCGTTACTGGGAGGAGATGGACGTGGCCGAAACAGCTGCAGCCATGGGCTGCTCGGAAGGCAGTGTCAAAACACATTGCTCCCGTGCGGTACAGGCCCTCAGCAAAGCATTGAGTGCCAAAGGAATCAAACTATGAACAATATCGATCCGCGCTACGCCGAAAGAATGATGAACCGCCAAGGTTTGAAGCTGGCCGCTCAGCTCAACCTGGGTGCGGCCGAGCTGCCTTATGACATCAGCGAGCGCCTGCGCGCCGCCCGCGAACGGGCCGTGGCCCAAAGAAAAATTGAAATTGTTCGGCATGCACCAATTTGGGTCGCGCAAGGCGGAACAGCCGCCCTGGGCTGGGGGGGTGAGGAAGGCATGGGCTTGTTCAGCCGTCTCAGTGGCATTCTTGCCATAGGCGTGTTGGTGCTTGGCCTCATGGGCATCAGCGACCTTCAAAGCGACGAAAGAGCCCGCGAGTTGGCCGACGTGGATATGGCGCTGCTCACCGACGAGTTGCCACCGCAGGCCTTTGCCGACCCTGGCTTTATCCAGTTCCTGCAAAAGGACGAGTGAAGCTGATTTCCCTTACCCTGCAGCACATGAACACGGTCCACAATCTCTCTCAAATTCAGGCAGAGTCTAGCCTTGTGGGGTTGGCACGCCATGCGCCTGGGCTGCGCGCCGCGCTGCTGGCACTGGCCTGGCCTGCACTGCTGCTCTCCAGCCACGCCCAGGCAGAAGAAACACAACCCAAGCCCAGCCCGCAAGCAGTCAACAAGCCTGCAGCCGCCGCCCTGCCCCAGCCCGCTTCAGGTTCAAGCTGGCACCAGCTAGGCCAAAGTCAGCGCCAAGCTCTCGCGCCCTTGGCCGCCGCCTGGGACAGCCTGAGCCCGGCTCACAAGCGCAAATGGCTGGAAGTTTCTAAAAACTACCCCACCCTGGGCCAGAGCGAGCAGGCCAAGATGCACGAGCGCATGACCGAATGGGCTGCGCTCAAGCCCCAAGAAAGAGCCCAAGCTCGCTTGAATTTCGGCAAGACGGCTGAAATTTCCAAAGAATTGACACCTGCTGAAAAGCTGGCGAAATGGCAGGCTTACCAAGCGCTGCCCCCTGAGCAACGCCAAGAGCTGAGCGACAAGGCCAAAACTCGTCCTTTGGGCGCGGCCCCCGCAGTCAAACCCGTGCCAGCTCAAAAGTTGGCGGTGGTGCCGCCTGTCACCACCGCCAAGGCACTCAAGTCTGGGGATGTTCCAGCGACCGCTGCTGAGCCTGCGGCCAGCAACTAGACTTCAGACCGCAGGATCATTTGTGATCCTGTTTTTTTGCCTGAAGCTCTGAGCCCCTCCTGTGAACGCCGATCTCCTTTCTACGCCCTCTATTGCCCGCCGCATGGCCTGCTGGCTCTACGAGGGCATGCTGCTTTTTGCCGTGGTGTTCATAGCCGACTACCTGTTCAGCGCTTTAAGCCAAACCCGGCATGCCCTTGAAAACCGCCTTCCTCAGCAGATTTTTTTGTTTTTGGTGCTGGGCATTTACTTTGTTTGGTTCTGGGCACGGGGCCAGACCCTGGCCATGAAAACATGGCACATCCGTATCGTGGATCGCCAAGGCCAAAACCTGTCGCAAAAGCAAGCTTTTGTTCGCTACGTGCTGAGCTGGCTGTGGTTTGTGCCGCCCTGGGCCCTGACCTGGTCGCTCGGGCTCGATGCCCGCTCCGTGCTGTGGCTCAGTCTGGGCTGGATTGCGTTTTGGATGTTGCTGGCCAGGTTGCACCGCGATCGTCAGTTTGTGCATGACGTGATAGCGCGCACGCGGCTGGTCTCCAGCCCTTTGCCCGTCAAAGCGGTTAAGCCTGCAAAAACAGACAAATCTGCCAAGGCTTGAGCCTGCTTGCACGCCATGGCACCGCTTTCATTACCCCAGCGCAATGCACCTGGTGATCTACTGGCCCCGGAGGCTGGAGCGGTGAGCGCCAAGGTCAACCCGCAAAGAAATAGCACAGGCATGGACCGCATAGGCCCTCAATTTCACGATTTGTCCAAGCGCGCCAAAGACCTGGGCAGCGCCGCTGTGCTTCTGGCGCTGCTGCTGTGCGCCGTCACTTGGGGAATGGCGCTGTGAGCGAGATTCGCATGAAACCGGCTTTTTCACTGTGCGTGTACTGCGGCTCGCGGCCTGGCGTACTGCCGCAATACAGCGAGGTGGCCCAAGAGGTGGGTCGTTGGATCGCCGTGCATGGCGGACAACTGGTCTACGGCGGCGGGCACAACGGCCTGATGGGCACCCTGGCCGATGCCACCTTAGAGGCAGGTGGCCGGGTGGTGGGCATCATCCCACAAGCCTTGGTGGACAAAGAGTACGCGCACCGGGGTTGCACAGAACTTCACATCGTGGCCGACATGCACGAGCGCAAACACATGATGGCCGAGCGCGCCGACGCCTTTTTGGCCCTGCCCGGCGGCATAGGCACGCTGGAAGAATTTTTTGAAGTGTGGACCTGGCGCCAACTGGGCTACCACAACAAACCGGTGGGCCTGCTCAACTTGGCCGGGTATTACGACCACATGCTGGCTTTTTTGTCGCACAGCACTGGTCAAGGCTTCATGGGCGAATGGCAGTCTGATTTGGTCCAGGTGTCTGCACACACCACCGACTTGCTGCGCTCCTTGGTGCAGTCTGCCGGGCTGAGCCGCTCAGACCGGCTGGATCAAATTTAAGCGCCAGCTCAGACGGCTGAGGCGTCTTGCTCGCCCGTGCGTATGCGGACCACGCGCTCGACGTCGGTCACAAAAATCTTACCGTCGCCAATTTTGCCCGTGCGTGCGGCCTTGATGATGGCGTCCACGCAGCGGTCCACGTCTTCGGTCATGACCACCACCTCCACCTTGACCTTGGGCAAAAAATCCACCACGTATTCCGCACCGCGGTAGAGCTCGGTGTGGCCTTTTTGACGACCAAAACCCTTGACCTCGGTGACCGTCAGTCCCGTCACGCCGCATTCGGCCAGGGCCTCACGCACCTCTTCGAGCTTGAAAGGTTTGACGATGGCTGTGATTTGCTTCATTTAAATTCTCTCCAATACAAACTTCAGCGATTGTGGCTCATCAAGGCGCGGCAACAAGGCGCAGGGACAAGACTTGGGCTCAAGCCCTGAACTTGCTGGTGATGGGGTAGCGCCAGTCTTTGCCAAAACTGCGGTGGCTCACGCGAATGCCCACCGGCGACTGCCGGCGCTTGTACTCGTTCAGACGAATCAGGCGCGTGACCTGCTCGACCACCTGAAGGTCAAAGCCAGCGGCCACAATGTCCGCCGTGCTTTCGTCGTTTTCCATGTACCGCTCAAGAATCGCGTCCAGCACCTCATACTCAGGAAGACTGTCCTGGTCGGTCTGATCGGCCCGCAACTCGGCCGAAGGCGGTCGGGTGATGATGCGCTCGGGAATGGGCTGGCTGCCACGCCCGTAGGGGTCGTGTGCATTGCGCCAGCGCGCCAGCTTGAACACCATGGTTTTGAGCAGGTCTTTGATGACCGCAAAGCCGCCCGCCATGTCGCCATACAGCGTGCAGTAGCCTGTGGCCATTTCGCTTTTGTTGCCCGTGGTCAGCACGATGGCGCCGAACTTGTTTGAAAGCGCCATCAAGATCACGCCCCGAATGCGGGCCTGGATGTTTTCTTCGGTGGCGTCGGCGGCGCGGCCTGCAAACTCGCCCGCCAGCGTGCCCAGAAAAGCCTCAAAGTGGGGGACTATGGAGTATTCGTCGTAGCGCACACCCAGGCGTTGGGCCATCTCGCGCGCATCAATCAGAGAGATGTCGGCCGTGTAGGGCGAAGGCATCATCACTGCCCTCACCTTTTCAGGCCCCAAGGCGTCCACGGCAATGGCCAGCACCAAGGCCGAGTCAATGCCGCCGGACAGGCCCAACAAAGCGCCAGGAAAGCCGTTTTTGCCCAAGTAATCTCGCACCCCCAGCACCAGCGCGTCCCAGAGCTCGGCCTCCAAGCTGCGCTCGGCGGCCACTTCGGCACTGAGCTGCAAAGCGCCTGAGACATCGCGGTGCACCTGCAGCTCAAACAACTGCGCCTCAAAGCTGGCCGCGCGACCGGCCACCTGGCCCGAGGCTTGTACGGCAAAAGAGGCGCCCTCAAACACCACCTCGTCTTGGCCACCCACCAAATGCGCAAAAACCAAGGGCAGGCCATTGACCTGGGCTCTTTGGCCCATCACGCGTTCGCGCTCCATGGCCTTGCCCGCGTGAAACGGAGAGGCATTGATGACTGCCAGCAACTCGGCACCAGCCGCGCGCGTGCTTTGGGCGGGCGCCTCGAACCATGCGTCTTCACAGATGAGCAAGCCCACTTTCACGGCGTCTGGGCCCTCGCCCACGCTGAACACACAGGGCGCCTGGCCAGGCATGAAGTAGCGCCGCTCATCAAATACCTGGTAATTGGGCAGTTCGCGCTTGGCGTAGCTGTGAAGGCGGCGCCCTTCACAAAGCACATGGGCCACGTTCAGGCGCTGCGGCACCTGCACACTGCGGCTTTGCAGGGTAGCGTCGGATTGCGGCAAAGCCATGGGGCTGCCGACCACCATATGCAGGCCTTTCAACCCGGCCAACTCGCGGGCCACCTCATTCACGGCATCATCGCAAGCTTGGACAAAGGCGGGCCTGAGGAACAAGTCTTCGGCGGCGTAGCCGCAAATGGCCAATTCCGGGGTCAGCACCAAACGGGCGCCCGCCTCGTAGGCTTGGCGGGCAGCGGCAACGATGAGGCGGGCATTGCCCGCCATGTCACCAACGCAATAATTCAACTGGGCAATGCAAATTTTGAGCAACATCGACAACCGTATTAAGCCTCAGGGACCAGCGGCAAAATCTTGTCGCACTGGTCATGCAAATGAATAAAAACAATTATGTCACCCGGGTCTTGACCCGTGCGGACGAGGTCAATCCAGAGGTTTGGAACGCACTGCTGGCCTTCCAAGACGCAGGCCAGCTCAACCCCTTTGTGCGCCACGAGTACCTGGCAGCCATGCACGCCAGTGGCAGCGCCACACCCGAGACCGGCTGGACGCCGCGCTGGCTCACGCTGTGGGAGGGCCAAGAGCTGGTGGCGGCCTGCGCGCTGCAGCTAAAAACGCATTCCTACGGGGAATACGTGTTCGACTGGGCCTGGGCCAACGCTTATCAACAGCATGGTCTGGCCTACTACCCCAAGGCCGTGGTGGCACCGCCCTTCACGCCCGTGCCTGGCCCGCGCTTGCTGGCACGCGACGCCCATGCCAGACAATATTTGGCCAGGGCGCTGTGCGACTGGTGCCAGGCGCAGGGGCTGTCTTCCTTGCACCTGCTGTTTTTGTCAGAAGCCGACGCGGCCGCCTGCACCGCAGTCGGCCTCATGCTCAGGCAAACCGTTCAATTTCATTGGGCCAACCAAGCCCCCGATGGCCAAGCCTTTGCCGACTTTGACGCTTTTTTGGGCTCCCTGAGCCAGGACAAACGCAAAAAAATAAAGCAAGAGCGCCGCAAGGTGCAAGACGCAGGCGTGCAATTCAGGTGGTCACGCGGGGCGGACATTTCACCCCAAGACTGGGCCTTTTTCTACCGTTGCTACGAGCGCACCTACCTGGAGCACGGCAACGCGCCTTACCTCAGCCCTGATTTTTTCGAGCGCATGGCCAGTCACATGCCAGAACACTGGCTGCTTTTTATCGCCGAACGGGGCGGACAGCCCATGGCCAGCAGCCTGATTGGGCTGAACCAGACCAAAGACGGTGGCGTGAGCACAGCCTATGGCCGCTACTGGGGGGCGCTCGAACGCGTGGACTGCCTGCACTTTGAAGCTTGCTACTACCAGCCTCTGGCCTGGTGCATCGCCCACGGGGTGCAGCGCTTTGAAGGCGGCGCGCAGGGCGAACACAAAATGGCGCGGGCGCTCATGCCGGTCAAAACCCAAAGCGCCCACTGGCTGGCCCACCCGTCGTTTGCCGACGCGGTGGAGCGTTTTTTGGAGCGCGAGGGTGCAGGGGTGGAAAACTACTTGGAGCATCTGCAGCAGCGCACGCCTTTCAAGCAATCTCCCTGAGCGCAGGGTGGCTGGACAGGCCGATGAAAAAAGCCGACGGTAAAAGTCGGCTTTTTTAAGGACACCCCTGCATGCAAGGGCGGCTGACGAGAGACCAAGCCATCAGGCTTGTTTGGCCTTGTTGTAGTTGGCAATGCCATCCATGATTTCTTTTTTAGCGGACTCGGGACCTTCCCAGCCGAGGATCTTGACCCACTTGCCTTTTTCGAGGTCTTTGTAGTGCTCAAAAAAGTGGGCAATGGTGCTCAAGCGCAACTGGTTCATGTCCTCGGGCTTTTGCCAGTGGCTGTAAATGGACAAGATTTTGTCGATAGGTACCGCCAACACCTTGCCGTCTTCACCGGCCTCGTCTTCCATTTTCAAAATGCCGATGGGCCGGCAAGGCACCACCACGCCAGGAATCAGCGGGAAAGGCGTGATCACCAGCACGTCTACAGGGTCGCCGTCGCCGCTCAGGGTCTGAGGCACATAACCGTAGTTGGTGGGGTAGTGCATGGCCGTGCTCATGAAGCGGTCTACAAAAATCGCGCCCGATTCTTTGTCCACCTCGTACTTGACAGGGTCCGCGTTCATGGGAATTTCAATGATCACATTGAACGATTCGGGCGCATTTTTGCCGGGAGCAACTTTGTCAAAAGACATATTGAGCAGTGGTAGTGGTTGAAAAACGGGGGGGTGGAAATGGGTTTGTTTCAAAAACAACACCCTTCGAACAGGTATTTACCCTCATTTTACTGATACTGGCCTGACGGCCTGTGGGAAACCCAATGGATTCGCGATAAATTGAAGGGGTTGGCCAATCAGTCCATTGCTCGGTGCATGGGCTTGAGGAAGCAACGCAAGGCGGTGTCGCGACCCCCAATGCGTTGCACCGAATCCCCAAGTCCAACTGCGAAAGCTTGAAATGACCGGAAATTCTGCACTTTTACTGGCCGGGGCCTGCGGGCTCCTCGCTGTTATTTACGGCATCTGGGCGCGATCCTGGATCCTTTCTCAAGACGCGGGCAACGCCCGCATGCAAGAAATTGCAGACGCCATTCAGACGGGCGCCGCCGCCTACCTGGCCAGACAATACCGCACCATAGCCATGGTGGGCGTGGTGCTCACTGTGCTGATGGGCCTGTTTCTAGACGGCTTAACGGCCGTGGGCTTTGTGGTGGGCGCGGTTCTGTCTGGTGCCTGCGGCTTCATTGGCATGAACGTGTCGGTGCGCGCCAACGTGCGCACTGCGCAAGCCGCCACCCGAGGCATTGGCCCGGCGCTGGACGTGGCATTCAGAGGCGGTGCCATCACCGGCATGTTGGTGGTGGGACTTGGCCTGTTGGGCGTCACAGTTTTTTATTGGTTCTTGGTGGGCAACGGCCAGCTCACCCCTGATCGCAAACTCGCTAGCTTGCTCAACCCACTGATTGGCTTTGCCTTTGGCTCTTCTCTGATCTCCATCTTTGCGCGCTTGGGCGGCGGCATTTTCACCAAGGGCGCCGATGTGGGCGCCGACTTGGTGGGCAAGGTCGAGGCCGGCATTCCGGAGGACGACCCGCGCAACCCCGCCGTGATTGCCGACAACGTGGGCGACAACGTGGGCGACTGTGCAGGCATGGCCGCCGACCTGTTTGAGACCTACGCCGTGACGCTGATTGCCACCATGGTGCTGGGCGCCTTGCTGGTCACCGCCGCGCCAGTAAACGCGGTGGTCTACCCGCTCGCACTGGGGGCGGTATCCATTGTCGCCTCCATCATCGGCTGCTTTTTCGTCAAAGCCACGCCTGGCATGACCAATGTGATGCCCGCGCTTTACAAGGGCTTGGCCATCGCGGGCTTGCTCTCACTGGTGGCCTTTTACTTTGTCACGGTCTGGCTGATGCCCGACAACGCCGTGGCCGCCGCTGGCAGCCAAATGCGGCTGTTCGGCGCCTGCGCCGTGGGCTTGGTGTTGACCGCAGCACTGGTTTGGATCACCGAGTACTACACCGGCACGCAGTACGCCCCTGTGCAGCACATTGCCCAGGCTTCGACCACCGGCCATGGCACCAACGTCATTGCCGGGCTGGGGGTGTCCATGCGCTCGACCGCCTGGCCCGTGCTCTTTGTGTGCGCGGCCATCATGACCTCTTATGGCTTGGCCGGGCTCTACGGCATTGCAGTGGCCGCCACGGCCATGCTCAGCATGGCCGGCATTGTGGTGGCGCTGGACGCTTATGGCCCCATCACCGACAACGCAGGGGGCATTGCCGAAATGGCCGACCTGCCCGCCTCGGTTCGCGCAGTCACCGACCCGCTGGACGCCGTGGGCAACACCACCAAGGCCGTGACCAAAGGCTACGCCATTGGCTCAGCCGGGCTGGCAGCGTTGGTGCTGTTTGCCGACTACACCCACAAGCTGGAAAGCTATGGCGCGGCCATCAGCTTTGACCTGAGCGACCCCTTGGTCATCGTGGGTCTGTTTATTGGTGGACTGATTCCTTATTTGTTTGGCGCCATGGCCATGGAGGCCGTCGGTCGAGCCGCGGGCTCGGTGGTGGTAGAGGTGCGCCGCCAGTTCAAGGAGATACCGGGCATCATGGACGGCACGGCCAAGCCCGAGTACGGCCGCGCGGTGGACATGCTGACGAGTGCGGCCATCAAGGAAATGATGATCCCTTCGCTGCTGCCTGTGGTTGCCCCCATCTTGGTCGGCCTGCTGCTCGGCCCCAAGGCCCTGGGCGGCCTGCTCATGGGCACCATCATCACCGGCTTGTTCGTGGCCATTTCCATGTGCACGGGCGGCGGCGCCTGGGACAACGCCAAAAAATACATTGAAGATAATCACCACGGCGGCAAAGGCTCGGAGGCGCACAAAGCCGCCGTCACTGGCGACACCGTGGGTGACCCCTACAAAGACACGGCCGGCCCAGCCATCAACCCGCTGATCAAGATCATCAACATCGTGGCTTTGTTGATCGTGCCCTTGGTCATGCAGTTCCACCCGCCCACCCCCGCCAAGAGCAGCGCCACCGTGCCAGCCGTGGTGGAGGCCAAAGCGGTGATCAAGCCTTAGATCATTAGGCCCAGCGACAAAGCGGGTTGGGTGAGTTTTCGGGGGGT
>CAMCUN010000096.1 GCA_945878995.1 Polaromonas sp. YR568 | reverse complement strand
AGTAATGCAGCTCCCTGCATTCTTTACTCTGCGCTGGGGCAGTCCCCGATTTCCTCCCTCCCCCTCTGGGGGAGGGCCGGGGTGGGGGCACGGGTCGAACCACTGTTTCCTCACGCGTGCCCCCCTCCCCAGCCTTCCCCCCAGAGGGTGGAGGGAGCAAAGCCCAGATCGCCGACTCCCGCCCTCCCCCTCTGGGGGAGGGCCGGGGTGGGGCCACGGGTCGAACCACTGTTTCCTCACGCGTGCCCCCCTCCCCAGCCCTCCCCCCAGAGGGTGGAGAGTGCAAAAACGCACCCCGCATTCAGAGGGGTCACTGACGGCTAAGCCGCATCTTCAGCGGCCAAGTTCTCAATCACCGCCAACAGCGATTGGCGCATCAAAGCCACGGTCTCATCAGGCAGGCCGCGCACGCTCAGGCGGTTGACCTCTTCGGCCAGAGGCACCAGCTTGTCCTGCAGCGCCCGGCCGGCGGGGGTGAGGAAGACGTGCATGTTTTTGCGGTTGCCCTCGAGCTGGCGCCTGGCGATCAAACCCATCTGCTCCATGGCCTTGACGGCGGTGAAGGTGGTGGGCTCCATCACCCCGGCCAGGTCGCTGAGCTCTTTTTGGGTGAGCCCGTCTCGCACCCACAAAATGCGCAAAAAAGTCCAATGGCCAAAGGACACGTCAAATGCCGCCAGGCGCTGCTGCAGGGCGCGTTGCTGGATGCGGGCCACGTCGCGAATAAGGTGGGCCAGCCTGTCGTTGGGCACGGATTCGCGCCAGTGTTGCAGCACATGCTGGCTGTCTTCTGGGGACTTTTTCATGGTGATCTATTTTCCAATTGAACTTGATGCTGCAGCACCACGGGGGCCTGCTGGCGGTCAGAGGCCAAGATGGCCAGGCACAGCTCCATGGTGGCGCGCGACCAGGCGCCGCTGTGCACGGGCGACTGGCCTTGCCTGGCCACGGCCCAGAGCTCGTCGACCACCTCGCTGCGCGGCACCGCCGGCAGCGGCAAGCGCTGCAATTGCACACCTTGCGCGTCGTGCACTTCCACGCCGTAAGGGGTGAGCCGCAGGTCTGCGCCTTCGCAGCTGACGATCACGGGGCCGAAGTGCTGATAAGCCTGGGGCGCCAAGCCCGCGTCGGGCACATAGGTGCTGCCGCCGTAGTTGCGTTCGGCTTTTTGCCTGGCTTCGGCAGCTTCATCTGTGGCCGCTGCGAGTTTTTGGCGGCTGGCTTGGTGCGCGCCTTGCGGTTTGCGGCCCGCGAGTTCACCCACGCCGTCCATCAGCGCATCGCTGTCGTAAAAGCCGTAGCCGTTGTAAGTGAGGTTGGCCACCGCCCCACCCTCAAAGTCAATGAGCGCGGTGTAAGCGCCCTCGGTGGGACGCAGCCGGTCCCAACGGCCAGCGCGGGCATACACGCTGCGCGCCAAACCACCCAACAACAGGCGGGCCACGTCCACCTGGTGCGCCGCTTGGCTGAACACCACGCCGCCGCCTTGGGCCGTGTCCAGCTCTTCGGGCCGCCTGGGGCGGTACAAAAAATCGGTGAAATTCATGGCGTGCAGCAGCTGCGGCTGGCCGTAGCGGCCGCTTTCAATCAGCTCGCGCGCTTGCCGCACGGGCGCATTGAAGCTGTGGCTGTGGCCCACCACCAGTTGGGTGCCTGCACGGGCGCAGGCCGCCATCATGCGGTCGCAATCGGCCAGGCTCAAGGCCATGGGTTTTTCCACCAGCACGTGCTTGCCGTGGGCGGCGGCCAACTCCACGTGCGCCGCGTGCAATTGGTGCGGCGTGGCGAGGTACACCCACTCCACGGCCGGGTCGGCGCACAGGGCCTCCACCGACGCATGGGCCGTGCCAAAGTCGCGCGCAAAGACCGTGCGCGCAGATTCGCGGGGGTCAAACGCGGCCACCAGCTGCACGCGGGCATCGCGCGCGAAGGTGGGCAGCATCAGCGTGAAGGCCCGGCCCAGGCCCAGCACACCCACGCGAATTGGAGGCAGGGGCGCAATGCTCACAAATCGAGCACCAAGCGCTCGCCGCGTGCCCGCGACACACACACCATCACCTGGCTGGCTCGCTCTTCGGGCAGCAGCACCTGGTCGCGGTGATCGGCTTCGCCACTGAGCAAACCCACTTTGCACGAGCCGCAGGTGCCGCTCTCGCAGGAACTGGCCACCATCACCTGCGCCTGCTGCAAGACCTGCAGCATGGTTTGGCCCACCCCCACCTGCAGGCGCTGGCCGCTTTGGGCCAGCTCGATCTCAAAGGGCTGGTCGTCGGCGTGCGGGCGGGTGTCAGCGCCAAAGCTTTCAAAGTGAATGGCGTTGTCGGGCCAGTGACCGGTCATGTCTCGCACGGCGTCCATCAGGCCCTGGGGGCCGCAGCAGTACACATGGGCGCCGCTCACGGGTTTTTCAAACAGCTTCCACAGGTCAAAGGCCTTGGCCGGATCGCCCTGGTCGTGGTGAATGCGCACTTGGCCCGCCAATTCGGGATCGGCCAATTCGGCGGCAAAGGCCGTGCCCTCGGCGTCCCGCGTGAAGTAGTACACCTTGAAGGGCCGCATGCCCTCGGCCTGCAGGCTGCGCACCATGGCCATGATGGGAGTGATACCTATGCCCCCCGCCAGCAAGATAAAGCTGCGGGCCTTGTCGCTGAGCTCAAACAGGTTGCGCGGCTCTCCCACCATGAGGGAGTCACCCTCAGCCAAGTCGTCAATCAAGCTGATGGAGCCGCCCCGACCCGCCGCGTCGCGCTTGACCGCCAGCGCGTAGTGGTCGGTGTGTTGGGCATCGCTGCACAAGGAGTACTGGCGCATGGCCCCGTTGGGCACGCGCACAGGCACATGCGCGCCCGCTGTGTAAGGGGCCAACGGCAGACCCCCGGGGTCGCGCAGCTCGAAGTAAAAAATGTCGCGCGCAATTTGCGCCTTGCGGCTCACGGTCAAGGGCTTGAGGTCTAAAGATTCAGGCAGGGTCATGGCAAAAATTACAGGGTTGGCATGAGGGACATGCACCAGGGGGCAAAGAAATGAATGTATCATCTTAGTCGCCTAAGAATATCCCTTCACAGCCCCTTGGAGACCCCTTATGAAACGCAGAAATTTAGCCGCTGTTGCCCTGGCCATCGCCGCCCTGCCCTTTGTCGCCAGCGCCCAAAGCTTTCCGTCTAAGCCTGTCCGACTCATCGTGCCGTATGCGGCCGGCGGCCTGCCTGATTCTGTGGCCCGCATCGTGGCGCAAAAGCTCACCGAGCGCATGGGCCAAACCGTGGTGGTCGACAACAAGCCCGGCGGCAACGGCGTGGTGGCTTTCCAAAACCTGATGGCTGGTGCCAACGACAACCACAGCTTCATCGTCTCCGACGGCTCCATGCTGTCCATCACCCCGCTGATCAACAAAGCCGCCACCTATGCCGAGGGCAAAGAACTGCAGGCGGTGTCGCTGATGGCCCGCTCGCCCTTGTTTTTGGTGGCCCACCCCAAAACCGGCGTGAAGACCCTGCGCGAGTTTGTCGACAAAGTGCGTGCCAACCCCGGCGCCTACACCTACGGCTCGTCGGGCATTGGCAGCACGCACCACCTGAGCATGGAGGCCCTCAAGGCCGAGCTCAAACTGGACGTGCGCCACATCCCCTACCGCGGCTCGGGCCAGTCGGTGCCGGCCTTGCTGGGCGGGCAGGTGGACTTTTTGTTCTCGGCCTTGCCTTCGATGATTGGCTTTGTCAAAAACAACCAGGTCACGCTGATTGGCAGCAATGACGGCAAGCGCTCGCCCCAGGCGCCAGACGTGCCGGCGATTGCCGAGCTGGTGCCTGGCTACGATTTTTCGGTGGCCATTGGCGCGTTGGCTCGCGCGGGCACCTCGGCCGAAGCCATCAAGCGCTTGTCGGACGACATCGCCTGGGCGGTTCGCCAGCCCGACGTGCTGGAAAAGTTCACCGCCGCGGGCATTGAGGCCTCGGGCCTGGGCCCCGAAGGCTATCGCCGTGAAATTGAACGCGAAAACCAGGCCATGGCCAAGGCCGGCAAGCAAGCCGACCTCAAGGCTGAGTAAAGCCGCTTGCTGCTGAGCAACGCGTGGTGGTGGGTGGTCGTCGCCTGCGGCCTGGTGATGGTCCTGGGCGGTCTGGTCAAAGGCTCCTTGGGCGTGGGCCTGCCGCTGGTGGCTGTGCCGCTGCTGTCGCTGCTGATTCCAGCACCCCAGGCCATGGGCATGTTGGTGGTGCCGGTGCTGGCCTCCAACTTACTACAGGCCTGGCAGGGCGGGCGCTTGGGCTTTGCCATTCGCCGCTTTGGCCCACTCATGCTGGCCCAACTGGCGGCCACCTTGCTGGCGGTGTACTGGAGCCAGCAACTGTCGGCCAAGGGGCTGAACATCGCCATTGCAATGACAGTGATTTCTGCGGTGATCATCATGGCCATTCAACCCAGCGGTGACATCCCCGAGCGCCATCAGCGCTGGATTGGCCCCGTGGTCGGGGCGATAGGTGGCGCCTTGGGCGGCCTGTCTTCGGTCACCGGCCCCATCATCATCATCTACCTCATGGCGCTGCGCCTGGGCCGCGATGAGTTTGTGGGCAGCATCAGCATCATTTACTTTTTTGGCGCGGTGCCCATGTACGCGGCCATGCTGTGGTGGGACCGCTTTGGCTGGGCCGAGGTGGGCTGGTCCTGCCTGGGCCTGCTGCCGGTGTACCTGGGCATGAAGCTGGGCGGGCTGCTGCGCGGGCGCATGAGCGAAGAAATTTTCAGACGCGCTTTGTTCGGCTTTTTGGTGCTGATGTCTGTGATGCTGATCTTCAAGTAAGCTTGCCTGGCATGAACACACCACCCCCCTTAGAGACCGCCGAGCGGCTGAGCTGGAACGACAGCCTGTTGCTGGGCTACACGCCCATGGACGCCGTGCACCAGGAATTTGTGCAATGCGTCACCGCCTTGCAAGAGGCCAGCGACGCAGACTTGCCCGAGCGGATGGCACAACTCATTGCCCACGCCCAGGCGCACTTTGGCGAAGAAGACCGCTGGATGGCGCAAACGCAGTTCCCGGCACTGGAATGCCACGTCAACGAGCACGCCGCGGTGATGAGTTCCCTGCTGGAGGTGCAAGCCTTGCTGGCCCAAGGCCACACGGCCATTTGCCGTGACTTGGCGCTCGAGTTGGTCCGCTGGTTCCCCGGCCACGCCGACTACCTGGACGCCGCGCTGGCGCACTGGATGTGCAAGCAGCGCTTAGGCGGCAAACCGGTGGTGCTGCGGCGCAAGATGGCGTGAGACCCACGCCTCAAGGCGTGTTTTTTTAGGAAACAAGCCTGCAAGCGAATCGTGCCGAACCACAGGCATCACCTCAGGCGAACATTCGCCGGCAGGCCGGCTCCTACAGGGGTCCTGGCCTTTTGTTTTTGTAGGAGCTTGCCTGCAAGCGAATCGCGCCGGGCAAAGGGCATTGGCTCATGCAAATATTCGCCGGCAGGCCGGCTCCTACAGGGACAGGCTACCCGACATTCCACCACCGTGGACCGAGCTTGGGCTGAGCCCGGCCGGCGATTTGTGCGTACCCGCAGTATGAGCCGGCCGGGCTCAGCCCAAGCGAGGCGCACCCAATGAACGAGCAGCACCACCCCAAGGCCTGACAAGAGCGCCATCAGGCGCCCAAAAATTGCCTCACCAATCGCTCCACCGCCTCAGGCACCTCCACCTCAGGCATGTGGCCCACGCCGGGCAAAACCTCCAGCCGACCCTGGGCCAAGTGCGGCAGCAGCAGGTCGCAGTTCTCTTGGCGCGGGTTGATGCGGTCCTCGTTGCCTTGGAGCATGAGCGTGGGCATGGACAAGGCTGCTGCATGGTCAGGGCTGTAAAAGTCGCTTAAGCGAAAGGACACGGCGCGCAGCAAGCCCTCGGGCTGTATGCCGCGGGCCATCTCCACCAGCAGCTCACGCACCGATGCGGGTGTGGCCGCGCCCACCATGGCGTCCACACCCGCGTCGCCGTATTGGTAGCTGCCTTGCTGCACACGCTGGGCCCGCGCCTCAAAGGCCTGGCGGCGCTGCTCGCTCAGCTGCTTCTGGCCCACGCCCGTTCCACTGAGCACCAAGTGGCTGACACGCTGCGGGTGTGCGATGGCAAAGGCCTGGGCCACGGCCGAGCCAAAGGAGTGGCCATACAGGACCACGCGCTCTAGGCCCAAGGCGTCCAGAAAATCAGCCACGGCCTGGGCGTAGTCGGCCGCCGTGGGCGTGCGTGTGATCAGGTTGTCGCTTAGCCAATACCCTGGCGCGTTCCAGGCGATCACGCGGCGCTGGGGGGCCAGCGCCTGCAGCGTCCAGCGAAAATAAGCCGCATGGGCGCCTATGCCGTGAAGCAACACCACAGGCGGTGCATCCAGTGGGCCTGCCTCGCGCAGGGAAAATCGGTCGCCCAGGTAGCGTGGCTGCGCCGCAGGCAAAATCCTAAGGAATTTGGTTTCAGGCAATAAAGGAATGACATGGCTCATCTGCACACTTTAAGACACAAACGCCGCGCCCTGCTGGCGATGACCAGCGCTCTGATCTTGGGCCTGGCTCCCAGCTGGGCACAGGCCCAAAGTCAAGAGTGGCCCAGCCGCGCGGTCAGGCTGGTGGTGCCCTACCCGGCCGGTGGCGGCGTGGATGTGCTGGCCCGCGCCCTGGCGCAAAAGCTGCAAGACAAATGGGGCCAAGCCGTGACCGTGGACAACCGCCCGGGCGCCAACACCTTGGTGGGCACCGAGGCCGTGGCCCGCGCCACTGACGGGCACACGCTGCTGTTCACCACAGACGCCACCTTCACCATCAACCCGCACCTGTATGCCCGGCTGCCTTACGACCTGGACCGCGACTTTGCGCCCGTCACGCACTTGGTGAGTTTCAGCCAAATGCTGGTGGTCAACGCAGAATTTCCGGCCAAGACCCTGAACGAGCTGGTGACGCTGGCGCGCCAAAAACCAGGCTCGCTCTCCTACGCCTCTTACGGCCCGGGCAGCCAGCCGCAGCTGGCCACCGAGATGATCAAGCAAAAAACCGGCACCTTCATCGTGCACATTCCCTACCGGGGCATTCCGCAAGCGGTGATGGCGGTGGTGAGCAACGAGGTGCCCATGACTTGGTCGGGCATTCCGTCGGCCCGGGCGCACCTGGCCAGCGGCAAAATCCGGGCTCTCGCCTACGGCGGCAAAACCCGCAGCAGCGCCTACCCCGAGGTGCCCACGGTGGGCGAGCTCGGTTTTGCCGAGGTCGATGCCAATGTCTGGGTGGGCTTGTTCGCGCCCGCCAGCACGCCTGCGGCCACGGTGCAAAAAATCCACCGCGACACCCTGGCCGTGATCACCGAGCCAGACTTTCGCCGCCGCGAGGTCGAGGGCAAAGCTTATGACTTTGCAGGCCAAGGGCCAGAGGAGTTCAAGCGTTACATTGCCCGCGAGAGCGACAGCCGCAAAATCACGCTCAAAGCCTCAGGCGCCAAGATCGAATGACGCCAGATTGGCGGGGGCTCACGCCGGCCCAACTCGATGCAGCCTACGACCAGCGGCTGCACGCGCCCAACATGGCAGCTGTCCTGGCCGAACTGGCCCAGGCCAGCGCGCAAGTGCAAGCCCGACTGCCCCAGCGCCAGCGCCTGGCTTATGGCCCGCAGGCAGTAGAAGCGCTGGACTGGTATGCCTGTGGCCAGCCACAAGCGCCCGTGCTATTTTTCATTCACGGCGGCGCCTGGCGCAATGGCCAGGCCAAGGACTACGCCTTTTTTGTGGAGTGGGTGCTCCAGGCCGGCGTGGACGTGGTGGTTCCCGACTTTGCCGCCGTCACCGAGGTGGAGGGCGATTTGGGCGAGTTGTACCGGCAAGTCTCACTGGCCTTTCGATGGCTGTCTGAACGCACGGCCAGCACTGCCCACCCCATGCGCCCGCTTCATGTGTGCGGGCATTCGTCAGGCGCGCACTTGGCCGCGTGCCTGGCGGCAGACCCAGCTCTGGCCAACTTGGTCGCCAGCCTAACGCTGTGCAGCGGCTTGTACGAGCTCGAACCCGTGAGCCTGTCACCGCGCAGCAGCTATGTGCGCTTTAGCCCTGAGACGCTGCACGCGCTCAGCCCACAGCGGCATTTGCAACACCTCCAAGCCGCTGTGACTTTGCTGTGCGGCACGCAAGAATCGCCAGAATTCGCCCGCCAAACCCAGGCGTTTTTCCAGGCGCTGCAGGCTGCGGGCAAGCCTTCAGTCTTGAGCCTGGGCCAGGGCCTGAACCATTTTGAAATTTTGCAGACCCTGGCCACCCCAGAGGGCCTGTTTGCGCAGTGTCTTCAGCAAGCCTGGCAAGTCCCCCACAAAAGGCTTGCTGGCTGAAGCCTCAGGGCGATTGGCGCAGGCGGTGCACGGCCTCGCGCAAGTCTTGCGACCACTGCCTGCGGTCGCGCCCGCCATGGTGTTCGGGCTCGCCGCTGATGACTTCGGCCTGCAGGCCTTGGGCGCCCAAGGTGTTGAGCAACGACGCCACCAAGGTGTCGTCGTCAATAAAACGCGGCGCCAGACTGATCTCGCCCGTGCGGCCATCCACAAAGCGCAGCGCCAGCGGCTGCACCGGCACCTGCGCTGAAATGGCGGCCTGGATCAAGTTGGCATGAAAGGGCTTGATCTCGTGGCCGTTGCCGGTGGTGCCCTCGGGGAACACAGCCAGCACGTCGCCAGCCTGCAGGCGCTCGACCATGTGGTGCACCACGCGCATGGCGTCGCGCCTAGATTCGCGTTCAATGAACAGCGTGCCCGCACTGGCGGCCATGGTGCCTATGAGCGGCCAGCGGTGCACATCGGCCTTGGAGATAAAGCGGCAATAGCCCGAGGCGTGCATCACCAAAATGTCCAACCAAGAAATGTGGTTGGACACCAGCAGCACCGGGCCCGTGGCCAATGCATGGCCGCGCCGCACCAGGCGAATGCCAAAAATATGCAACATGTGGGCGGCCCAGGCTTGCACATGGCGCTCGCGCTGCTCGGCCTCCAGGGCCGGAAAGTGGCGCCAAATGATCCAGTAGCCGCGCGCCACATGCACCAGCGTGCGGGAGAGCTTAAAACCGACGCGAAGCGCTTTCACAGCGTACTCACGCCGCTAGGTAGGCGATGTGGCCGCCCACCAGTGTGTAGCGCACGCGCGCGGGCAACTCGTAGCCCGAAAACGGCGTGTGCTTGCCCTGGCTGCGCAGGCTTTGGGGCTGCACGGTCCAGGCGCCTTGGGGGTCGAACACACAGACATCGGCCGCCCCGCCAATGGCCAGCTGGCCGCAGCTGCCGGCCAGGCTGCCCAAGGTGCTGCCCAGCACCTGGGCGGGCGCGCTGGTCACAGCCGCCAAGGCCCGGGCCAGCCCCAAGCCGCTGTCATCGGCCCACCTGCAGGCCAGGCTCAAAAGCAGCTCTAAGCCGCTGGCGCCGGGCTCGGCCTCGGCAAAAGGCAGGGCTTTGGCGTCGTCTTTGACGGGCGTGTGGTCGGACACCAGCGCGTCAATCAAGCCCGAGGCCAGGCCCAGTCGCAGCGCGTCGCGGTCGCGCTGCTGGCGCAGCGGGGGTTCCAAGCGCATGCGGCTGTCGTAGTAGCCCATGTCGGTGTCGGTCAAAAACAAGCTGTTGATGCTCACGTCGCAGCTCACAGGCAGGCCCTCGGCCTTGGCCTGGGCAATCAGCGCCAGACCTGCTGCGCTGCTGACGCGGCAAATGTGCAAGCGCGTGCGCGTGCTGCGGGTCAGCTCAAACAAGGTGTGCAGGGCCACGGTTTCTGAGGCCACTGGCACGCCCGACAGGCCCAGGCGCGTGGCCAGCGGGCCGGAGGCGGCCACGCCCTTGCCCAGCCAGGCGTCGCGCGGGCGCAGCCACACGGTCAAGCCAAAGCTGGCGGCGTACTGCAAGGCACGCTGCAGCACCTGGGTGTCTTTGAGCGCCACCTCGGCCTGGCTGAAACCCACACAGCCCGACTCGGTGAGCGCCAGCATTTCAGTGAGCGACTCGCCCTTGAGGCCGCGCGTGAGCGCGCCCAGCGGGAACACGCGCGCCTGGTGCAGCTTTTCTGCGCGGTACTTGAGCATTTCCACCAGGCCAGGCTCGTCGAGCACGGGCTCGGTGTCGGGCATGCACACCAAACTGGTCACACCACCTGCCACGGCCGCGGCCAACTCGGTCTCAAGCATGCGCTCGTGCTCGTGGCCGGGCTCGCGCAGGCGCGCGGCCAAGTCCACCAGGCCGGGGGCCACCACCAGGCCACTGGCGTCAATCGTTTGGTCAGGCTTAAAACCATCGGGCGCGGCGCCCACAGAGACGATGCGGCCGGCCGCAATCGCCAGGTCGGTGACTTGGTCAAATTCTTTGGCAGGGTTGATCACCCGGCCTTGCTTGATGAGGATATTCATGCGTCGTTCCCAGCCACCAGGCTCATCACCGCCATGCGCACCGCAATGCCAAAGGTCACCTGCGGCAAGATCACGCTTTGCGCGCCGTCCACCACGGCCGAGTCAATTTCTACCCCCCGGTTGATGGGGCCGGGGTGCATGACGATGGCGTCAGGCTTGGCCAGCTGGAGTTTTTCAGGCGTCAGGCCAAAACTCTTGAAAAACTCTTGGCTAGAAGGCAGCAGCCCGCCGCTCATGCGCTCGTTTTGCAGGCGCAGCATGATCGCCACGTCCGCGTCCTTGATGCCTTCTTCCAGGGTGTGGCACACGCGCACGCCCATGGGCGCCAGGTCGGTGGGCACCAAGGTTTTGGGGCCGACCACGCGCACCTCGGGGCAGCCCAAGGTGGTCAGCGCGTGGATGTCAGAGCGCGCCACCCGCGAATGCAACACGTCGCCCACAATGGCCACGGTGAGCTGGGTGAAGTCTTTTTTGTAATGCCGGATGGTGTACATGTCCAGCAGGCCTTGCGTGGGGTGCGCGTGGCGGCCGTCACCGGCGTTGATGACATGCACATGCGGCGCCACATGCTGGGCAATCAGGTAGGGCGCGCCCGACTCGCTGTGGCGCACCACAAACAAATCGGCCGCCATGGCCGACAGGTTGGCAATGGTGTCCAGCAGCGACTCGCCCTTGGAGGCCGAAGAACGTGCAATGTCCAGGTTGATCACGTCGGCCGACAGGCGCTTGGCCGCAATTTCAAAGGTGGTGCGGGTGCGCGTGGAGTTCTCAAAAAAGAGGTTGAACACGCTCTTGCCTCGCAAGAGCGGCACCTTTTTGACCTCGCGGTCATTCACGCTCACAAAGTTGGCCGCCGTGTCCAAAATTTGGTTGAGGATGGCCTTGGACAGGCCCTCTGTGGAGAGCAAGTGAATCAGCTCGCCGTGCTTGTTCAGTTGGGGGTTGCGTTGGGAAGCCACGCTTTATCCTTTGCCTTTTTGCACGTCCAGGCTAAAGCGCCCTTGGGCATCGCGGGCCAACGCCAGCGACTCGTCGGCCGGCAGGCTCACGCGGGCCACGGCAATGTCAGCAGCCACCGGCAACTCGCGCCCGCCTCTGTCTACCAGCACCGCCAGTTTGACGCTGGCTGGCCGGCCGTAGTCAAAGAGTTCATTGAGCACCGCCCTCACGGTGCGGCCGGTGTAGAGCACGTCGTCGAGCACGATGAGGTGCGCGCCGTTCACATCAAAAGGCAGCTTGGTCTGCGCGTTGGACGCCAGGCCGCGCTGCGCAAAATCGTCGCGGTGCATGGACGAAGACAGCACGCCCACCCGCCCTTGCAGCCCCAAGTCCTGCTGCAGGCGCTCGGCCAGCCACACGCCGCCCGAGGCCACGCCCACCAGGTAGGGGGTCTGGCTGACCGGGTAATGGGACAGCAGTTGTTCAATCCCCCGCCGCAGCTCGGCGTACAGGGCTTCGGCGTCGAGCACCAGGCTCATGGCAAGCTCCTCAAATATTGCTCAAGAATGATGCAGGCGGCGGCCTCGTCGGCGTCGCGTGCGCCGCTGGCCTTGGCCTCGGTGGTGGTGTAGCGCTCGTCCACCTCAAACACCGGCAGGCCAAAGCGGCCGCGCAGCTGGCGCGCAAACTTTTGCGCGCGCAAGGTGTTCTCGTGGGGCGCGCCGTCAGGGTGGAAAGGCACGCCCACCACCAGCGCGTCGGGCTGCCACTCTTGGATGCGCTGGTCCACCAGCGCAAACCGGGCGTCGCCTTCTGCGTGCAAGGTGCCCCGGCCGGTGGCGCTGCGGGTGAGCCGGTTGCCGGTGGCCACCCCGGTGCGCTTGAGGCCAAAGTCAAAGGCCAAAAAAGTTTGGTGCTCGGCCGCTGTGCGGGCCTCCACAGCCACTGTCATGCGTGGCCGGCCCCGGCAGACAGCATCCAGCTTTGCATGCCCAACAGACCCAAGGCCTTGTCGTAGCGCTGCTCGACCGGGGTGTCAAAAATCAAGGCCGGGTCGGCCTCCACAGTCAGCCAGCTGTTCTCGCCAATTTCTGACTCCAGCTGCCCCTCGCCCCAAGCGGCGTAACCCAATGAAATAAACACCCGGCGAGGGCCGGCGCCCGTGGACAGCGCTTCGAGCACGTCTTTGGAGGTGGTCATCTCCAGCCCGCCGGGAATGGTCAAGGTGGAAGCGTAAACAGACTCGGCGCCCGGCATCATGCATTCGTGCAGCACAAAGCCGCGCTCGGTTTGCACCGGGCCGCCTTGAAACACGGGCGACTCCGTCAGGTCCAGCCGGCCCAGGGGCAGCTCGACCTTGTCAAACAGGTTTTTAAGGTTGATATCGCTGGGCTTGTTGATGACCAGCCCCAGCGCGCCGCGCTCGCTGTGCTCGCACATGTAGACCACGCTGCGGGCAAAGGGCTCACCGTCGACCCCGGGCATCGCAATCAAAAAATGATGCGTGAAGTTCGTCGGGGTGGGGTCCATGGGCATGGCCGGATTTTATGCCTGATGGCGGGTCCACCCCATGGCGCTTGGGTCAAGTTCTGAGCGCCGGCCTTTCAAGGGGCGGCTGGGGCTCTAACATCGCTGCATGAGCAAACCCTACACACGCGGCCTGGTGTGGTTCAGGCGCGACCTGCGCGCCCACGACCACACCGCCTTGCACCACGCCCTGAGCAGCTGCACCGAGGTGCTGTGCCTCTTTGTGCTGGACCGAGACATTTTGGACGCCCTGCCCAAGCGCGACCGGCGTGTGGAGTTCATCTTGGGATCTCTCCAAGACCTGCACGAACGCCTGGCGCGCTTAGGCCATGCGCACGGCCGCCAGCGCGCGGGTTTGCTGGTGGAGCACGGCTGGGCCCGCGAAGCCCTGCCCCGCTTGGCCGCGCTATGGGGGGCGCAGGCGGTGTTCACCAACCACGACGACGAGCCCCAGGCCCTGGCGCGCGACGCCGAGGTGGCCCAAGCCCTGCAGCAAGGCGGCATGGCGTTTCACAGCTTTAAAGACCATGTGGTGTTTGAGCGCGAGGAGGTGTTGACCCAAGCTGGCCGGCCTTACGGCGTGTTCACGCCTTACAAAAACGCTTGGCTCAAAACCGTCACCAGCCGGCACCTGGAAGACAGGGCCGTAGAGCCCTTGGCCGCCGCCCTGGCCGACCGGCCCGAGGTGCCGCAAGCCCGGGTGCCCACGCTGGCCGACATAGGCTTTGAAAAAACCAACCTCAGCGAGCTGGGCATAGCGCCGGGCGCCACCGGCGGGCAGGCGCTGTTTGAGGACTTTTTGCCGCGCATGGGGCGCTATGGAGAGACGCGCGATTACCCCGCCATCAAAGGCCCGAGCTACCTGGGCGTGCACCTGCGCTTTGGCACGGTGTCGGTGCGCGAGATGGCGCGCCACGCGTTTGAGCAACAGGCCCTGGGCCACGAGGGCGCCACCACCTGGCTGAACGAGCTGATCTGGCGGGATTTTTACGCCCAAATTTTGAGCAACTTCCCGCGTGTGGCCGAGCGCGCCTTCAAGCCCGAGTACGACGCCATTGCCTGGGAAAGCGGCGAGCCCGCCAAAGCACTGTTTGCCGCCTGGTGCGAAGGCCGCACCGGCTACCCGCTGGTGGACGCGGCCATGGCCCAGCTCAACCAAACCGGCTACATGCACAACCGCCTGCGCATGGTCAGCGCCTGCTTTTTGATCAAAGACTTGGGCATTGACTGGCGCTGGGGCGAGCGCTACTTTGCCAGCCACCTCAACGACTTTGACCTGGCTTCCAACAACGGCGGCTGGCAGTGGGCATCGAGCAGCGGCTGCGACGCGCAGCCTTACTTTCGCATCTTCAACCCGGTCAGCCAAAGCCTCAAATTCGACGCCGAGGGCAAGTTCATCCGCCGCTACCTGCCCCAGCTGGCGGGCTTGTCCAGCAAAACCATACACGCGCCCTGGGACACAGCCCCGCTGGAGCTCGCCGCGGCCGGGGTGGAATTGGGGGTGAATTACCCACGCCCGGTGGTGGCCCACGACCAAGCCAGGGCGCGCACGCTGGCGCGTTATGCAGTGGTGAAAAAATCAGGCGATACAGCGGCCTGAGGGCTTGCTGGCGGACAGTCACGCTGCCTGCCACCCATCGCTGGCAGGCCAGCTCCTACAGGGGAAACGAAAGCCAATGCGGCTTGTCAATGTGATTTGTCTTTGTGGCTTGTCTTTGTAGGAGCTTGCCTGCAAGCGAATCGTGCCGGGCAACAGGCATCACCACACGCGAACATTCGCCAGCAGGCTGGCTCCTACAGGGGAAAGAAAAGCCAATGCTGCTTATCAATGCGGCTTGTCTTTGTAGGAGCTTGCCTGCCAGCGAATCGTGCCGGGCAACGGGCCTCGCCTCACGCGAAAATTCGCCAGCAGGCTGGCTCCTACAGGGGAAAAGAAAACCAAT
>CAMCUN010000095.1 GCA_945878995.1 Polaromonas sp. YR568 | reverse complement strand
CCCACTCGCCGGTGGCCAGCTTGGGCAGGTACTTTTGCTTTTGGCCTTCGGTGCCGAACTCATTGATGGGCAGCATCACCAGGGAAGACTGTACGCTCATCATGGAGCGGTAGCCAGAGTCGACGCGCTCCACCTCGCGTGCCACCAGGCCGTAGCAGACGTAGTTCAGACCGGCGCCGCCGTACTGCTCGGGAATCGTTGGGCCCAACAGACCCAGCTCGCCCATCTCGTTGAAGATGCTGCGGTCGGTTTGCTCGTTGCGAAAAGCCATTTGCACGCGCGGCAGCAGGCGCTCTTGGCAATACTGGTGGGCAGCTTCGCGCACCTGACGCTCTTCAGACGTGAGTTGGTCGTCCAGCAAAAAGGGGTCGGACCAGGAAAACGATGCTTTTTTGGAGGCCATGGCAGGTTCTAGTGAGGGTTGAAATTGAAACGGATACTAGGCCCAAGCCACCTCACCGAGCAAGCCATGATTTTTCACTCAGATATGATGAATGTTCATGACTGAAAGAGCTTGACCATGCGCCGCCGCCTGCCTTCCACCCAGTCCCTGGCCTGCTTTGAGGCTGCGGCCCGCCACCAAAGCTTCACCCGGGCCGCCCAAGAGCTGGCGCTCACCCAAGGCGCCGTGTCGCGCCAAGTGGCAGCCCTTGAAGAACAAGTGGGTGTGCCACTGTTCAAGCGCACCCAGCACGGCATGGTGCTCACGCCTGCCGGCGCCGACTATGCCCGCCAAGTGGCCCAGCGCCTCGATGCCCTGGAGCGCGACACCTTGGACGTGCGCAGCCGTCAGGGCGCGGGCGACCGCATTGCCCTGGCGTCTGCGCCCACTTTTGCTGCGCGCTGGCTGATTCCCCGCCTGCCTGGGTTGGCGCTGCTGCACCCGCAGTTGCAGGTGCACATCGAGGCGCGCTCGCGCCCCTTTTTGTTCAGTGACCTGCAGGTGGAAGCGGCCTTGTTCGCCGGCACGCCCGAGCAACTGCGGCAATGGGCAGGCACACGCGCCGAGTGGCTGTTTGCCGAAGAGGTGCTGCCCGTGTGCAGCCCGGCCCTGCTGCGCGCTGGCCAGCCGGTCACGCCTGAGGTGCTGGCGGGCATGCCGCTGCTGCAGCAGTCCACCCGCCCCGAAGGCTGGCGCCAATGGTTTGACGCCCAAGGCGTGGACGCCGAGCAAGCCCTGGCCGGTCCTCGCTATGAGCTTTTCTCCATGCAATGCGCCGCGGCCGAAGCGGGCCTGGGCGTGGCGCTCATGCCCACTTTGCTCGTGCAAGAAGAGCTGGCTGCTCAGCGCTTGGTGGTGGCCTGCCGCAGGCCCTTGAGCGGGCAGCGTGGTTACTACTTGGTGCAGCCTGAGACGGAGGACAGGCCCGCATTGGCAGATTTCAAGGCGTGGTTGCGCGCGCAGGCGGCTGGTTTGAGGGTTTGAGTGGCTTGAAGGATGTGCTTGCTGTGGTGCCCGCCGGGCATTTGTGGCCAAACGTGCATGGATGCGGCACAATAAAACCGTTATGGTTCCAATTTGGTGCTCGCCTCATGCCAGTCACACTGACCCTCAAAAACATTCCCGACCTTTTGTACGAGCGTTTGAAGGCTGTCGCTCAAACTCACAGGCGCAGCATGAACAGCGAGGCCATCGTGTGCCTGGAATCTGTGCTCTTGCCCACCAGCGTGGCGCCCAGCGAGCGCTTGGCGCGGGCGCGCGCGCTGCGGGCTTCGCTGCCACCTGGGGAGTTTTTGGCGCAAGACATTGACGCCTTCAAGCGCGAGGGGCGCCAGTGATCGTGGTGGACACCAACGTGATTGCTTACCTGTACCTGCCAGGGGCATTCACGGTGGCTGCGGAAGAGATGCTCGCACGCGAGCCTGAATGGGCCGCGCCCATTCTTTGGCGCAGCGAGTTCAGAAATATGTTGGCGGGCTACTTGCGGCGCGGGGCGTTATCGTTTGACTCTGCCGTTTTGTTGCAGCATGAAGCCCAAGCTTTGCTTGCTGGCCACGAGTTTGAGCTTGACTCGACAGCTGTGCTGGAGCTGGTCCGGGACAGCGACTGCTCCGCTTACGACTGCGAATTTATTGCACTGGCTGCCAAGCTCAACACGACCATGGTCACCATGGACAAAAAACTTTTGCGGGCTTTTCCGAAATGCGCCATCTCGCTTACAGCGGGATAAGGAATGCCCAAATGCGGCCTAGCCCGCAAACCGCGCATCTTGTAGCGCACTGAACTTGGCCAGCGCATGACTCTGAGCCGCAAGGGCCTGGTCAGACTGTGCCGCTCTCGTCTGTGTCAGGGACCGTGTTGCTCGATTGAACTCCGCGCCGACCCGCCTTGCGCGCGGTGTGTCGGTGTATCAATCTTTTGAGGAAAGGCTGCGTTCGCCCACCACGGGACGTTGCCAGGCCGTGGGCGAGCAACTTCGCACCTTGGTGCAAACTCAACCATTGGACAGCGTCACCCGCGATGTGAGCCCTGCACAGCCTCACTCAGGCGCTGCGTCGAGGTCGGGCGCTGTTGCATCGACAAGAGCGGTCAGGATAGCCTGACCTCCCAGCTCTGTGGGGGCAAGCACTACAGGCTCTTGGCCGCCATCATGCCCGGGGCCAAGTCCAGCCTGAATCTGAACCGCTTTTGCAAAGCTACAGGCTCAATGGCATCAATGGCTGCCTGTGTTCACACCGCGCTGCGTCCCCTGCGCATTCATCCGTTCTCCACCTGAACGATGGCATGCTTCACTTGCTGCGGTCAGCATTAGTTCACATTCAATTAAAAATTTAACAATATTTATCGTCTGTGATAAATTAATCATAAAATTATCACATCGCATGTGTAAAGAGGTACCCGGTGTTAAAAAAAACAGCAGTCTCCGTTGTCATCGGATTGAGCTTGGTGCAGCTTTCACAAGCACAGGTGCCTGATGCCACCTTGGTCATCACGGCCCAAATCACTTCGAACACATGCACGCTGTCACTGAGCGAAGGAGTCAACTCGGCCACCCAGGGCAGCCTCAGCCTGGACTTTGGAAAAATCACCATGCCAAGCGTTGCTCCCGCCATTGGCACAGGTTTGGGAGTGGCCAAGACCGTCACGTTCTCAACCAGGAACGCCGCTGGACTCGATGCCTGCGCCAGCTCAGGCGTCACTGGTGAAAAAACCAACTTCAACGTCCTGCTGGACTTGAATGCCAGCCAAGTCACTACGGTGGCTGGCAAGACCTATCGCATGAATGATTTCGTTGGCAGCGGCACCAATGCCGTTTTAGCCTTGGCTACCGGCACAGCCATCACGGCAAGCTCTCAGCTGAACCTGACACCACGCTCAGGCTACGCAGGCACTTATGCAGCCCCAAGCCCTCTTCCCATTGCCACTGGAAAAATTCAATTGACCGTGCAGTTGGCGACCAGCACGGATGCCGTACCCACCTCGGGCGCTTTTGCCGCAAGCATTCCTCTGTTTTTGGTTTACCAGTAAGACTTGAGCTTGACTCGCCCCGGGTCATAAGTTGAGTCGGATTCGCGAGCTGTGTCGTCCCTGTCAATAAAGGGACAAAAAGCGGATGGACCCGGCGCCAAGTTGCCCACAGCGGCGGGTGCAGTTTGCGACCCGCCTGACGGCACTATGGGCAACTCGGGTGATGACTCGCCCATGAGCGGGGCCGGGCCTTCTTGCACGGCGCAATTGCCCCTGCGAGCCAAGACCGGCCGCAGCATACGCACCCCCATCAAGGGCTGCCGCAGGTGCAGCCGGCTCTAGGCTGCTTGCATCGCGAACCCACCCTGTTTCTTTGCAGCAAGCCATGGCCCTGGGTGGCGTCGTAGACCTTGGTGGCCGTGCCGATGACGCTGCGAACCCGGCCCAAGTCGGCTTAGACGCTGACATGCGCAGCCATAACCAAGCGCCATTGCTTGAAATTGTCATCAGGGCTCCTTTTGCAATCACGCTCTTCGTCTTGCTTTTGGTTGAACGGCGAGCGCCTATCAAGCTCGCTCCGGCCCCCTAGCCACTTTGGGTAACCCCGAGATTTCAGCCCGCTTGGCCTTGATGGCGGCCATGCTCTGATGGCCCATCCCATGTTCTTCAGGCAGGCGCCAAAACCTCAAGGTGGCGCTCTGTTCGGGCCGCCGCCACATGCCGGGGCCATGCCGTGCGCTTGGGTCCACCATAAAGCTCGCCCTCCCTGTGACGCCTGCCAGCGCCTGAGGCTGACTCAGTCACACCAGTGCATCCCCAAGCCCAGCAGCTAGATCTCAGCGAAACCCACGCCTTTGCGCCCCCTGAGCGGTCACCACGCATCCACCCGTGTCATGGCCTCATGAGCGCCGAACGAACAGCCCCAGCCAATTCGCCCTTTCACTACAAATTTCTAATACACGAAAAAAAAGATCTTCTCAATATTTATGATTGTTAAATATTGAAAATAAACAAGTATTAACCCATGAAAAGTTAATACTTGAAAACGATTCGAAAAAAACAGAAACACTCGAATACAGTTGGACACGCTTCACCCGGAATGGGTCAGGCGGAAAGTAAATTTGTTTGACTCTCCTGGCTCCGCGAATCAAGCGGAAACGCAAAAACTTTGAAAGGTAAATCATGCGTCTCAGTCATTTTAAAAAAACAGCGGCAGTTATCGCCCTGGGCTTAGGTTTGGTGCAGTTTGCAAAAGCACAAGATGCCACCGTGAACGTCTCGGGCTTCATCACCGCCAACACGTGTACGTTGCAGGTGAGCGAGGGAAGCAATTCATCCACCACCGCTCTGAGCGTGGACTTTGGAAAAGTGGTACCGACCGGAACATTCACGGCGGTTGGTACGCCTTTGAGTGCGCCCAGGACCGTCACGTTTACCGCCAGGAACGCCGGTAACACGGGCAATTGCGTCGCAACGACAGTCACCGGTGATAGGGTTAACTACAACGTTTTGCTGGGCATGACTTCGCCACAAATCTTTATTAGCTCAACGCTCCAGACTTACCGTAAGAACGATATCGTCGGCGGCACCGACGCCGTTTTGGCTATTGGTCGTGGCACAACCGTCACGCCTGCAACGCCGCTGCCCTTGTCCATAAACGCCGGCACGGCTACCGGCACATTTGCATCCGCCGCCGGTGTTCCTATTGGCAACGGCACCACGCCTGCCAGCATTCAAGTGACCGCGCAATTGGTAACAGCCAACTCTGCCACTCCAACGGCCGGTGCTTTTTCTGCCAGCATTCCCCTGTTCTTGGTCTATCAGTAATATTTAAAGGATAAATCATCATGCGACTCAATCATTTCAAGAAAACAGCGGTCAGTATCTTTTTGGGTATGGGTATGGTGCAGTTTGCACAGGCTCAAACTGCCAATGCCACCTTGTCCTATGTGGGCTCTGTCACTGCCAACACATGCACATTGCAACTGTCTGACGGCGTCCGAACGGTCAACAACACCAACCTCAACGTGGACTTTGGAACATTTTCATTGCCCACCACGGTGGCGGCAATCGGTACTGCTTTGGGCACGCCTAAAACCTTGACATTCACCGCCAGGAATGCAGCTAACACTGCTGCCTGCGCCGCCCCCACTCTGACTGGCGATAGAGCCACCTTTAACGTGTTGTTGGATATCAATGCCGCCCAGATCGTTCAGCCTTCAGCAGGATTGACTTACATTGCCAACGGTGACACCAACGGCACCAACGCTGTGCTGGCCTTTGCTCGCGGCGCAAGCATCGTGACAACCACTCCGCTGGGCTTGACAGCCCGCTCAGGCAATACCACCAGCACGCTCAGCGGCACATTTGCAGCCGCTGGCGGTGTGACCCTTGGCAGCACACCTGGAACCATTCAACTGACCGCACAATTGGCAACTCGCGCAGCGGCTGTTCCGACGGCGGGTAATTTCTCGGCCAGTATCCCCTTGTTTTTGGTCTATCAGTAATATTTAAAGGATGAATCATCATGCATTTCAATAATATTAAAAAATCGGCGATTGTCGTTGTCCTGGGTTTGAGTTTGGTGCAGGTTGCGCAAGCACAGACGGCTGATGCCAGTGCGTCTTTTGGCGCCAAACTCACGGCCAACACGTGCAGACTGCAGCTCGAAAGTGGCAATGTCACGAACCGTGGTGGCATTAGCCCCCTGTCAGTGAGCCTTGGAAATATCTCCGTACCGGCAAATGTTACTGCTGCCCTTACCCCATTGGGTACCCCCACCACTGTCACAATCTCACTCCTGAGTTCTTCTTTATCGGGTCCATGTACTGCGGCCGCCAGCGATAAAAGTCTGTTCAACATTTTAATGGACCTGAAGGCCGATCAGATATCGACGATTAACAGCAGAAATTACCGTAAGAATGATTCTGTCAGCAATGCCACAAACGCAGTGATGGTCATCAATTCGGGAGTGGCCAATAACTCAACTACTGCTCCAAACCTTAATTTGGTGCCGCGCCAAGCCCTTACGGGCACTAAGATCGGTCTGACCAATCAGGCGTTTAACGGTAGCATTACATTGAATCTACAACTGGCCACCGCTGCGGCCGCTCTTCCTACTACAGGTAATTTCACTGCCAGCATTCCCTTGTTTTTGACGTACGAGTAAGCCATCAGCACGCTCTGGGAAAGCTTGTAAAAAACTGCCGTCGAGCCTGACTGTCCTGTGAACATGCTCTTTGGGGAGAATTGAGACAGAAAGGCTCGGCTGCAAGTTGAGCTTTAAATAGAAAAACACCTTGGAGTCTACGCGGCTGAGGGAATACAAAACAAACGCAAAAAATGCCCTCTCAGATCCGCGTAGGATCGATTTTTCCGAGGAGGGTAAGAGGTCGTGTACCCCGTAGATTAGATTTTCACCTCATGCGGATTCTGCTGCTCACACTACCAGGGCATGGTAGGCCATTTATAAAATTAATCGACCCTTGGTTCAGAGGAGGGATGACTAAAAAAGCCATTTAGGTCTATTTACCATCAGCAGACCCATCTGCTAGAATTAAAATTTTAATTTTTTTACAATTAATGTGCTTAGGTAACCTTTTATGACAAATTTTATTCAACCTATTTTCAAAAGCACGCCCAAGCACTCAAGCAAAAAAACAGCCCGTGCATTCAAGGCTTTTGTTCTGGGGTTGGTGTTGGTCGCGCCCAGCGTGATGGCCGAAATGGTCATCAGCACCACGCGGGTCGTTTACCCAGAAACGCGCCGTGAAGTCTCCTTCACAGTGAACAATGGCTCCAAAGAAAGACCAGCGTTGGTCCAAATGTGGGTGGACGACGGCATCAAGACCGATTCGCCGGAGGACGTGGTCACGCCCTTCAACATTTCCCCTCCCATTGCACGTGTCTCCGCTCAGGGCACGCAGGTGGTTCGCGTGACCTACACCGGCGACCCCTTGCCCGCAGACCGTGAAAGTCTTTACTGGTTCAACATGCTGGAAGTTCCGCCAAAATCCAATGCAGAAAATCGGCTGAGCTTCGCTGTTCGTACCCGCATCAAGTTGTTCTTCAGACCGAAATCGATCAAAGGCGAGCAAAGCGCAGCCATGAGCCAAGTGACCTGGAAAGTGGTGCAGCAAGAAAAGGGCTGGGCCGTTGAAGGGAACAACCCCACACCGTTTCACATGTCTTTTTTGAGCCTGAATCTGGGCGAGCCTGGCAAACAGATGGCGGTCACAGACGGCGGCATGATTGCCCCCTTGGCCCGAGCCACCTTCCCCATCACCCTGGAAAAACTGCCTGAAAAATACTCGCAGTTGGTGGCCGACTTCATCAACGACTATGGTGGTGTGAACTCCACTCCGTTCGCAATTCCCGCCGGGAAGTAACTCTTCGCGAGTGCTTGGCTTTAAGTCAAAACAAAGGCGTCGATACGAATGGAAGCGTCCAATGTGCGGTCGCAAAGGCATGCTTTTGTAAAAAGGCTATTGGCTGGAACACTTCTGACCGTGACGCCGGGCTCGTTGGTTTGGGCTCAAATTTCAGAAAATAGCTCGCAACCTTTCGCGACAAAACGCCAAGAACCTGGCGGCTTGAAGCTCACACTTGCGTTACAGACATTGCCTGCCCTGGCCCACATCGCAGATGACTTCAAATCTGATGTGCAACCATTGCCTGGCAAGGGCTTGCCCAGCATGAGCGGCGACGAGAAAAACCCACAAGACCGCGGCTTGACACTCAGTCGCGCCTCAGCGGTTTTGCCCACCCCGGCCGCCAGCTCAGAAGACGTTGAATTCGATACCGAGTTCATGATGGGCAAGGGCTTTCGCAGCATGAACAGCGACCAGCAAAAAAGGCTTGCGAATGTGCGTCCCGGCCCGATGGCGGTCGAGATTTTCCGCAACGGCGCGCCTGCCGGCCGGTCCACTGTGTTGTTTACCATTCCTCCTGGCGGGGAAAATGGCAGTGCCAAGCCCTGCATCACGCCTGCGTTGTTCACGGAATTGAACGTCAAGCCCGCCGCCATCAGTTCCAAAGGGCAGACATTGCTCAACGCAAAGAGTTCAGAACCGGCAGCGCTGGAGGCGGCCAGCTGTTTGTATCTGGAGGACTGGGTCGATGGCGCCAGTTCCAATTTTGACAACAGTGCACTCCAGCTGAAATTGAGCATCCCCCAAGCCTATTTGGCAAAGCAGCGCAATTCATTCGTCTCTGCGGCCATGCTCACGCGAGGAGAGAACGCTGGCTTTGTCAACTACAACGCCAACCACTATCAAGCGCAGGGTGCCACCTCCAATTTTTTAGGTTTGAATTCGGGTGTGAATATAGAGGGTTGGCAATTGCGGCACACCAGTTTTTTGACGCAAAGCTCCGGCAACCTGGTCACCAATCAGTTCACCTCGGGTGATACTTATGTGAGCCGCCCTTTGGTGGATTGGAAATCCAGCCTGGCCTTGGGGGATACCAACAGTTTCAGCCCCGTCATTGGAGGTGTGCCTTTGCGTGGGCTGCGCCTGTCCTCTGATGAAGGCATGATGAACGATGAGGAACGGGTCTACCGCCCAGTCATACGTGGAATCGCACGCAGCAATGCCCGCGTGCGAATTTTGCAAAATAAGGTGGTATTTTTGGAGCAAAACGTGCCACCCGGTCCATTTGAGTTGACCGAAGTCAACCCACCTGCAACCCTTGGAAATTTGGAAGTCATCGTGACCGAAGCAGACGGCAGCCAACAGACTTTCACAGAACCCTACAGTCTCGGTGCAGGTAAGCTCAATCCGGGGTCTTTCCGTTACAGCATGTCGGTGGGAAATTACCGGGCCAACACGGCAAACGTCAATCCTGCACCTGTGCTGCAAGGCTATTTGCGTTATGGCCTCAACAAATGGCTGTCACCCGGTGTGGAGGTTTTGCTGTCACCCAATTACACCAACCTTGGTCTACAAGCGGGTTTCAGCAATCCGTATGGGATATTGGCCTTCAACAGCCTTCATGGACAAGCGCGAGGGCAGTCGTCCACACAAGCAGGCAACAATTTCAGCGCCACCTACACAGCACGCGCCCTGGGGCCGTTCCAATTTTATGGAGGCCTGACTGAGCAATCACGGACGTATGTGTCACCCACCGCCGCATTGGGGGGGAGGCCTCTTGATTTCAATACTTTTTTTAACTTGAAAAGCAGCCGGTTTCTCAGCATGTCGCTGAACCTGAAGACCTATGGCGGTTTGTCATTGAGTACGCTGGATCAAACCACTTGGGCGACCAACAGCCAATCCAAACAGTACCGCGCCTCTTACACCACGACGTGGCAGCGGATCTACCTCAATGCCTACATCAGCCAAAGCCACCTCGCCGACAACAAATCGACAAGCAGCTTTGGTGTTGCGATGACCATCCCCACAGATCGCATGGCCAAGTCGGGTTCACTGAGCGTGAACTATGCCAAGACTGACAACAGCGATGCCTCCCGATTGGTGTCCTTCGCGGGCAACCTGGGGCAGGACAACACGGTCTATTACAACTTGAGCCAATCGCAAACCGGGGACGCTGCAACTTCGAGCGGCTCACTCAATTACGCCCACCCCTGGGGCAGCTTTGGGGCTAATTTGTCTTCTTCCAAAAATGGGTCCACACAAACCGGCTTGAGCGCCACAGGCGCTGTGGTGGTCCACCGCGACGGTTTCATCTTTGCTCCTCCTTTGGGCAGCACCTTTGCTATTGTCGAAGTGCCCAATGGAAAAGGGGTGGGGCTGCAAGGCAGCCGTGCACGCGTCAACGAGGCGGGCTTCGGTGTGGTACCCAGCCTGTCTCCTTACTACCTCAACGATGTGCAAATCAACCTGGAAAATGCATCGATTGACTTGGAAATTGACAATGCAGGTCAAAAGATTGCACCGGTAGAAGGCGCCATTGTTCGGCTGAAGTTTGCAACAACCATCGGGCGCCCTTTGTTGCTGAGATTGGCGGCCAGCAGTGGTGAGCGCATCCCCATTGGCGCGACTGTGACCAACAGCCAAGGGATTGAGGTGGGTACCGTCGGCCAAGGCAGCCGAGCACTGGTTCGCGTGCCACGTCCTCAAGACACGCTCAAGGTGGTGTGGGGAGAAAAGCCGACCGAATATTGCATCACGCAATATGCGGTGGAAGAGAAAGCATTTATCAATGCCAGTGGATATACCTCCTTCGATCTCCAATGCACCGTTGGTGCAGTGTCGAAAGAGTTGCCAGCAAGGTCAAGTTCATGAATATTTCATCCCGCGCAAAAAACTTGTTGACATTATTTTGTAGAATGGCGTTAATTCTAATATTTCATGTGCCAGCGCAAGCCACCACTTGCAATTACACCGCCTCTTGGAGTTTGAACACGACAGCAACACCCGATAGGATTTATACATTCAGCGGTGACAATAAAACTCTGACTGTGACAGCCAAACCTTCGGGCAGTCCCTACCAAATTAGCATCAATTTGATCGTTGGATTTACGGCTGTGAGCACCACTTCAGTAGGTGATTCTTGTTTGTTCTCTTTGGTTCAAAATGGTCAGTCCTATTCTCCACTGAGCAACACGCAGGCAGCCTTCAACAGAACATCTGCGGGCACGGGCTCCAGCTGTGGTTTCACCTTCCTTGGCCGTCCTTCTTCAGGATACAAAGCTAGCGCATATTTAACTTCACCAGTCTCAGGACTCTTCACTGATCTTTATGAGTTTTCGAATTGTGCGACCCCGACGAGTTTCGTGCAAGAACTCAGTGTGACGGTGTCACCGGGTGCGAAAGGCAGTTTCACGCTGGACGCTTCCAGATTTGTACGGGTCTCAGCAGGGCAATCCAACAGCAATTTAAATGGAAGTGTCAGTATGTCCCAAACCGCCGGACAGCCGTTTGTTGGGTTTTCATTCTCGGGGTACCCAACGTGTTCCCTGCTCTCCCCTACAGTGACCTTGCCTACCTTGTCGCCTTCTGGGGTGGACAACCCAAACCTGAATCGAGGGGTCGATTTTTCTCTCAAGTTGACCTGTTCTCAGGGCAATGCTTTTGCATACACAGTGACCCCCGTTTGGTCGTTCAACCCCGTTTCCGCGGGTTCGCCATTCATTGCCAATACGGGGACTGCCACCGGCGTTGGCGTTGCGGTGACCAGCAAGAACGCTTCGACACCAGTTGCGGTCACCAACGGTTTTAGCGCGGACACAGCAACCATTCCAGCCAACACCTCAACGAGCTCGCTCACTTTTAATTACTCAGCGGCATACGCAAAAATTGGAACAACGATTTCGGCTGGCACAGTCAACGCCAGCGCGGCCATCACCTTGTCTGTCCAATAAGTCTCATGGGGCTTGCTCAGCCCGCAAACCCCGCATCTTGCAGCGCCCTGAATTTGGCCAGGGCCTGGGTGTGAGCCTCGCGCGCCTCAGGCGACAAGGCTTGAGCCAGCCTTTGCTCTGGCAAAAAGTGACCATGGCCGCGGCCGCGCACGCACAGCGCCGAAGGCTGCACCTTGCCGGTGGGGCGGACGGAGGCCGGGATGTAGCTGATGGCATAACCCAGGCGCCTGTCGTCCGTGGCATTGCCGCCTGAGGCGTGTACCAAGTCGGTGTGGTGCAGCGACATTTGGCCGGGGCCCACGGGCATGGGCGTGCCGGTTTCTTGGTCGAAGCGGTCGCTGATGCCCTGGCCGCGACGGATCATGTTCATGGGTTCGGGTTTGTCGTCGTGCTCGAACGCGCCCCAGCGGTGGCTGCCGGCCAGGCCGTGCATGCAGCCGGCGGCGATGCTGGCGTCGGACAAAGCCACCCAGGCGGTGATGTGCAGGTGCGGCGAGAGGTAAAAGTAGGTGCTGTCTTGGTGCCAGCGCACATAGGCAGGCGTCTGCGCTTCTTTGACAAACAGCGTGGAGTGGTAGACCAAGATGTCCGGGCCAATGATGTCTTCAACCGCATCCAAAATTGTGGGGTGGTGCACCAGCCGGTCGGCCCAGTCAAAGAGCAGGTAGGACTTGGACTTTTCCGGAAAGTCTATGGGTGCGCCGCGCTCGGCTTCCCAGGCTTGGAGCTCGGCCCTGGCCTGGGCAGTCTCGGCGGGTGACAGTGCGTCAATGGGGCAAACAAAACCATCGCGCTCGTAAGCGGCCACTTGATCGGGTGTGAGGTGCTTGGGCATCAGGGGGCTTTCTGTGAGGTGGTCGCCGCATCGAACATGGCGCTGAGCATGTCCAGCCGCGGGTGCATGGGCGCGGGGTAGCCTACGCGGCTGTGCGCCAGGCCCAGGGCCAGCGCGGCTTCGGCCAGTTTGTAGCTGAGCGGGCCGGGGTTGATGATGGGCACAGGCAGGCGAGCTTGCAGCCAAGCGTGCGACTGGTGCATGGTGGTCGAGCCCAAAATCAGCACTTCGGCGCCGTCTTGCTCAATGGCTTTGCGGCCAGCGGCCTCCAGCAGGGGGAACACGTCTTCTTCTTTGCCCGACAGCAAGGCGTGGTTGTCTGGCGGCACTTCAATGGCGCGCACCGAGGCGCATTTGTGGTGCAGGCCCAGCTCGTCCAGGGCTTTTTTATAAAGCGGCTTCCAGCGGCTGGCCATGGTGAGGATGGAAAAGCGGTCGCCCAGGGTGAGCGCCATGAGCATGGAGGCCTTGCCTGGGCCAAAGACCGGGATGTCAAGCACCGAGCGCAGCGCGGCCACGCCCGAGTCGCTCATGGTGTCTATGCAAATCGCGTCAAAGCCTTCTTGCTCGGCGCGGCAACCGGCCTCGAAGTTGGCCACCTCGGCCAGCGCAAAGTCGTGGTGGCTGGCGTAGTTGGCAGGGCCTGCGCGCACAGCGCGGTATTCAAAGCGGATGTCGGGGCCGAACTGCAGGCCGGCCAGTTGCTGCTCGCGCAGCGCCAGGTTGTCGGCCGACATGGCAAAAGGCACGATGACCAGGACGCGCTTGACAGCCGTGTCAGTCATGTCAGCCCCCGATCTCGGCCAGGCTTTCGGCCGTCGAGCGCACCCGGCCAAACAGGCGCTGGAAATTGCGCATGGTGCCCTGGTGCAGCTCCTCGTGGGTGGTGCCGCAAGCGTCTTCCACCAAGGTCACGGCGTAGCCTCTATCGGCCGCCTCGCGGGCGGTGGTTTCCACGCACATGTTGGTGGACACGCCGCACAGGTAAAGCTGATCGCAGCCCAAGGCGCGCAGCAGGCTGTCAATGCCGGTGGTGGCAAAGGCGCCAATGCTGGTTTTGCGCAGCACATGCTCGCCCGGCAAGGGCTTGAGCTCGTCCAGGATCTCGTGCTGGCGGCTGCCCAGGTGGTTGTCAAACTCCACAAAAAGCTTGCGCATGTGCGGTGGCGCGTCGCTGGCGTCGGGCAGTGCTGCGCCTATGGTGATGTGCACCACGGGACGGGCGGCCTTGCGAAAGCTCTCACGCAGTTCCAGCGTGTGCGGCAGCACCAAGCGCTCGATGCGCTCAAAGCGGTAGTCGCCCACATTCGAGCCTTGCGCTGCAAGTTTGAGGCCGAGCGCTCCTTGCCGGGAGCCGGTGGCGTACTGCATGTCAATGATGACCAGGGCGCAGCGCGCCGGGTCAACAGTGCGTTCGGCCATGTAGTCGCGGATGTAATCAGGTGAGGTGCTCATGGTGGTGGTCACGGGTCTGGGGTGGGTTGTTGGGCGCGCCAGGCATCGACGATCTCGGCCCCAGTGGCGCACCACACGCCTGAGTGGCCCAGGATGTACTCCAGAGCCTCAGACAAGGCGGCAATGCGGTGGGGCTGGCCCATGATGAAGGGATGGACAGCGATATTCATCACGCGGCCGCCCTCGGCATAAAGCGTGTCGAATTCATCGCGGATTTTTTGCGCAAAGTCTGCCGCTTCCATGCCGCGCCGCCAGGCGATGCTGTCGTTGATCTCCATGCTGTAGGGCAGGGAGACGAGCTCGCCTTGCCGCACGCGAATGGCGGTGGGCTGGTCGTCATGATAGAGGTCGCACAGGTAGCTGATGCCGGCCTCGGCCACCAGGTCGGGCGTGGCCAGGGTGTTGGAGGCCGCTGGCGAAAACCAGCCACGCAGGTCTCGGCCCGTGACGCTGCGGTGGATGTCCTGGCAGTGGGCAATGGCCTGGCGCTCCTCGTCCTCGGTGTAGTTCCAGTGGTAGCGTGTGTTGTAGAGGCCGTGCGACATCAGCTCCCAACGGCGCTCAAGCATGGCCTCGGTGATGTCCGGGTACATCTGAAGCACGGCCATGGACAACGACACCGTGCAAGAGATGTGAAAGCGGTCAAACAATTCCATGAAGCGCCACACGCCCACGCGGTTGCCGTAGTCGCGCTGGCCGTAGCCCAGTATGTCGGGGTGCGGCACGCGGGGCCAAGGGTCGCGCACGCGCACCTCTTGCGGCAGGTACTCGTAATGTTCGATGTTGGGCGCCACCCACAAAGCCAGGCGCGCGCCGCCCGGCCACTGCACGGGTGCGCGCTCGGGCATGGCCGAGTAGGCGATGCGGTCGTGCATGGCGATGGGGGTGGTCATGGGCTCAGGTGGGAGTCTGTGCAGTCTGGACTTGCTCCCTCGCCCCTTTGGGGAGAGGGCTGGGGAGAGGGGCACGCGTGACGCAAGGGTGGTGCTTCGCGTGCCCCCACCCCAACCCTCCCCCAGAGGGGGAGGGAGTCAGAGTGTGTGGCGCTCA
>CAMCUN010000094.1 GCA_945878995.1 Polaromonas sp. YR568 | reverse complement strand
GCGCATTCCGGCGCCAAGCCGTCACCCTGGAAAGGCCGCAGAGCGAAAGGCGCAGCCGGCTTGCGCCTGCGCGCCCGCAGCGCCAGACGCAGGCCCTCTTCGATCAGTGCCTTGAGCGTGGTGTTCTCGCGGTGCGCAACCGCTTTGCTACGCGCCAGAAGGTCGTCCGGCAGTTCTATCGTGGTCTTCATATGGGTCACCCACCATCCCGATATGGGTCGTATGGTAATCGAGTTGCGATGTTCGATCATCCGCTCGGCTCGCCAGGATTGCGGCCTCGCAAGGCTTGCTTGCCTCACCCTCGCAGTTGCATGATGCACCCCGACCGTGCACCCCATGGGCCACGGCCTACTGTCCGCGTGCCCGCGACGCGTGCCTGTGTGCCCGCCGAGGTTCTGGCCACGCATGCAGCTCAGGCGGCGCGGCCGCACCATTAACCCCATGCTAAATTTCTGATTGATATCGATTGATTGTTTGCCCCGCCCTAAACCGTCCCGCACGACCGAATCGATCACCCGCCATGACCCCCTCCCACACTGTCCCAACACGGCTCTTCCGCGTCCTCGGTGCAGCACTCGCCGGGGTGCTCTTCCTGGCCTCCTGCGGCGACTCGTCGCCATCGGCTGCAACCGTACTGATGGGCAATACCCGGGGCAATAACGTCGTCAGCCTGAACAGCAGCACTGGCGCCTATCTCGGCGATTTCATCGCCGCGGGCAGCGGCGGTCTGACGGACCCCGACGGACTGACCTTCGGCCCCGATGGGCACTTTTATGTGAGCAGCGGCACGAACACCAGCGGACAGATCCTGCGCTACAACGGCAAGACCGGCGCCTTTATCGACGTGTTTGCCCAGGGCAACGGCATGAAGCGCCCTTATGGCAATGCGTTCGGTCCGGATGGACATCTGTACGTGGCGAGTTTTCGCAGCGACCAAATCCTGAAATTCGACGGTAAAACCGGGGCGTTTCTGAGCGTGTTTGCCCGCGGCAACGGAACATCTGGCGGGCTGCTCAATGGGCCTAACGAGTTGTCCTTCGGCCCGGATGGTCATCTTTATGTGAGCACGCAGGGCAGCGTCGCCGATGGCAATGGCGGCATCACCTACGAGTTCGACAGCCAGATCCTGCGCTACAACCTGCAGACCGGCGCAGGCGAAGTGTTTGCACCTCAACCGTTACCCACGCCCAAAGGCAATGGCTACGTGAGCTTCCTGGGGCTGGCCTGGGGACCGGACGGTTTGCTCTACACCTCTGATTTCGCAGGCGGCATACGCAGTTACGACCCTCGGACCCGCCAACTCCAGAAAACCATCGACACTGGCGCACTCTTCGGCGGCAGCATCTCCACCACACTGGGTAGCCTGAGCATCATCGGCCAGACGCTCTACCTGCCGGTGTTCAACGAAGACAAAACCGGCGTCGTCGCCAACGGCCTGGCCACCTGCGACATCCCGGCGGCAACTTGCAAACTGGTGATTCGAGACGACGTTCGCTTGTCGCGCCCGATCGGAATTTCGATCGCGCGCTGAACGCTGCTGCTTGCCAGGCATTCGGGTAACGCCAAGGGCACTTGCGTGGCCGCGGCACAGTCCAGATCCAACAAGAACTGACCACGCAACGATTGGCCGGTTGCCGGCATGTCATTCGAAGCGCGTGGAAGACCTTGCGCTTCGACGGCGCCTGCTGATGCAAGCAGGTGGCTAAGCCATCTGTCCGTTTGACCTTGAGGTGCTCGCACTTTTGACCTCGCTCAACGATTGACCAGCGAGGGACCCGACTGAGTCAATCAAGAGGCCACTGATGGCGCATGATCAAAGGGACGCGCACACATTGCCAGGGGAGCCCACCGTGAGTTGGCGGGACACCCCAGAGGCCGTTGTCGCTTGCGCCGTCTTGATACTTTTCAGCAAATATCCGCGAGGGAAATCCAAATGAACTGGGACCAGATCAAAGGCAATTGGAAGCAGGTCACGGGCAAAGCAAAAGAGGAATGGGGCAAGCTGACTGACGACGACCTCGCCGTCGTCGCAGGGCAACGCGAAAAGCTCGCCGGGATGATTCAAGAGCGTTACGGCGTGGCGCAAGATGAGGCGGAGACCCAACTGGCTGCATGGGAGCGCAAGGCCACTGACTCATGGTTTGAAAAGCATTGAGGTGTGTTGCGCTTCGATGTGGTCCGGTGAACGTTCACGGCTGGAAAAGCGCTGACTTTGACTTGCCCCCTTTCTGGTTCTGCTGGGGCGGCAATGACAGCCATCAGGGTGACCGACCTGTCTCGGTCCACAACTCACGACTCATTCAACCAGGAATCAACATGAACATTAAAAAGCTGTTCATTGCCTCGGCCCTCGCCGTTTCTGCCCTTGGCGTCAATGCCAAGGACATCGTCGACACAGCGGTTGCAGCTGGCAACTTCAAAACGCTGTCTACAGCGCTCAAAGCTGCCGACCTGGTGCCAACCCTGAAAGGTAAGGGCCCCTTTACCGTGTTTGCGCCCACCGACGCGGCCTTCGCAAAGATCCCCAAGGCCGACCTGGACGCGCTGCTCAAGGACAAGGCCAAGTTGCAGTCTGTGCTGACCTACCATGTGGTTTCGGGCAAGGTGATGTCCACAGACCTGAAGGCCGGAAACGTGAAAACGGTTCAAGGCAGCAACCTGATGGTCAGCACCGTGGGTGGTGCAATGGTGAACGATGCCAAAGTGGTGGCTGCCGATGTGGCCGCCGACAACGGCGTCATCCATGCCATTGATACGGTGCTGATGCCCAAGTAAGGGCCGTGCGCTGGGCAGCGTGAATGCGCTGCCTGAGCGGCGTCGAATGATGCATTTCCTTATCGGAGCGTCGCATGGACAAATCAGACCCTCCGCTGTCGTTTGGTGTATTTAAGCCAGTCGGCCATGTCGTCGTTGCGCTGCCCACAATGCAGGCGGTAGACGCCGCCTGTGCGCAGTCGCTCGCGGACGGCTTTCAGCCCTCGGATCTGGTTCGCTACACACCCCTTGAGATGCGCTCTCAGGTCAATGAGGAGATTCGTACGGCCAGCTTCTTTGCCTCGATCGGCCAGGACCTGAACCTGATCCGAGCGCACGGTGCGCTGGCCGAGGCCGGCTGTGGCTTTCTGGTGGTTAAAACCGACGTCGATGCCGAAGTTGAGAAGGTCGCAGGCGTCGCGCGCGGGCTGCACTCCCCTGGGGCTCAGCGCTACGGTCGGTTCATTGTCGAGGAGCTGATTGAGCGTGTTGCGGGAGACGTCCAGTCGCCGGAATCCGACGATACCGGGCTGGACCTGGACGCTGTCCATCGCAGACCCGATTGAAGCGACGCTGCCGCATCACTCAACGCGTTACTCCTAACAGGTCAAGCACAATCGTATCCGTCAGGCATCTTCGCTGTTCTGATTCGGATCCGGGGGAGCCGCTCGGACACGCGGGTCGATCCAGCCCGAACGAGCGTTTTGAGCCCTGATGGATTTTGGTGAAAACGCCATTGAGATGGCGTCCCGTAAGAGACTAGCCACTAGGTCCTCTTTTATTCCTATATTGGTTTTCGGGCTCTGAAGAGAATTTTAGGACGGGGATGTTCACCGGCGCCGAGGATTCTGAACCTGACGATTGCGGTCTCGCCAAGGAGATCTGCTCATTCAAATCACGCCAGTGATGCCTGAATGCCCGACCGATCTTGGCCGGCGACGGTCACCTTCATCGTCTTAACAAACAGCCAGATCCCCGGCTAATCCTTAAGAATTAGGCGCTCCATCGAAGACGATCAGCACGGTCAAGCTGCTGGCAGAATGAGTTGCAGGAGGCTGTAGTTCAGCTGCCAGACCCGCACCATGGAGACCCAGTAATGACCTCTGTATTCCAGAAGCCGGAGGAAGTCAGCGGCTATGCGCTGCACCGGACAGTGGCAGCGCTCGCCGGCGGTGAGCAGGTCATCTACCGGGACGACGGTGCTGCGGTAGCTATTCGAACCGAGGCGCCAATTGCGACCGATTAGTGATGCAATCGCCTTGCCGTTTTAATGCCAATGCATTGCTTGTTGATCAAAACCGAACAATCGCAGCTGGGGTGCCGATTGGTAGCCAGTACAGCGCTTCAAAAACTGCTCTCCGGGGTTGTTCCAGTTCGGACGAATGTCCAAGGAAACGGCCAGATGATCCAATTCCGAGACTGCAGACTTGCGGGCAGACTCCTGTTCTGATGACGGGGCATACGGCGTTGAGAAGGTATTACCCGGACTCCTCGCAAGGGGTATTACGGAGATTGCACTCATGCTCATTGCTGATTACTGATAAGATTCATCAATGTTGCGGCACTTAGTCACTGTGTTTCTGATTCTTTGCATGGGCTGGCAGTCGCTGGCCTTTGCAGGCTTTGGTGCGCTTATGGCGCATGAAGAGCAAGAACAGCACGAGCTGCTGCACTTTCAAGGCGTTGCCCATCACCATGATGATCATGCTGATGACTTTCATGTGGACAACTCCACGGCATCAAGCGTGCACGTCCTTTGCGACGCCAGCCAGTTTTCTTCGGCCTTGCTTACCCCTCAATTTGCTACTCCTGTGCTGCCCGGCACGGATCAACCTTCCGTAGACCGTCTCCCCTCGAGGGGCCAGTTGCTACCCGACGAACTCGATCGACCCCCAAAACGAACGGCCTGACTTTCGGCCGTGCCTGCGCTTGAACTTGCGCAGTACGTTTTTTGGTTCTGCCCTTTCCACTGCGTCTGTATTTGGCGTTTTTGACTGGGCGCAAATTGTCGATCAAGACGATGAAAATAATGACATGGCATCGGCCATGGCAGTCGGCGTACGCTTTGATGCCTTGCGCGATGCTATGCATGGCCCTCGTTGCTCCGATGTCCGGGCGGGCGCAAGAAAGTACGCGAACTGCGTCCAATGCCGCGACGGGCACTCAGACTTTCAACCAAGCGCTTGAGGCTGCATGGCAACGCTCGTTGGAGGCGTCCGAATCACGCGGTCGTTATGCCCGCGCTCAGGCCGACCAGGCAGTCACTCAAAGCTGGCTGGCTGCGACACCTGCCGTGAGCATAGGCCAACGCGAGGGACGCGCTGGCGCGCCTGACGCAAACCGTGAGACGGAGGTTGGGCTGGCGCTTCCCCTTTGGTGGCCGGGAGAGCGTGCAGTTGGGGGGCAGGCGGCGCAATCCCAGTCGGGTTGGGTTCAGGCCACCGAACAGGCCGAGCGCCTGCGTTTGGCCGGGCGGCTGCGCGAGGCGATTAGCGCACTGCATCTTGCCGAGGCCGAACTGCACCAAGTGGAACGGCAGGTTCAAGTCTTAGGCCACTTGACGCAGGATATCGAAAGACGCGTGCGCGCGGGTGATCTCGCCCGCTCCGATGCGCTCGCAGCCCGATCCGAATGGCTTGCAGCCCAGGCGCAAGCGAGCGCAGCGCGTCAAGTCTTGGGTATCCAGCAGGCCCATTGGCACCTGCTCACAGGCTTGCCGCCCCTGGCATTGCGCACGAGCGTCGCCCCGCCCTTGGCGCAATTGCCGGACACCCACCCAGAACTTGTTCTCGCAAGCGCAGCGGTGGACTTGGGTCTGCGTCGGGCCGACCTGGCGCGGGTTCAGCGCCCGGATTCGCCACAACTGATACTGGGCATGCGGCAAGAGTACCTGGGGCAAGGGGCAAGTTCGCAAAGCAGTGTCGTGGTGGCGCTTCGGGTGCCTGTGGGTGGACAGGCCTACCAGCAGCCTCGCATCGCTGCTGCGTTCGGTGAACTGGACATTGCTCAAACACAGGCGCAGCGAATGCGCGAGCGCCTGACGGCCGAAGTGGCACTGGCGCAAAGCCAACTGGGCTTGAGTCAGGCGCAACTGCAAGCGGAGCGAGAACGGGCGCAATTGTTGATCGAACGGGCGCGCTTGATTGACAAGTCCTTCCGTGCAGGTGAAACGGCGCTGCCTGAAATGCTTCGATCAATAGCCGCAGCCGCCAGCGCCGAGAGTGCCTTGGCGCGTCAGCAGATTAATCATCAGTTGGCGATTGCTCGCCTTGAACAAGCTTTGGGATTGTTGCCATGATTTATTCATTCATTTTCAGATTCGTTTGGGCAGGCTTGACGGCCAGCCTGCTGGCGCTGATGCCTGTACTCACCTCGGCTGGCCCCGGCGCGCATGGCCCCAACGGCGAGCACTTGGATTCGCCAACGACCGGTCAGGCCAATGCCATGCAGGCCAGCTTTCAAATTGAAGCCAAGTCCGACCTCTTCGAGTTGGTCGCAACGTTGACCAGTGGCAAGTTGTCTATGTTGATTGACCGGTTTGCGACCAACGAGCCTGTACTGCAGGCGCAGGTCGAAGTTGAGTCTGGCGCACTCAAGGCGCAAGCCAAATTCCACGCCGATATTGGCGATTACGTAATCGATGACCCAGCCATGCTCAAAAAGCTCTCCACGCCGGGTGAGTACCCGTTGGTGATCACCGTGCTTGCGGGTAAGGACGGCGACCTACTTGACGCGGTGTTGCGTGTGCCAGCGTCCTCGCCCGTTAATGATCACCACTTCCATTGGGAGTGGTGGACCCTTGGGGCCTTGGCTACTTTGGTGTTGCTCGGCATCGCAGCCGCGCGCCTGCGCCACCAGCGCCCGCGTCGGTTGTCCCAAGGAGGTCAAGCGTGAAACGACTGTCTTGTTTTCGCGTTCAAGTGGCGATTCTAGCGATGACCAGTTCTCTTTCTGCATGGGCTGGCCCGGGTGCTCACGGCCCGAATGGTGAGCATTTGGATCAAGCCTCTTCGCCGACTGCCGGTGGGCTCGCACGCTTGCCTGATGGCAGCGTGAATGTGCCCAAGCTCGCGCAAAGGCGCATGGGACTGCGTACCCAGCTCGCTCCCGCGTCCGAGGCCGCCGCGACGATCCAGTTGCCTGGCCGGGTCGTGGCAGACCCCAATGCCAGCGGCCAAGTGCAGGCAACACATGGCGGACGCATTGAGCCTGGGCCGCGTGGATTACCGATGGCAGGCCAAACCGTACAGCAAGGCGAGGTGCTGGTGTGGGTGCGCCATCATGCCGATCCATTTGCCCTGGCGGCCCAACAGTCACAGCGCGCCGAGTTGAAAGCTGCGCGGGAGTTGGCGGAGCAGCGCCTGCGCCGGTTGGAGATGCTCGAAGGCACCGTGCCACGCAAGGACATCGACGCCGCTCGAATCGACGTCCAGTCGCTGACTGAGCGCGAACAGCGCATCGCCGCAAGTTTGGATGTCCGTGAGCCGTTGCGCGCGCCGGTCTCGGGTGTGATTGCACGTGCCAATGTGAAGGCGGGCCAGATTGTGGACACACGCGAGGTGTTGATCGAGGTCATCGATCCGGCCCGCCTGATGGTGGAGGCCAGCACACCCGATGTGTCGCTCGGCAGTCGTTTGGGCGGGGCCCATCTGGCTGGGCTCGAGGGCGTCAAGCTGCAACTGGTCGGCGCTGCTCGGTCCTTGCGTGACGGCATGTTGCCGCTGAACTTTCGAGCTTCGGTCGCTGCCGGCGCAGCACCCCTGGCGGTCGGTCAATCCGTGACAGTGGTCGCGGCGCTCAAGGAGCGGCGCAAGGGCATCGTTTTGCCCGCGTCTGCTGTCGTGCGCAGCCCGGCTAACGAACCCATGGTCTGGATCAAGACGGGCGCTGAGCGCTTCATGCCGCAGCCGGTTCAGGTCCAGCCGCTGGACGCTGTCACGGTGTTGGTCACCCAGGGACTGGCCGCTGACAACCGTGTGTTGGTTCAAGGCGCGGCGCTGGTCGCGCAGATCCGCTGAACGGAGCCTGAGCATCATGTTCAACTGGATCGTTCAATACAGCTTGCGCAACCGGCTGTTCGTCCTGGCCTTTGCGGCTTTGCTCATGGTCTATGGGGCATTGACCGCCTGGCGCACACCGGTCGACGTGTTTCCGGACCTCAACAAACCTCTGGTGACGGTGCTGACCGAGGCCGGTGGCATGGCGCCGGAGGAGGTCGAGCAACTGGTCAGCTTCCCCATCGAGACGGCCCTCAACGGCATGCCCGGTGTCACCCGGGTGCGCTCCACTTCGGGCATTGGGCTGTCAGTGGTGTACGCCGAGTTCGACTGGGGCACCGACATCTACCGCAACCGCCAGTTGGTCGCCGAGCGATTGACGCAACTGCGCAGTCAACTGCCTGCCGACATTACGCCCGTCATGGGGCCCGTCTCGTCCATCATGGGCGAGATCATGCTGATTGCCTTACCGCTGCAAGGCGGCGAGGGCGCTGCCACGCCCATGCAGGCCCGTGAATACGCCGACTTTGTGCTGAGGCCTCGTCTGCTCGGCATCGCTGGCGTCTCCCAGGTCATTCCCATCGGCGGCGAGGTACGCCAGCTGCGTGTGGAGCCCGATCCGGCGCGCATGGCGCAACTGGGCATTTCCCTGAGCCAAGTCGAGCAGGCCCTGCGCGGGTATGCCGGCAACGCCGGGGGCGGCTTCATCGACCTCAACAGCCGTGAATACCTCATTCGTCACATGGGTCGTACCCAGCGGCTCGAGGATTTGCAAGGCATAGCCGTGGCTTGGAAGGATGCTCGGCCAGTGCTGCTGCAGCAGGTGGCCCAAGTGCGCTTCGCTGCCGGCCTCAAGCGTGGCGATGCGGGTTACCAAGGGCAGCCTGCCGTGATCCTGAGCGTGCAAAAGCAGCCTGCCGCCGATACCGTCAAGCTCAGCCGGCAGATTGAGCAAGTGTTGGGAGACCTTCAAGCGGGCCTTCCACAGGGGCTTGCCAGACCCAAGGTGCTGTTTCGGCAGGCCGATTTCATCAAGGCCTCCGTTGGTAATGTGACCGAGGCGCTGCGCGACGCTGCAGTGATTGTGGCCATCGTTTTGTTTGCGTTCTTGTTGTCTGCACGCACCACCTTCATTTCATTAGTCGCAATACCACTGTCGCTGGCGGTCACGGCTTTGGTCTTTCGCTGGCTGGACCAGTCGATCAACGTCATGACGCTGGGGGGCTTGGCGATTGCGATTGGCGAATTGGTCGACGATGCCGTGGTCGACGTCGAGAACATCTTGCGTCGGCTCAAAGAGAACCGAGCCCTGGTTCAGCCGCGCTCGGTGATGGCGGTCGTGCAGCAGGCCAGCGTCGAGGTGCGCTCAGGCATCGTGTACGCCACAGTGATCGTTGTGCTGGTGTTCGTGCCCTTGTTCGCCTTGCCGGGCATCGAAGGCCGTCTGTTTGCGCCGCTGGGTATTGCTTACATCGTCTCCATCCTGGCGTCGATGGCGGTGTCCATGACGGTGACACCGGTTTTGTGCAGTTACCTGCTTCCCAGGATGAAACAACTGGGACACGGGGACAGCCCTCTTGTGACGCACCTGAAGGCCTGGGACCGGCGGCTGCTCAACTGGTCCTTTCCGCGGGCACGGGTCCTGATCAGTGCCGCGGTCGTGGCTGTTACCTTGGCCGCGGCCAGTGTGCCCTTTTTTCCGCGCGCCTTCCTGCCGGCCTTCAACGAGGGCTCGCTGGTGCTGTCTCTGTTGTTCAACCCGGGCACCTCGCTGGCCGAGGCCAACCGCATGGGGGCTGTGGCTGAACAACTGATCGGCCAGGTGCCAGGCGTGAGTCAGGTGGGCCGGCGTACTGGTAGAGCTGAACTCGACGAGCATGCCGAGGGCGTACATTCCACCGAGATCGACGTCGATTTGAATCGCGATGGCAAGCCGGTCGATCGCGAGCAAGTGATGGCCCGCATCCGCGCCCAACTGGTTGTATTGCCCGCGCAAGTGGCCATCGGTCAGCCGATCTCGCACCGGCTGGACCACCTGCTCTCGGGCGTTCGGGCGCAAATTGCGGTCAAAATTTACGGCGACGATACCGACACCCTGCGCGGGCTGGCCGAGCAGATGCGCGGCAAGCTGGCCACCATCCCTGGCTTGGTAGACCTGACCGTAGAAAAGCAGGTCCTGATTCCGCAGATCATGGTCCGGCTTGACCCGCAGCGGCTGGCGCAGACAGGTCTGCCTCCGGGTGAGGCATTGCGCATCCTGAAGGCGCTGACCGACGGTGCACATGGCTCGCAAATTGTGGACGGGGTCAGGCGCTACGACCTAGTGCTGCGACTGCCTGACGACAAGCGCAGCCCGCAGGATCTGGCGCGCACGCTGGTGGACACGCCGGCCGGACGCCTGCCGGTGTCCAGCTTTGCCACGGTGACAGAATCCGATGGCCCCAACCAGATTGGGCGCGAGAACGGCCGTCGGCGTATCGTTGTCTATGCCAACAGCGACGGCTCCGACATGGGTCGCATCGTGGCAGACATCCGCCAAGCGATTGCAGCCACAGCGCTTCCCAGCGGCAGCTTCGTAAACCTGGAGGGTCAATTCCAGGCGCAGGAGCAGGCTACCGCCCAGATCGTGGGTTTGTCGCTGGTGTCGCTGGCGCTCATGTTCCTGGTGCTGTACTCGCGCTATCGCTCGGCGGTGCTGACGGGCATCATCATGGCCAACATTCCGCTGGCACTGATCGGCAGCGTAGTCGCTATGTGGCTGGCAGGTGTGACGCTGTCAGTGGCCACGATGGTGGGCTTCATTACCTTGGCGGGCATTGCCACGCGCAACGGCATCTTGAAGATCAGTCATTACGTTAACCTGTGCCGTTTTGAGGGCGAAACCTTCAGCCAGGCCATGATCGTGCGCGGCTCGATCGAGCGCTTGACACCGGTTCTGATGACGGCGCTGGTAGCGGCCTTTGCATTGATGCCGCTGCTTGTGGCGGGTGATGCGCCTGGCAAGGAGATCCTGCACCCGGTGGCGGTGGTTATCTTTGGCGGATTGATCAGTTCCACGCTGCTGGACACCTTGCTCACACCGCTGCTGTTCTGGCGCTTCGGAGCCGCGGCGACAGATCGGCTGTTGAATCCGACTAGCACCGACGATGAGTTGCAACGACCCAAGCACGATGCGTTTTGACGAGTTGATCAACCGGCTTGGTGGTGCGTCCTTCAAGCGCACCACGCCCTGCAAGGAGTTAAGAAACATGAAGATGACGCATTTGATTTCAGTTGCCGGTTTGGTCCTGTCCTGCCTGAGCATGAATGCGGCCCAAGCCCATGGCGACGCCAAACCCCTGCATGGCGGCATCGTGCAGAAGGCCAATGACCTGAGCTTTGAGCTGGTGGTACAAGCTGATGGCGCGACGATTTACCTGATGGACCATGGCAAGCCAATGGCTTCCAAAGGCATCGCCGGCAAGCTCACCGTTTTGCAAGGCAGCAACAAGATCGAAGCAGACATTAACGAGGCAGGCGACAACACGCTGCGCGTCATGGGCGTCAAGCTGGGTAAAGGTGACAAGCTCGTCGCTGCCCTGAGCAATGTCGGTGGCAAGAGCATGACCGTGCGATTTGCGATCAACTGAGGTTTCATGCCTTCTTCAGTCGCCTACCCTATCCTAGCCCTGCGAGGTGGTTTGCAGACCCTGCTGGATGCGGCCGGTCGAGTAGGCCCGAGGGATTACACCTCCAGCATCACTGCAGGGGCATGTGCTCGAACAGCGGCACCTGCCAAAGCTCCCACGGCAGATTCAGCAGGAACGCGAACAGCGCGACGTTGAACTCCGGAGTCCAGGTCAGCGATTGCAGGCGCCTCGGCATGGTCCACGCCAGCCGGACAGCCCCGAGGGCCGACCTCATTTCGACACTTCGATGGCCGTCACCGTAAAGGCACCGTCGACTTTGTCGGCCGCGAACTTCACCTTGTCGCCCTGCTTGAGGGTGTCGAGCATCTTCAGGTCAACCACTTTGAACACCATGGTCATGCCGGGCATATCGAGGCTGGCGATAGGGCCGTGCTTGAGCGTGACCTTGCCTTGCTCTTTATCGATCTTACGGACCTCGCCGTCGGCCATTGTCGTGGGCGAGTCGGGTGCCAATGCACCGGCGGAGTGATGCGCAGCGTGGTCGGCAGCCGACGTTTGTGCGAAGGCCTGGCCGGATACAGTCAGCGCCGCTGCGGCAATTAGGGATGTGAACTACATGGTGAAGTCCTTGGTTCAGTTGTACGTGGCGAACACGCGCTCACGACCATCCTTGGCAACGAGCAGAACCTGGTACGGGTCCTTGCGTGAGCCGATTTCCATGCCGGGCGAGCCGACAGGCATGCCCAGCACCGTCAGCCCGATGGCCACTGGCTTCATCACCAGCAGCTTCTTCACATCGTTAGCGGGCACATGGCCCTCAACGACGTAACCGCCGACGACCGCCGTGTGACAACTTCCAAACCTTTCGGGCAAGCCGTACTTTTTTCGCGCGACCGAAGTGTCGTCGACCTCGGTCACGGTCACGGAGAAGCCGGCAGACTTCATGTGCTCCACCCAAGCGCCACAACAGCCGCAGTTCGGGTCCTTGAAGACCTGGACCGGCGGCAGGGCCGACTTTGCCCCCACCGGAAGTGACAGGGCTGCCGCTGCGGCGGTGAGCGAGGTGAGAACGGCACGACGCTTCATTTCATGATTTCCTTTTGTGCGTAACGAACGGCACGGCGCGGTGTGGCCGATGCTGCTGGCACCAAGGTGTCTGCGCCCGCCAGACCGTCGAGGATAGGGCACTCCGGCCGATCATCCCCATGGCAGCAATGCGCCAGGTGTTCGAGCGCCGACTTCATCGCCCACAATTCCGCAGCCTTTTGCTCCAGCTCCTTGTGCACCTCGGCGAGGGCCTTGACCTGGCGGCTCGGGCGGCGGCGGTTCTGCCACAGGCCCACCAGCTCGGCGATCTCAGACAGCGAAAAGCCGAGGTCGCGGGAGTGCCGGATGAACCGCAAGGTGTGGACATCGTTTTGCCCGTACTGGCGATAGCCGGATTCGGTTCGCTGCGCAGCGGGCACCAGGCTTAGGGCTTCGTAGTGGCGAATCATCTTGGCCGACACGCCCGAGGCGCTCGCCGCCTGACCGATGTTCATCATGGCGCTCTTCTTATCCTTTGGTGATTGGGAATCAGTCTAGACCTTCCGACTGTGGCAAGGTCAAACGCATCAGACCAGACCGCCGATTTTTGGGTCATCACCCAAAACGATTGACCCTCCCACGGTGGAAAGGTTGAAAGTCTGCTAATCCAAAGCCAACGGAGAGCAAGATGATCACCTTCGAAGTCCAGGACATGACCTGTGGACATTGCGTCAACACCATTGCCAAGGCGGTCCGTGCGATCGACCAGGGCGCCCAGGTCATTGCCGACCTGGCAACGCATCGGCTACAGATTGAGCCCACCCAATCGGACAGGCTCCAGTTGAGCGACGCCATTCGTGAGGCCGGCTACACCCCTGTGCCCATCGCCGACGCTGAGATGGCGGTCGGGCACGCGGCGCCGCGCAGCGGCTGCTGTTGTCGCTAGAGCGACCGGATTACGGCCGCCTTGATGCTAGTCAAGCGTGCGCCGCCTCGATGAGATCACTCTGAACTGCTGATCTAACGAGCAGGTGCATACCGGTTCGGTGCCGCACAGGTTCGGTGCCGCACAGACGCCAGCGATGGTTGGTCGGCGTTTCACTTCGGCAGCCAGGCCGCTTTTCGTCCGGCAGCAACTCAAATTTGCAGGGGTTCACCATGCACACCTTTCGCACCCTCGCTGCCTTGTCGGTCGCCGTCCTCCTGGGCGCCTGCGCGAGTCCCGGCTCCATGAATGCCGCGCACCGTACTGCCAGTACGGCACCTATCGCGATGGGCGCATCGGGGCCGATGGCAGCGCAGGACTCCCGCATGAAAGCGATGCAGGACATGCATCAGAAAATGGTGAACGCCAGCACGCCCGCCGAGCGCCAGGCCCTGATGGCCGATCACATGAAGGCGATGCAAGGTGGCATGGCCATGATGAAGGAGATGCAGGCCGTGCACGGCGCTGGCGGCATGTGCATGATGGGTTCGTCCAGCGGCGCATTGCCAATGGCTGGGATGGGCGACGGCAAGGGCATGCCAACCGGTATGCACATCATGCAGATGATGATGGACATGATGGCCGACCGGATGCCGCCTGCATCAACGGTCAAGTGAGTGCGGCGCATGAAGAGCATGCTTGCCGCGACCCTTGCGCCTGCATCCTCGAGTCGGGCGCTGAAAGATCCGGTCTGCGGCATGACCGTCACCACAGAGTCGCCGCACAAGGTTGACCATGCCAGCCGTCCCTACTGGTTCTGCAGCGCCGGGTGCCGCACCCGGTTCCTGACCGAGCCGCAGAGGTATGTGGCACTCACGGCAGCCCCAGCTGAGCCGATGCTTGCTGCGGCCGGCACAACCTACACCTGCCCGATGTGACCTGCCCGGAAATATTGCCACGGATAAGTTGAGAGAATGGCCCTTGCCCCCGAGGCGAGGAGCCCATGAGACAGAGTAGATTCAGTGAAGAGCAGATGGTCGCGATCCTGAGGGAAGCCGACCGAGGATCGGTTGCCGAGGCCGCGCGCAAGCACAAGGTCAGCGAGCAGACGATCTACATCTGGCGAAAGAAGTTTGGCGTGCTCGATGCCAACGATGTCAAACGACTTCGCGAGCTTGAGTCCGAGAACGCACGTTTGAAGCGCATGCTGGCCGAGCGCGAGATGGCGATCGACACGCTCAAGGAGATCAACCGCCGAAAGTGGTGAGCTCGCAGGTGCGTCGAGCGCAGGTGGCCCTGGCAATTGAGCAGGGTCATTCGAAGCGACGTGCGTGCGAGCTGATGCGTATATCCAGAACGGTGTTGGGATATGAGCCAACGGGGCCGGTGCGTGACGCGCCGGTGATCGATGCGATGACGCGACTGGCAAGGCAGTACCCGCGGCTCGGCGAATTACCGAGTTGAGCGCCGAATCCGAATCTTCCTCAAGCGCGAAGGTCACGAGATGAGCTGGGAGCGTGCACATCGCTTGTGGAAGGCGGCGGGTCTTCAACTGCCCCAGAAGCGGCCCAGGCGGCGCATTGCAAGCTCAAGACCGCGCCCTGTGCCGCCCACCGGGCCGAACACCGTATGGGCCTACGACTTCGTGTTCGATGCCTGCGCCACAGGTCAACAGATCAAGTGCCTGACAGTGATCGACGAGTTCACCCGAGAGTGCCTGGCCATCGATGTCGCTGGCAGGATCAGATCGAATCGGGTCATTGAGGTGCTCGCGCGTCTGGTCAGTGCACGCGGTGCACCGCGCTACATGCGATCAGACAACGGCCCAGAGTTCGTCAGCCACGCGATCCTCAAATGGATCGAGGATTCGAACATCCAGACCGCACTGAACGATCCAGGCAAGCCTTGGCAGAA
>CAMCUN010000093.1 GCA_945878995.1 Polaromonas sp. YR568 | reverse complement strand
GTCTTTGTAGGAGCCAGCCTCCTGGCGAATCGTGCCTGTCAACGGTCATCACCGCAGGCGAACATTCGCTGGCAGGCCAGCTCCCACAGGTGAAAAGCCAGCTTCTACAGGCCAGCTGCATCCTGTCTTTGTAGGAGCCAGCCTGCTGGCGATTCGTGCTGGTCAACGGTCATCACCGCAGGCGAACATTCGCTGGCAGGCCAGTTCCCACAGGTGAAAAGCCAGCTTCTTGAGGCCAGCTGCATCCTGATCCAGCGAGACCGCTGGCAGACTGGCTCAGCACAAATTCAATGGCCGATTGGTGTCTGACGCATCAGCGCTTGCCCCATGCGCAAGCGCGTGCCGTTTTCAATGCCAGGGGCCAGCTCAAAACCTTCCGGTGCAAACACCAAAATGGTTGAGCCGTGCTGAAACCATCCAAGCTCTTGGCCTTTGGTGGCGCTGGCGCGGCAGGGCATGTCGTTGGGGCCACGCCAGCGCAGGTGCAGCAGCACGTCTAAAAAATGCAGACGTATGCTGGCCACCAAAATAGCGGCCACAGGCACTAAGGCAATGGGCTGGCCACCGGCTGTGAGCCGGGCTTGCAACACAGCCCTTTCATTGCGGCAAAACAGCCGTTCCACCCGTTTGAGCGCGATCGGGTTGACGTTCCAGGTGTCGCCGCTGATATAGCGCACGTGCTCGATCTCGCAGTCTGCTGGCGAGTGAAAGCGGTGGTACATGCTGGAGGTCAGGCGCAGCGTGACCCAGGTACCGTGCTTGAAAGGCGTGGTGTCCAGACCGGGCCCGAACAGCTCTTCAATGCGGTAGTTCAAGCCCTTGGCCTGAAAGAGCTGGCCGTCTAGCACCTGACCGCAGGCGCCCACAATGCCGTCACTGGGGCTGCACAGCACCGCAGGGTCGGCATCTACCGAGCGAGAACCCGGCTTAAGCTCTCGAGTGAAGCAGTCGTGCAGGCTGTCAAAGCGCTGCTTGCGTGCATCGCTCAAGTCCAAGTCTGTGAACAGCCGCCACACCGCAATCGAGCCGCGTGCCAGCCAGGGGTGGCGAATTTGGCTGAACCAGCCCATCAGGTGAGTGAGCGCTTGGCGTGGCACGCGGTTGGTCAGTGCAAAATTGAGGTCTTCGTGCTGCAGCACCCGCCGCAAGCCAGCGAGCACCCCGCCAGGAGCGCCGCTCATGCCGTGCCGCCAGCCAGCATTTCTTTGAAAATCCGCCTGCGTATGGTTTTGGGGCTCAGGCCTGGCACCTCGTGCCACCAGCCATCGGCTTGCATGGCGCGACCAGCAGCCACAAAACGGCGGGTCACCTCGTCAAAGTCGGCGTCGGTGTAGTTGAGGCTGAAGATCAAGCGTCCGCTGCCCACCCAGGACAGTGCCAAGCCTTCGGCGCGCAGGTAGTACTGCAGCATCCAGTGGTAGCGCCCGGTTTGGCTGTACATCACGGCGCACACGGTGGACATGTGGGCGATCTGCAGGGGCAAGCCAGCTTCGCTCAGCTGCATGTTCAGGCGTGCAATGCGCTGCTGCCAACGCTCGTCTTGGCCCTCGTACAAGGCTTGAACCTCAGGCGTTTTAAGCCGGTCCAAAAACACCTTCATGGCACCCATCACATAGGGATGGGCATTGAAGGTGCCGCGAGCAAAGCACAGGTGGGCCGGGCGCTCTGCGGTGAAGCGCTTCATCAGCTTGGCCGGGCCGCACACCACGCCCACAGGCAAGCCACCACCCAAGGTTTTGCCATAAATCACCAGGTCGGCCTGCACGCCAAAATACTCTTGCGCGCCACCGGGTGCCAAGCGAAAGCCCAGGAACACCTCGTCCAAGATGAAGACGATGCCGCGCTCGGTGCACACCTGGCGCAATTGCTGCAGCCACGCGGTGTAGGCCGCACGGTCGTAAGAGAATTGCCTGCTGCCGTCTATGAGCTGGGAATCACCAGGGGCGGCCTTGTTGGGGTGCAAAGCCTGCAAGGGGTTGACGATGACGCAGGCAATGTCACGCCGGCCGCGCAGCACGGCGATGGAACGCTCGGACATTTCGGCCAAGGTGTAGGTGTCGCGTGGGGGCAGGGGGTTGCCCGGGCCGGGCTGCACGTCTTCCCACCAGCCGTTGTAAGCGCCTGCAAAGCGCACCAAATTGCGTTTGCCTGTTTGGTAGCGGGCCACGCGCACCGCTTGCATCACGGCCTCGGTGCCCGACATGTGAAAAGACACTTCTTGGTGGCCAGAAATCTCGCGCAGGCCGCGCACCACATCGAGCACGCAAGGATGCAAGGCACCCAGCACCGGCCCCAATTCGGCCACCAGGGCGCTGCCTTCGGCAATCGTTTTTTTGTAAAAGTCGTAGCCAAGCAGGTTCACGCCATAGGAGCCAGTGAGGTCGTAAAACCAGTTGCCGTCCAGGTCTTGCACTTGCACACCCCGGCTGGCCTGCACAAAGGCGCCTGTGGCCAATTGGCTGCGCACCATGGGGCTGTATTGAAAGGGAACGCGGTAGCTGCCGGTGAACTGCAGGTCAGAGATGGACTCGCGGGCCTGCGCGGTGGCGGCCACGCTGAGTGCAAAGCGTTCACGGTACAAGGCCGACAAGCGCTCCATGCCCGTGCGGCGACGTTGCGCCACCTCTGGAGGTGCATCGTCGCTGCTGAAAAATTCAGCCTCTCCGTAGGCGTAGCCGCGAATGAGCGAGGCCACGCGTTTAGCCATGCGCGAGTGGCCAGCCAATGAGCGGTGCTTGGCTCTGGACAGAGCCAGCCTGGCGCGCACTTTGGGCCAGATCAAGGCCAAACCCACCAAGGTGGTGGCCGTCATGGCCACCATGCCCAAGCTCAACGGTGCTTCCATCTCAGTGTTTGCGAACGTGGTGCATGGGGTCGAGCAACTCGCCGCGCATCAAGTAAAAAGGCGCTTTCCAGTAGAGGCCTATGTCGTGAAAGGGGTCGGTGATGATCTTGAAGGCCCAGGTCAGGCCGGTCATCAAATCGTCGCGCACCCACAGCTGAAACACGCGCAAGGTCAAGCCTGCCACGCCCAGTGCCAGCCAAGCCATGCCTACGTCGTGCAGATATTCCTTCAAGCCAACGGCGGGCTCGATCAGACCAAACACCGAAGGTTGCAGCCACAGCAGCACGGGCAACAAGGCCCAGGCTGACATCAGCACCACTTTGCGGCGGATGTTGTAACCCACCTTGATTTCTTCTTTGTGCGCGTCTGTGACTTGGTTGACGGTGTCAAAACCACGCGGCTCAAAAAAGAAATGTCCTGCCTGGCGTGTGCTCATAGAAACGCCCCAGGCCAGCAAGGCGGCCCAAGCCGGATCGACCAGCAAAAGGCCGTAGGAGATCACAAAACAAGTAGCGCTGAGCAAATGCAGGCTTTGATTGATGCGGCTTTGGTGGTAGAAGCGGTGGTCATCCCAGCGCTGTACGTGCAACTGATCGAAAAAAGTGGACAAGGTCAATCTCCAACAGGATGAATCCGCGAAGTGCTTTCACGGCTGAGTAGATGGTCTTGATTTCGTGTGACGCGGGCATGACAAGTCAATGACTTATCGATGACGAATCAAATTCTGTGACACTGTCATAAATCTGTTGAGATCGTTCGCCACCATGCAGCCATGTACAAAGACCTTGTGAGCGACAAGCCTATCCCTGACCCCACCGATGCTTCGCGCAAGTTGCGGGTGGCTGTGGTGACCGAGACCTATCCGCCCGAGGTCAATGGCGTGGCCCGCACGCTGGCCCGGATGGTCGAAGGGCTTCATAGCCGCGGCCATGACGTGCAGCTGGTGCGGCCGCAGCAGCCTGAGCCTGCGATTGAGCCTCGCCCGCGCTTTGAGCAGCTCATGGTGCGCAGCATGCCTATTCCGTTTTACCCGCAGCTGCGCATGGGGCTGGCCTCCAAAGGCTCGCTGCAAAGGCTGTGGCGCTTGCGCCGTCCCGACATCGTGCATGTGGCCACCGAAGGGCCGCTGGGCTGGACCGCCTTGGCTGCGGCCCAGGGCTTAGGTCTGCCAGTGAGCTCGGATTTCCGGACCAACTTTCACGCCTACACCCAGCACTACGGCATGGCTTGGTTGCACCGGCCCATGGCCGCTTACCTGCGCCGGTTTCACAACCGCGCGGCTTGCACCATGGTGCCTACCGAGCGTTTGCGCCAGGAGCTGGCAGCCAGCGGTTTTGAGCGCCTGGAGGTGGTCGCGCGCGGTGTGGACACAGAGCTGTTCGATCCGTCTGCCCGCAGCGTTGAGCTGCGCGCCAGTTGGGGCGTGCAGCCCTCGGATTTGGTGATGACTTGCGTGGGACGGCTGGCCCAGGAAAAAAACTTAGGCTTGCTGCTTCAGGCCTACCGCGCAGTGCGCCAAGTGCGGCCAGGCACCCGGCTGCTGCTGGTGGGCGACGGGCCCATGCGCGCCGAGCTTCAAGCTGCTTGTCCCGAGGCCTTGCTGGTGGGCCAGCGCAGCGGCCAGGACTTGGCTGCACACTACGCCAGTGCGGATTTGTTTGTGTTCCCCAGCCAGACCGAGACCTTTGGCAATGTGACCATGGAGGCATTGGCCGCTGGCTTGCCGGTGCTGGCCTTTGACCACGCGGCTGCCGGGCAAATCATTGAGACCGGCCGCAACGGCGTGATTTGTCCGGTAGATGCGCCAGAGCAGTTCATTGACGCGGCTTGCCAACTGGCCTGCGACAACGCCCTGCGCCAGGCCATGGCACCCGAAGCCCGCGCCACTGCATTGGCGCACGGCTGGGACCCGGTGATTGACCGCTTTGAGGCCATCCTCACGCAGCTGGCGCCTGCACGCGCTTGACTGGCCGCACCCATCGCGGCCAGAACTTGGGTGGCTTGGCCTTTACAACTTAAGCCGCCGCATGCGCCACATGAGCGCGGCCATGACCGCCGCGATCAGCAGGCCAAAACCCCACATCACCCCCACAATGGGCACCTGCCAAGCCAGCAAACCTGCGTAAAGCATGAGCATGAGCAACACGCTGGCGTTTTCATTGAAACCTTGCACGGCAATGGAGCGGCCGGCGCTGAGCAGCACATGGCCGCGGTGCTGCAGCAAGGCGTTGAGCGGCACCACCATCAACCCGCCCAAGGCCCCGGCCAACACCAACCATGCGGCGGCCCAGGCCAGGGTGCTCACGCTGGCCACCACCGGCATCAACAGACCCAGCAAGACCCCAGCGCCCATCATTCGGTGCGCCAAGTGCAGCGGCACAAAGCGGCCCGCCAAGATGGCGCCCAGCACCACACCAATGGCGGTGGCCGCCTGCAGGTAGGCAGCTTGGTTCAGCGGCAGGCCCAGCACGTCTTGGCCCCAGCGCAAAATAATGAATTGCAAGGTGGCCGCCACCCCCCAAAACAAGGTGGTCACGGCCAGCGACAGCCCGCCTTGGGCATCGCTCCACAGCGTGCGGTTGGCCTTGGCAAATTCACGCACCAGGGGCGCGGGGCGCACGCTGGCCTGGGGGTAGAGGGCACCACTGTCGGGCACGCGAAAATTGAGCAGCGCGGCCAGCATGTAGAGCATCAAAATGGCCACCAGGGAGGCCGACAAGGGCACCACGTCAGCGCCTTGCAGCCCAGCCATGGCTTGCTCCAGCCACAACGCTGGCGCGCTGGCCAGCCAAAGCGGACTGAGCAGCACCCCCCCTAAGCCTGTGCCCAGCAGCGCGGCCGTCACCACCGACACCTCAATCCAGCCATTGGCCACCACCAGTTGCCGGGCGGGCACCAGTTCGGTAATCAGGCCGTACTTGGCCGGCGCATAAGCAGCCGCTCCCAGCCCCACCACGGCAAAAGCCAGCACCGGGTGCACGGCCAGCAGCAGGGCCCCAGCGCCCAGCAACTTCACGGCATTCATCCAGGCCATCAGCTTGGCTTTGGGAAAGGCGTCAGCCAAATCGCCCAGGCCAGGGGCGAGCAGCACATAAGCCAGCGTAAAACCAAACTTGAGCATGGGTGCCCACCAGCCGGCCTCGCCCTGGGCTTGCAGCAAGGCGATGGTGACGATGAGCAGCGCGTTGTCGGCCAAGGCCGAGAAAAACTGCGCCGCAATCAGCCAATGAAAGCCGCGAGGCATTGAATCAGCTAGAGTAAGAAAACATTCTCTTACATTACCTGAAAGCTTTGACACGGCTGTGACGGTGCAAAGAACCCTGCCATTGCATGGCTGTCAGGCAATTCCTGCATCTGGCGGGATGTGAATGTGGTGCTCGGGACGGGAATCGAACCCGTATGGCCTTGCGGCCGAAGGATTTTCGTCACACTGCGGCTTTCGCCGCCGGCATACATGCCGTTTGATGCGCTGGACTATGCCTTGACCTTGGCTCGTGCTGTAGGTCCCCGCCGTCTAGTCTCTACACCTTCCCCTTGGCGGGGCTTGGCTCGGCGTTGTCTCGGCCCACAGGGGCCAGGGAGTTCACCGAATTTGACGGGATTCACACGGGCGCTTTCGCCACCCGGTGCTCAATTTTCTAAGTCCTTTGTGTCTACCTATTTCACCACCCGAGCATGAGGCACGATTCTAGTGGGTGCGCGGTTTGGCCAGAGTCTTGGGGCCGGTGCGCGTGGACTGGCATGGCAATCCCTAGGCACACTCGGTGCCTTTTTGTTGCATTCTCCAAGCTTTGTTTTGAAAGGTGGCGCCCGCCACACCCTGTGATGACCCTACTTTCCACCGCTGTCGATGTTCCCTTTGACGTTCAGCTGGCCTGCCAGGCCAGCCTGATGGCTTTCACCGCCCACTTTGATGCCGACGAATTTGAGGCCATGGCCGCCTGGTTTGCTGTGGACGGCACCTGGGTGCGCGCCGACGGCACGCTGCGCGGCCGCACGCAGCTGCAAGCCTGGCTGGCCCAGCGCGTGCCGGGGCAAATTTTTGTGCGCCACCAAGTGAGCAACTTGCGCTTTGAGGCGCTGCCCGACGGCCGCGTGCGGGTGCACTCCTATGTGGCGGTGTACCGCCATGACGCATCGCCCGGTCAGCCCAAGCCGGCCCCCATGAATGGCCCGGTTTTGCTGGGGCGCTACACCGATGACATGGTGCTTGAAGACGGGCGCTGGAAAATTCACCACAAATCTGTCCAAATCGACTTTAAGAAAGCCTGAACACCATGGCCCCCAAGCTGAGCCTGCGACACATGGGCATGTATGTGTGGGACCTGGCGCTCATGTCGCGCTTTTACCAAGAGGTGCTGGGTTTTGTGGTCACCGACCAGGGCGCTGTGCGCGGCCATGAGGTGGTTTTTTTAAGCCGCGACCCCCACTCGCACCACCAACTGGTGATGGAAACGGGGCGCCCGCCTGGCCGTGGGTCGGGTTACGGCTTGCAGCAAATTTCGTTTTGGGTCGCCAGCCTGGACGATTTGCGGGCCATGCAGCAGCTGGTGCAGGCCAGGAGCGATGTCACGCGCTTGCAGGCCGTGGACCACGGCAACTCCTGGTCGCTGTACTTTTGGGACCCGGAGGACAACCGCATCGAGGTTTACATGGACACGCCCTGGCATGTGGAGCAGCCCTATTTGGAGCCGCTGGACTTGGGCGCCAGCGACGACGAGATTGTGGCCACCACGCGCGGCCATGTGGAGGGCAAGCCCGGCTGGATGCCCATGGGCGAGTGGCAGGCGCAGATGAACGAAAAAATCGCGCGCTTGCACCAGCACTGAGCCCGGGCCAGCAGCCCACAGGACCCCAGTCAAGTCTCCTGGGGTGAGATTGGCCAGGCCTTGTGAGCAGGCGCTGCCAAGCGCCTGCACGGGGGGGCCTTAGTCTGCCGTGACTTTGTAGCGGTTGACCGCGCCCACCCAGCGCTCAATTTCATTGCGCAAAAAAGCCTCTTGCTGGGCCGCAGCGACATTGAGCATGCGCCCGCCGTCGCGTTCTACGCGCGCAACAAACTCAGTTTCGCGGTTGATGGCGGCCAAGGTCTCGCGCAGGCGCGCCACCACAGGGGCGGGCGTGGCGGCGGGGGCAAACACGCCAAACCAGCTCTCGCCTTCAAAACTGACCAGCCCGGTTTCAGTGACCGTGGGCAAGTTGGGCAACTGGGCGCTGCGCTGGGCCGAAGACACCACCAAGCCTTTGAGGCGGTTGGCTTGGATGTGCGGCTTGGCCGCTGAAATGTTGTCAAACATGATGTCCAGCCGGCCAGCCATCATTTCTTGGTGCGCGGGGGCGGCGCCCTTGAAGGGCACATGCACCATGTCCAGCCCCAAGCTGTTGGTCAAGACCGCGCCCCAGACATGCTGCAAAGTGCCCATGCCGCCCGAGCCGTAGCTGAGCTTGCCGGGCCTGGCCTTGGCGTAGGCGGCCAACTCGGCCAAGGAGTTGACCGGCAGGTCCGGGCGGGTCAGCAGCACGAAGGGGTAGGCCGAGACATAGCCCAGACTGACAAAGTCGTTTTCCGGGGAATACGATAAATTCTTGATCAGGGCCTTGTTCATGACCATGTTGAAGATGCCGCCCATCAGCAAGGTGTGGCCGTCGGCCGGGGCGCGCGCCACAAACTCCGTGCCTATGAGCGAGCCCGCGCCGGTGCGGTTTTCCACCACCACGCCTTGTTTGAGCAATTCTGTGAGGCGCACCGCCAAGTTGCGCGCCAGGATGTCCGTGCCGCCACCGGGCGCCTGGGGCACCACGATGCGCAGGGGTTTGCTGGGAAAGTCTTGCGCGGCAGCGGGCAAGCCGGTCAGCAGGGCAGAGGTGGCGATCACCATCTGGCGGCGGGTCAGGTGTGAGGTCATGGGCTGGCTTTCTGTTAAAAACTGCTACCAGTCTAGGCATGCCAGCGGCTCGGCTCAACTGGCATTTACCCGCCACTGCCGCGCCCTGCGTTTGGCTCTGGGGCTCAAGTTGCAAATTTATTTCGAAAATCACAGGAATCACCATGAAATTGGCCAGTGTTCGACTCCACGGCAAACCCACCTTTGGCATCGTTCGGGAAGACGGTTTTGTAGACCTGGGCGCCCGCCTGCAGGGTCGGTGTGCTGACTTGATTGGCCTGTTTGAAAGCCCTATGCCCACGGACGTTATGCAATGGGCCACCGAGGGCGCCGTGGACGCGCGCTTGGACCAGCTCGAGTGGCTGCCGGTCAATCCCCGGCAGGACATGCGCATGTTTGCCTTGGGCTGGGCCTATAAAGCGCACCAGCTTGAAGCGGGCAAAGAAGACCTGACCCACCCCAACATGTTCAGCAAGCACCCGCAGTCCTTGGTGGGCCACGAGCAGCCCATCGTTAGGCCCCGGGTGTCGCCGAAATTCGACTTTGAAGGCGAGGTGGCCCTGGTCATTGGCCGGGGTGGGCGCCATATTTCAGCCGCCCAGGCCATGGCCCATGTGGCGGGCTACAGCATCGTGATGGACGGCTCGGTCCGGGACTACCAAAAGCACAGCGTTACGGCGGGCAAAAATTTTGACGCCAGCAGCGCTTTTGGCCCCTGGATGGTCACCGCCGACGAGATTCCCGAGCCCAAAAAAATGGTCTTGACCACCCGCCTCAACGGCGAAGTGATGCAGCACAGCGGCTTTGACCTCATGGCCTGGGACTTGGCCGAGCTGGTCAGCTACATCTCTGACATCTGCACCTTGCTGCCGGGCGATGTGATCGCCACCGGCACCCCTGGCGGCGTGGGCCACAGGCGGGATCCGCAAATTTTCATGAAGGCGGGAGACGTGCTGGAGATCGAGGTCAGCGGCATTGGCATTTTGAGAAATCGGGTGGTCGATGAAGCCGCGCTTTGAGTTCTCTGCCCTGGTGGTTGCCGTGACTGGCTTTTTCCGTGCACAGTCCTGGCGTTCACCGGCTGCCCTGGTGCTGGTCGTGGGGGGCGGCTTTAGGGTCTGTGCACCCCTTCGCCCAGGCTGCCAAGTGGGAGCTGGTGGCGCAAAGCAACAACGGCTTTTACTACATCGACCCCCGGTCTGTGGAAACCAGCGGAGACCGTAAAACCGCTTGGACCGTGTTGGACCACCGTGAGCTGCAGAGTTTGCGCGGCGGCACGCGCTACCGCTCCACCCACGCGCAGGTACAGTTCAACTGCAAAGCCAACTTGGCCCGCATCGTGCATTTGAGTTACCCTAAACCCGGCAGTTGGCCGCGGCCGAGGGGCTGACGAAGCAGGTCTCTGGCTAGGCGCGAGTGCCCCCCGGACTGCTTGTCCGGGGGGTGCGAGCAACAACGCCAGAGGCCTGAAGCGGCAGACCTGCGGCCGTGCAGCGCTTTCACCCATGAGGTGAAGGTCGTCGTGAGCGCAAGTGTTTGATTCATCAGGTGTTTGAAGCGGAAGCAAGCGGCCAACTGCCGGGTTTAGGGTTACTACAGCGGTGCCATGCTGGCGGGCTCGCAGGTGCAACAGCAAGGCATGCTGCAGGAGTGGTTTGAGCTGGAGGCGGGCTCGCCCATGAAGCGTGTGGCGGCCAAGGTCTGCTGAGGCTGTGGCGCTCATGGGCCTGAGCTTGCGCTGACTTTGCGGGTCTGCAACTGGTTAAGATTGAGCCATGACGCGCTACAACGCTCCCTTTGAAATCCACCTGCACGGTGAAGTTCCCCTGCGACCTGACGTGAGTTACGAGCAACTCCAAGAGGCGCTCAAGCCCGTTTGGACTTACGCTGGCGCCCGCTCGCTGGCGGCAGCCGCTGCCAGTGCCTACGAAGAAGAGCCGGGCATTCGCCTGGACACCCAGGAGCATTTGCTGCAAATGTGCTGGACCGTGGGCGGTGACGAGGACTTTCGCCAGATTCTTGAAGAAATGTGCATGGCCCTGAACGACCTGGCCGTGGCCGGCGCGGCGCTGGAAGTGACCTTCTACGACACCCGCTACGACGACGAGGACGACGAGGCCGAGTCCGATCCCGGCGAGGCCCGCGATGACTTTGTCATGTATTTTGTGGGCCCCACGCCGGCCGCCATCATGCAAGTGCAGCGCGACCTGCTGGTGCAAGACGCCATGGGCTTGCTTGAGCGGCACTTTGAAAGCTCCGAGCTGGGCGGCGTGATTGCCGCCATCGATCAGCTGTTTGAAAAACGCTTTGACGAGCTGGTCAACTCCATGCAACTGGGCCGCCCGCCCCGCGGCCTGGGCGGTTCGGGCAGCGGCGGCCACGGTGGTGGCCGCAAGCCTCGGCATTTGCACTGAGGGTTTTTTAAAGCTGGCCGGCCCAGGCCGGCAAGCTGTTCTAGCCCTAAAGCGATGCTCCTTGCCCGGCACGCATCGCTTGCAGGCAAGCTCCTACAAAGACAAAAAGCTATTCCCTCCCTGTAGGAGCCAGCCTGCTGGCGAATCTTCGCAGGAGGTGATGCTCGTTGTCCGGCACGCATCGCTTGCAGGCAAGCTTCTACAAAGACAAAAAGCCATTCCCTCCCCTGTAGGAGCCAGCCTGCTGGCGAATCTTCGCAGGAGGTGATGCCTGTCGACCGGCACACATCGCTTGCAGGCAAGCCCCTACAAAAACAAGACGGCGTTCCCTTGTAGGAGCCAGCCTGCTGGCGAATCTTCGCGGGAGGTGATGCTCGTTGTCCGGCACACATCGCTTGCAGGCAAGCTCCTACAAAAACAAGGACGGCGTTCCCCTGTAGGAGCCAGCCTGCTGGCGAATCTTCGCGGGAGATGATGTCCATGGCCCCTCGGCCAAGTCCGACTCAACGCACTTAGGGCACCTGCACCTGCTGGGCCGACGCATTCGGATCTATCCAGCGGCGGGCTGCTTGCTCCAAGGTGAGCGGATCGCCGGTGGACAGCAGCACCAGCCCGGGCGCTGACTCTGGGCGCTCTGCAAGCCCTTGCAGGCGCGCCCGGGTCTGGCGGGCCACGGCCTCGCCCGTGTCCACCAACTGCACTTGCGGGCCGAGCAACTGCTGCAGCACATCGGCAGCAAACGGGTAGTGGGTGCAGCCCAGCACCACGGTGTCTGGCGGTTGTGACTCGCTGTGCATGAGCGCTTGCACCTGCTCGCGGCAGGCTTGCTGCAGGGCCTTGGAGGTTTCGGCCGAGCCATCCACGCTGTTTTCAATGGCCCAGGCCAGGCCGTCGCAGGGCTGAAGCACAAAGCGGGCTTGGCCCTGCAACGAGGCCAGCAGTTGCTCGAACTTGGGGCTGGCCAGCGTGCCGCGTGTGGCCATCACGCCTATGCGGCCGCTTTGGCTGAGCGCCACCGCTGGCTTGAGCGCGGGCTCCACGCCGATGATGGGCAAGTCAGGGTGTTCTTGGCGCAGCAGGTGGATGGCGGCGGCCGTGGCGGTGTTGCAGGCCACCACCAGGGCTTGGGCGCCCAGGCCCACCAAGTGGTGGGTGAGGGCGCGGGCACGGGCGGTGACATGGGCCGCGTCGCGCTCGCCGTAGGGCGCGTGGCCGCTGTCGGCCACATACACAAAACTCTCGCCTGGCAGTTCAGCGCGCAGCGCCTTTAAGACGCTGAGCCCGCCTATGCCGCTGTCAAAAACGCCTATCAAGGCAGACCTGCGGGCTCAGCCGGCCACCACGGCAATGTTTTTGAACTCGCCGGTGGCAATGCGTTTGCTCCACTCGGCCGGGCCGGTGATGTGGGCGCTGGTGCCGCCAGCGTCGACCGCCACGGTCACGGGCATATCGACCACGTCAAACTCGTAAATGGCCTCCATGCCCAGGTCGGCAAAACCCACCACCTTGGCGGTCTTGATGGCTTTGGAGACCAGGTAGGCGGCGCCGCCCACGGCCATGAGGTAGGCGCTCTTGTGCTTTTTGATGGACTCAATCGCCGTGGGGCCGCGCTCGGCCTTGCCGATCATGGCGATCAGGCCGGTTTGTGCCAGCATCATCTCGGTGAACTTGTCCATGCGGGTGGAGGTGGTGGGGCCGGCGGGGCCCACGGCCTCGTCGCGCACGGGATCGACCGGGCCCACGTAGTAGATGACGCGGTTGGTGAAGTCCACCGGCAGTTGTTCACCCTTGGCCAGCATGTCTTGAATGCGCTTGTGCGCGGCGTCGCGGCCGGTGAGCATCTTGCCATTGAGCAAGAGCGTGTCGCCCGGCTTCCAGCTGGCCACCTCGGCCGGGGTCAGGGCGTCGAGGTTGACGCGCTTGCTTTTTTGCGTGTCCGGCTGCCAGTTGACTTGGGGCCACAGGTCCAGGCTGGGCGGCGTGAGGTAGGCCGGGCCGCTGCCATCGAGCACAAAGTGCGCGTGGCGGGTGGCCGCGCAGTTGGGGATCATGGCCACCGGCTTGCTTGCCGCGTGCGTGGGGTACATCTTGATTTTGACGTCCAGCACGGTGGTCAGCCCGCCCAGGCCCTGCGCGCCTATGCCCAGGGCGTTCACCTTTTCGTGCAGCTCCAGGCGCATCTCTTCGACCTGGCTGAGCTTGTTGCCCTTGGCGGCTTTGGCCTGCAGCTCGTACATGTCGAGGTCGTCCATCAGGCTTTCTTTGGCCATGAGCACGGCTTTTTCAGCGGTGCCGCCTATGCCTATGCCCAGCATGCCCGGCGGGCACCAGCCGGCGCCCATGGTGGGCACGGTCTTGAGCACCCAGTCGACGATGGAGTCGCTGGGGTTGAGCATGACCATCTTGGACTTGTTTTCAGAGCCGCCGCCCTTGGCGGCCACGGTCACGTCGACTTTGTCGCCGGGCACCAGCTCGGTGAAGATCACGGCCGGTGCGTTGTCTTGGGTGTTTTTGCGGGCAAAGTGCGGGTCGGCCACCACGGAGGCCCGCAGCGTGTTGTCGGGGTGCAAATAGCCTTGCCGCACGCCTTGGTTGATGGCGTCTTCCAAGCTGCCGGTAAAGCCGGTCAGGCGCACATCCATGCCGATTTTGATGAACACATTGACGATGCCCGTGTCCTGGCAGATGGGCCGGTGGCCGGTGGCGCTCATCTTGGAGTTGGTCAGGATCTGTGCGATCGCGTCTTTGGCCGCGGGGCTTTGCTCGCGCTCGTAGGCGCGCGCCAAGTGGGCAATGTAGTCGGCCGGGTGGTAGTAGCTGATGTACTGCAGGGCGGCAGCGACGGATTCGATCAGGTCGGCTTGGGTGATCTGGGTAGACATGGTGGTGGTATGGGGCTTAAGTCTGAGTCAGAGGATTATTCCAGAGGCTTTACAGGGGCTTGGGCGCCCAAAAGCAGGGGTTTGACAGGGTCAGTAGTTCCCCGTTGCCTGGCAGACCCCAGGCTGGGTCAAAATCTAAGATTGCTTACTTTTTCACACTCTGGAGATGTTCATGAAATTTGCCCCCTGGATCCACACCTCCCTCAGCGTGCTGGCCCTGGCCACCGCGGTGGCCAGCACGGCCCATGCCCAGGGCTTTCCTGAGCGCCCCATCACCATGATCGTGCCGTTCACCCCGGGTGGTGTGTCGGACATCACGGCCAGGCCTTTGGCCATTGGCATGGGCGCCAACCTGGGCCAAAACGTGGTCATTGACAACCGGGGCGGCGCGGGCGGCGCCATTGGCATGTCGGCCACGGCCAAAGCCAGGCCCGACGGCCACACCGTGATGATGGCGCTGCCCAGCATCATCACCATCCCCATTTCTGACCGCATCAGCGGGCGCGCGGCCACCTTTCAAATGGACCAGTTCAAGCCCATCGCCCGCCTGACCGCCGACCCCACGGTGCTGGCCGTGCGCGCGGAAAGCAAATGGAACACGCTGGCTGACTTTATTCGCGATGCCAAGGCCCAGCCGGGCAAGCTGTCGTACAGCTCTTCTGGCATTTACGGCACCACGCACGTGGCCATGGAAATCTTGGCCAATGCCGCTGGCCTGCAAATGATTCACGCCCCTTTCAGCGGCGGTGGCCAGCAAATCCAGGCCCTCCTTGCCGGTCAGGTGGACGCCACCATGCAAACCCCAGGCGCCATTGCCGCGCACATTGCCTCGGGCAAGCTGCGCCTGCTGGCGGCCATGAGCCGCGACCGCATTCCCTCGCTGCCCGATGTGCCCACCGCGCGCGAGTTGGGCCATGACGGCGAGTTCTACCTCTGGACCGGTGTGTTCGCGCCTGTGGCCACGCCCGAGGCGGTGGTCAACCGCCTGCGCGCGGCCGTCAAAGATGGCTCTGTGCACCCCAGCTTCACCCAGGCCATGGCCGCACAGCGCACGCCCATCCAGTACCTGGACAGCGATGACTTTGCCCGCTTTTTGCAGGCCGACACCCGGCGCCTGGACGCCGTGCTGACCAAGATGGGCAAGATCGAGTGATCTGCGTTTTTAGTCGACTCCACCGGACCCTTTCATGAAAATCGTTAATTTCCAGTCCCCCACCGGCACCCGCGTGGGCGTGCTCGATGCCGACCATGTGGTCGACGTGCTGGCCGCCCACCAGGCCCAGTCTGTGTTCGCGCCTGAGGCGCTGCCTCACTTGGGCCACACCATCTCGGTGATTGCGCATTGGGAGGCGCTGCGCCCCGGCTTTGAGCAGGCCGTGGCCCAAAGCCGCGCCAGTGGCGCAGGCCGCGCAAGCCTGGCACAAGTTCAGTTGCTGGCGCCCATGGTGCCCAGCACCATCTTGTGCTCGGGCAGTAACTACCTCAGCCACAACGCCGAAAAAGCCAACGCCGACACCAGCGGCAAAGAGCCAGAGTTCTTCATCAAGACCGGTGACTGCGTGGTGGGCCCGGGCGCGGCCATTGAGCTGGACCGGGTGCTGACCCACAAGCTAGACGGCGAGGTGGA
>CAMCUN010000092.1 GCA_945878995.1 Polaromonas sp. YR568 | reverse complement strand
GCATAAAGCCGGGCAATCGGGTACTCGGCCATGTAGCCGTAGCCGCCAAACAGCTGCAGGCATTCGTCGGTGACCTTGCATTGCTGCTCGGTGCACCACCATTTGGCCATGTAGGCGGCCTCGTCGTCCAGTGTGCCGTCGAGCAGGCGCTGCACGCAGTCGTTGACGAAGCTGCGCACCACGTGGGCCAGCGTGGCGCATTCGGCCAGCTTGAAGCGGGTGTTTTGAAAGTCGAACACGGTTTGCCCAAAGGCCTTGCGCTGGCGGGTGTAGTCCACCGTCAGCTCCACCGCGCGCTCTATCACGGCGGCGGCCGGCACGGCCAGCATCAGGCGCTCGTAGGGCAGCTGGCTCATGAGCTGCCTGAAGCCCTGGCCTTCTTTGGTGCCCAGCAACTGCGCGCAAGGAATGCGCACGCCGTCAAAAAACAGCTCGGCCGTGTCCGAGGCGTGCTGGCCCAGTTTTTCAAGCCGGCGACCCACCCGAAAACCTGGCAGGCCTTCAGTTTCCATCACCACCAGCGAGACGCCTGCGCTGCCTGCGTCGCCGGTGCGCACCGCCACCACCAGCAAGTTGGCAGTGAAGCCGTTGGTGATGAAGGTCTTGGCGCCGTCGATTACATAGTGATCGCCGTCCTGGCGGGCCTTGGTGCGCAAGGCCTTGAGGTCGGAGCCGCAGCCCGGCTCGGTCAGGGCAATGCCGGCCAGCAGCTCGCCGCTAGTCAGGCGCGGCAGCCATTGCTGCTTTTGTGCCTCGGTGCCGTAGTCCAGGATGTAGTGCGTGGCAATGGAGTGCACGGCGGTGTTGGCCGGCACCTCGGCGCGGGTCAGCTCGTCGAGCACCACCAGCTGGTAGGCCAGGTTGGCGCCTGCGCCGCCATAGGCCTCTGGCAACTCGGGCAGCAGCAGGCCCAGCTCGGCAAAGGGTCGCCAGACCTCGCGCGGAATGAAACCCTGGCGGCGCCAGCCATCGAGGTGCGGCACCATTTCGCGCTCGATATAGCGGCGCGCCTGGTCGCGAAAAGCCTCGATCTCCTCGTCCATCCAGGCGTGGCGGTGCAGTTGGGGCAAGAAGTTCATGGCCTCAGATGCCGGTCAGGCCGCCGCTGCACATCAGGGTCTGGCCGCTGATGTAGTCGGACTCGGGAATGCACAGCAGGTAGACTGCGCCGGCCGCTTCATCGGGCGAGCCGCCACGACCCAGCGGGATCATGCGTTCCATGGCCGCCATCAGGTCGGGGTTGACGCCCACCTTGATGTCGCGGCCATCAATGTTCGCGGTCGACTCGCTCTCGGCACTCACCGTCAGGCGGGTCTTGATGAAGCCGTAAGCCACGCAGTTGACGGTGACGTTCATGCGCCCCCATTCCTTGGCCAGGGTTTGCGTCATGCCGGTGATGCCGGCCTTGGCGGTGGAGTAATTGGTCTGGCCTGCGTTGCCAAAGAGGCCGGCCACCGAGGAGATGTTGACCACCTTGCGCACCACGCTCTGGCCTGCCGCTTGCTCCTGCTTGCTGAGCGCGCGTATCACTGGCTGGGCCGCGCGCAGGATGCGAAATGGGGCTGTGAGGTGCACGTCCATCATGGCGTACCACTGCTCGTCGGTCATTTTCTGCACCACGTTGTCCCAGGTGTAGCCGGCGTTGTTGACGATGATGTCCAGGCCCTTGAACTCACTGACCGCCGTGCCAATGAAGCGCTCGGCAAAGTCGGGCGCAGTCACGCTGCCGTTGCAGGCCACGGCCTGGCCGCCGGCGGCGCGTATGGCGGCCACCACCTCTTGCGCGGGGGCCTCGTCCAGGTCGTTGACGACGATGCGCGCGCCTTCAGATGCCAGCTTCAAGGCGATGGCGCGGCCAATGCCGCGGCCCGATCCGGTGATGAGGGCGACTTTGCCTTCGAGTTTTTGGCTCATTTTTATTCTTTCTGGAGGATGGGTGTCAGGCCAGGGCCACGATGGCCTCGCCCACGATTTTTTGCTGGCCGTATTGGTTGGTGGAGGCCAGCGTGATGCGGGCGCAGGCCTCGCCCTCGAAGTCCAGCAGCTCGACCACCTCACCGCTGCAGCTCATGATGTGGCCCAGGTGGGTGATGCCGGCAAAGCGCGCGTCGTATTTGCGCAGCTGCGCCTGGGGCCGCCACTGCGTGAGCAGCCGTCCCAGCCAGGCCATGCCCAGCATGCCTTGGGCAAACACGTCGGGCATGCCGGCGCGGCGGGCAAAGTCCAAGTCGATGTGAATCGGGTTGAGGTCGCCCGAGGCGCCGCCAAAAAGGGCCAGTGTGGTGCGGTTGACGGGCGGCAGTTGCAAAGGGGGCAGCTGATCGCCCACGCTGATGTTCGATGTCATGGTCTCGTCTTTCATCAATGGCGCACGACCAGCACGGTGCCCAACTCGGCCACCAGCTCGCCCCTTTGGTTGGTGACGCGCGAGTTTTTCACCACGAACTCCAGCTTGCCGCCTTTTTTGTCGTAGATGTCGCTGATGCTCGATTGCACCGTCACCGTGTCGCCCGCGCAGACCGCTTGGCGGTAGCGAAAGGACTGCTCGCCGTGCAGCAGCTTGCTCAGGGGAATGTCGAGGTCGGCGAGCAGCTGCATGTTGGCGCCGCTGTCCAATTCCGCTGCAAACAAAAAGGTGGGTGGGGCCGGCACGTCGGGGTAACCGGCAGCCCGGGCGGCGGCCAGGTCGGTGTACACAGGGTCGGTCTCGCCAATGGCCTTGGCAAAAAATTGGAGCCGGGTGCGGTCCACCATCAACACCGAAGGCGGCATCTGGTGGCCAATGAATTTTTTGTCAATCATGCGGCCATCCTTTCGTACAGGGTCACCACGCAGGCGCCGCCCAGGCCCAGGTTGTGCTGCAGCCCTAAGCGCGCGCCGGGAACCTGGCGCTGCTCGGCTGTGCCGCGCAGTTGCTGAACCAGCTCGGTGCATTGCGCCAGGCCCGTGGCGCCCAGGGGGTGGCCTTTGGAGAGCAGGCCGCCCGAGGGGTTGGTGACGATGCGCCCGCCATAGGTGTTGTCGCCGTCTTCTACAAATTGTTGCGCGCCGCCGCGATCGCACAGCCCCAGGGCCTCGTAGCTCAGCAGCTCGTTCTGGGCAAAGCAGTCGTGCAACTCCACCACCTGGATGTCGCGCGGACCCAGGCCCGCCTCGGCGTAGACCTGTTCGGCGCAGTTTTTGGCCATTGAAAAACCGACCACTTCGCGCATGTCTTGGGCCTCGAAGGTGGCGGGGCTGTCGGTGGTCATGGCTTGCGCCCGAATGCGCACATCCGTGTTCAGGCCGTGTTTTTTGGCAAACGCCTCAGAACACACAATGGCCGCTGCCGAGCCGCAGGTGGGCGGGCAGGCCATCAGGCGCGTCATCACGCCAGGCCACATCACGGCGGCGGCCATCACTTCTTCTTCGCTGACCTCTTTGCGCAAAAGCGCCAGCGGGTTGTGGGCGGCGTGGCGGCTGGCTTTGGCGCGTATCTTGGCAAAGGTGCTCAGGGGTGTACCAAACTCCTTCATGTGCGCCAGGCCCGCGCCGCCAAAGTAGCGCAGCGCAAGAGGAATCTCGCCTTGGCCCACCAACTCCTCGGTGGACTGGTCAAAGCGTTCAAACGGGCTGGGCCTGTCGTTAAAGACGGTGCCTAAGGCACCTGGGTTCATCTGCTCAAAGCCCAAGGCCAGCACGCAGTCTGCGGCGCTGCTCATCACCGCCTGCCGGGCCAGGAACAGCGCGGTCGAGCCGGTGGAGCAGTTGTTGTTGACGTTGACCACGGGGATGCCCGTCATGCCCACCTCGTACAAGGCGCGCTGGCCGGCGGTGGAGTCGGCGTAGACATACCCCACGTAGGCTTGCTGCACCTGGTCGTAGCTGAGGTGCGCGTCACGCAGCGCGGCGTTCACGGCCTTGGCCGCCATCTGTGGGTAGGGCTCGCTGGCCCCAGGCTTGGTGAACGGCACCATGCCGACCCCCACCACGTACACATTGTTTTTCATGTCTGCTCTTTCTTGATGCTCGAAAACGACTAGTGCCTCAGATGGCTTGGATGCTAGGCTCTTGGCCCGTGTGCGGCGATGGCTGAGTACCCCAGTGCAATGGCAAAAGACATCAAAATCAAACTTCCTCGGGAATACCCTGGGGCCTTTGTTGCCCCTGTTTTCGTCAACGGAATGCTTTCCGGCCTGGCGGGCAAGGATGTGGACGTGGATGTCTATTTGCATCAGGCCGGCATCAACCCCAAGGCCATTCATGCGCAGCTCGATCCCCAGGTCACGCCCATGCAGTACGTGGCCTTGTTTTATGCCCTGATGAATGGCTTGCAGGACGAATGTCCGGGCATGTTTTCAAGACCCTTCAAACCTGGCAGCTTCGCGCTGACGGCACGCCAGGGCCTCTCGGCGCCAGACCTGCGCGGTGCGCTCAAGCGCATGAGCGCGGCGCTCAACCTGCTGCAAGACGACATTCATTTCTCACTGCAAGTCAGCGGCGAGGAGGCGGGGCTGCACATGGAAGGCATCAACCCCGTGCACGCGCCGCCTGTGTTTGCGCAGGAAACCATGGTGCGTGTGCTGTGGCGTTTGGCTGCCTGGTTGCTCAATTCGCCCTTGCCCGTTTGCCATTTCGATTTCAGCTACCCCGAGCCCGTTCACCAGGAGGGCTACCAGTTGGTGTTTCCCGCCGCGCGCCGCTACGGTGAAAAGGCATTTGGCTTTTGGTTCAAGGCCTCGCAATTGCAAACCCCCGTCAGCCGCGATGAATTGGCGCTGCGCTCCTTCCTCACCGACGCCTACACGCAGATCATTTCACCGCCGCGCAACTTTGGCGTGACGGGTACAAAAGTGCGCACCTGCCTGATGCGCAGCTACCCGCAATGGCCCACGCTGGAGCAGGTGGCCGAAAAACTCCACACCTCGGCTTCTAGCCTTCAGCGCCACTTGGCCGCAGAGCACACCTCCTTGCAGTGGCTCAAAGACGACATCAGGCGCGACCTGGCGATCTCGCGCCTGTCTTCGTCCAGCGTGTCCTTGGTGCAACTTGCCAGCGAGTTGGGGTTCAGCGACAGCCCCTCGTTTCAACGCGCCTTCAAACACTGGACGGGTCAGCCGTGTGGGGCGTACAGGCGCCGCTGATGCTCCCCTCGCAGCCCAAAGCCTTTTTCCGTGACTGTCGCGGGCTACGCCACTTTGGGCGGCCAAGGCTGGGGTGGCTGCAGCTTGTGCCCTGGTTGAATGGATCAATGAGATCACTTTTGATCCGCCGCGTTGGATTGCCATGGTTCCTTTCTGCTCCACTGTACGGAAAATCTTTTTTCCTGATGGCCTCCAAACAGTCAACAAACCTGGCCTCTATCAATTGAACGAAATTGAGGCCTGGGGTCGTGGGGTGGAGCGGATTTTTGCGGCTTGCGAAGCGGCGGGCTCACCCAAGCCAGTGTTGCGCTACGACCCGTATGACATGTGGCTGGAGTTTCCGTTTGACCCTGCGTATTTGAAGGCGCTACGGAAAGGACAGAGGCAGGCCGAACAAGTCACTCCCGAAGTCGAGGCCCAAGTCGAGGCCCAAGTCGAGGCCCAAGTCGAACTGACTGCGACAGAGCATCTCATTTTGAAGTCTTGCGAAGGGCAAGCCTCCACAGGCCAAGAACTCTTGGCCGCAGCAGGGTATAGACAACGAACAGGCAACTTCAAGCGTGCCATGGAGCGCTTGCTGTCACTGGGTTTGATGGATTACACATTGCCGGATAGACCCAACAGCCGACTCCAAAAATACAAATTGACGGCCTTAGGGAGGCAGTGGCTAAACCACAAGAACAATGTATGAACATACTCATTCGACAACAAATCAAGCTGCCGCTCAAGATAGTTGACGCCGGGCACTCAAAGCTCAGTCAGTTTCAGCTGTGCGGATCGTTGATACATCCATGTGTTTTTTCCATAGATTGGAGAAATGACATGGTTTGGGGTGTGGCAGCTTCAGCAGATGGCCCAGGCCCTGCGTGGTTGACGCAAGCCCATACGCTCACAAAATACGTAGCTACATACTTTGGTGGAGTTCATCATGCAAATCGCGACCAGCCAGGAATTCAACCGCCAAGCCAGCGCTTTGCGCCATCGCGCCACCGAGGAGCCGCTGCTGATTACCGACCGAGGCCGTCCGGCCCATGTGCTCATGAGCTACGCCGCTTACCAAGCCTTGCAAGGGCCAGTGTTGTCTGTGGCCGACTTGTTGGCCATGCCAGTGGCCGACGAACTGGACGAGGTGTTGCAGACTTCTCGTGAGTTGGCGCGTTCTGCGGACCTGACATGAGTTTTTTGCTCGACACCCACGCACTGTCAGAGATGCGCAAGATCCGGCTCGGGCGTGCCGACCCCAAGGTGGCCGCCTGGAGCGAACACGTGAGCGCCAGCGACCTGTTTGTGTCGGTGATCACCCTGCAAGAAATCGAGCAGGGCTTGCTGCTGCTGCAGCGGCGCGATGCTGCCCAGGCTGGGCCGCTGCGGCACTGGTTTGACGCGCAAGTGCCTGCCCATGTTCGCTGGGCGCACGCTGCCCGTCACCCTTGAAATAGCCCTGTGCTGCGCCCGCTTGAACGTGCCCGACCCCAAACCCTACCGGGATGGACTGATCGCCGCCACCGCGCTGGTGCATGGGCTCACGGTCGTGACCCGCAATGAAGCCGACTTTGCGGCGACGGGCGCGGCGCTGCTCAATCCTTGGAACTGGACGGCCATGGCCTGAATCTGCGCCCACAGGCCTGCGCCTGATTCAAGGCCACGGCTGAGATGCTGAAGCGCCACCAATGCATCTCCCAAGACAACAAGGGCTGAACGGCTTGGCTCAAGGGCCCCCAAACAAGCTCACCAGCTTGGCCACCTCGAGGCTCATGCCCATAGTTTTGAGGCGGATGTGGGGGTGGGCCGTGGCGAAGACGCGGAACACCTCGTCCACAAAAGCCTGGCCCACATGGACCACGCCTGCAAAGTCGAGGATCACGGTCTTGAACTGATTGGTGCGGTTCATCACCCATTTGGCTTGCGAGCGAGACACCAGCTCACTGCTCAGCTGCGCCAAGCGGACCGGGATTTCTGTGGTGTGAAAGGCCTCGCCCGGCTCGGCATCGCCCACGGGGCTCGACTCAAAATATTTGAAGTACACATCATTGCCCGTGCGGGTGCTGTCCAGTGCAATGGCCATGCGCACCACGGTTTGCGCCTGAGTGGGTTTGAGGTGGGCATGGGCAGCTATCCACTCAAAGCGGGGCAGGGCAGTGCGGGTCTCATTCGGGTCAAACCGCAAGCCGCATGAATCAATGGCAAAGCCGTCCATCATGCGCGACGACACAAAAATACCCATGCCCGAGTGGCCCATGGGCGCGGTGGTGTACTTGCCCTTGGCCAGCTCCAAAATCGCCAGACGCGGGTCAAACAAATCGGCTGCTTTGGCGATCTTGCGAAAGATCCCTTCACCGTCATCGGCCACCAACATCTGCAATTGCCCACCCTGCACCTGCATGCCCATGACCACCTGCTGCCCGTTGGAATGGTCAAGGGCGTTGTTCAGCATCTCTGTGAATGCGGTGTAGGCCAGGTTTTTCACATTGGCCCGCAGGTCCGCCAACACAGCCGCCAAATGCTGCTCCCACACCACCATCTCACCACCGCGCCTCGCGATGTCTTGAAGCGGCTCAACGCGCAGCCAAAACCGTTTGTCGCCCAAGCTGTATGTTTGCCGGGTGCCCGTGCCGTGGCGGTGCAGATAGCCCGCATCGGCGAGCTTTTTGATGCGACGGGAAACCGCTACCCGCGTCAAGCTCGTTTGCTCGGTCGCTGCGGTGGCCATGGCACCGCCTTGGGCCGCACAACTGAGGATGATTGAATCGTTGATGTCCAGCATTTGTATCGTCAAGTTATAGTTTTACTGGATTAATTGTATATTTTTATAAAATTTATTGTTCATCTAGTGTGGGCTTTTCAATAGCTTAGCCAGCTGCCTGCGTTTGAACAGGTGCACAAGACAGCTTGGGTCTGGAGCGACTGCTGCGCTGCTGTGCTCGGCCACTGTTTGCGCCGACCCACCTGCGCGACGACGCCTCTTGTGCCCAGCTTCAGCCCTGCGGCTCTGCCGCCGCGCCCACAGCGCCCACAGCCTCTGCGCCTGGCCATCCCTGCTCCAGCCGCAGGTTGAGCTCCAGCCACTGCAGCAAGATGCGAATGCGCGGCACGTCCAGGCGCTTGAGTGGTACCAGCGCCTTGAGCCAGATGTCTGGGAATTTGAACTCGGGCATGACCTCCACCAACTGAGCGCTGGCCAGCGCGGGCGCGGCCAGGTAGTTAGACACCATGCCCAGCCCCAGGCCTTGGATGCAGGCCTGGCGCAGCGCTGCGCCGTCGTTGGTGTGCAGCTTGGGCTTGACCTCCACGCCTTGCAGGCCTTGCGGCGTTTCAAACTCCCAAAACGTGCCCGAGGTCATGAACACCAGGCAGTCGTGGTCCAACAAGTCAGTCACTCGGGTGGGTGTGCCCCGGCGCGCCAGGTAGGCCGGTGAGGCGCACAAGCGCCTGCGCAAGGGCGCCAGCGGAAAATCGCGCACCTGACCGTAGAGCTCGGGCAGCGCGCCTATGGCCAGGTCAAAGCCTTCTTCTTGCGGGTTGACGGTGCGGTCGGCCAGCACAATGTCCATGCTCACGCGCGGCTGCTCGAGCATGAAGCGCTGCAGCAATTCGCTCAGGTAGAGCGTGCCCAAGGTGGTGGGCACCTTGATGCGAATATGCCCCTCCAGCTCGCCGCTGGCCTGGGCCATGCCGGCCAGTGTGTCGTCAAGCTGGCGCACCAGGGCGCGCACCTGCGGCAGGTAGCGCTCGCCCACATCGGTGAGGCTGAGTTTGCGGGTGGAACGCTCAAACAAGGGCGCTTTGATGCGCCACTCCAACTGGTCAATGCGCTTGGCAATGACCGAGGGCGCCAGTTGCCAGCGCCTGGCCACTTCTGAAAAGCTGCCCGTGTCGGCGACGGCCACAAAGGCTTTGAGGTTGGCGAGGGTGTCCATGGCGGGTTCTGTCTTTCTCGATTCGAGAAAGCTGATTCAATAAAAAGGGGTATTGTGCGTGTTAATGCAAGTAAATATGATGCCGCTTTCACCCCCACACCGGAGACCCCCATGAGCGTGCCCCCCACCCAGCCTTACTTGCGCATTGCCACCGAAGAGGCGTTTGCCCCTCCGGAGATGCTGCGCATCTACGAAAAAATCTTGGCTGGCAGCGACGTGGACCCCGGTTTCAAGGGCCTGATGGGTTTTTACATGAGCAGCCCCAGCGAGCGGGCGCGCCACATCATGCGCTGCCTGCAAGACCTGGACCAAATTCGCCTGGCGCACATGGACGAGGCGGGCATTGACCACCAAGTGATTGCGCTGACCGCCCCGGGCGTGCAAATCATGGACAAAGACACAGCGGTGTCCTTTGCCCGCGTGGCCAACGACCAGCTGGCCGATGCCTGCAAGCGCTACCCCACGCGCTTTACCGGCATGATTTCCATCCCCGTGCAAGACCCGCAGGCAGCCGCCAAGGAAATTGAGCGCGGCGTCTCGCAGCTGGGCATGAACTCGGTGGTGATCAACTCGCACACGCATGGCGAGTACCTTTCGGACCCCAAGTTTTGGGACATTTTTGCCGCAGCCGAAGCGCATGGCACACCGATTTACCTGCACCCCAATTCGCTGCCGCGCAACATGCTGCAGCCCTTCCAGGAATGCGGCCTGGACGGCGCGATTTATGGCTTTGGCGTGGAGACGGGCTTGCACGCGCTGCGCATCATTACCTCGGGGGTGTTTGACCGCTTCTCCAAGCTGCAAATGATCATTGGCCACATGGGCGAGGCCCTGCCGTTTTGGTCCTACAGGCTGGACTACATGCACCAGGCCACGGTGCGTTCGCAGCGCTATGAAAGCATCAAGCCTCTGCAGAAAAAGCCCAGCGACTACTTGCGCGAGAATTTCTACATCACCAACAGCGGCGTGGCGTGGGAGCCGGCCATCAAGTTCACCCAGTCCATTGTGGGTGTGGACCGGGTGCTCTACGCCATGGACTACCCTTACCAGTACGCGGTGGATGAAGTGGTTGCCATGGACAACATGACAATGAGCGACGAAGACAAAATGAAATTTTTCCAAACCAATGCGCAAAAGGTCTTCAAGATCAAAGCTGCTTAAGCCCTGTATTGACCTTTGAAACGAGACACACCATGAACTTCAAGCTGAAAAACTCTGCCTTGGGCCTGCTGGCCCTGGCATCTTCTTTGTTGCCTTTGGCCGCGCAGGCCCAGGCAGCAGCGCCTTGGCCCACGCAAAGCGTGCGCATTGTGGTGCCCTTTACTGCCGGCACCGGCATGGACACCATTGCCCGCGCCGTGGCCCCCAAGCTCGGCGAGCGCCTGGGCCAGACCGTGGTGGTGGTCAACCAGCCCGGCGCCAGCGGCAACATCGGCGCCGACACGGTGGCCAAGTCCGGCGACGGCCACACCCTGCTGATGAGCGCCAACACCATGTTGATTGCTGCGCAGATATACAAAAACGTGCCCTTCAATCCCCTGCAAGACTTTGCTCCGGTTTCCATGGCCGCTTACGGCACGCTCATGCTGGTGGCCAACCCCAAGACGGGCTTGAAAACCATGAAAGAGTTTGTGGCCCAAGCCAAGTCGCGGCCAGGCTCCATCTCCTTTGGCTCGCCCGGCGTGGGCACGCCGCACCACATGTCCATGGAGTTGTTCAAGGCGCAAACAGGTTTGTTTTTGCTGCACGTGCCTTACCGCGGCACGGCGGGCTACACCCAAGACCTGCTGGCCGGTGAATTGAACGTGGGCTTTTTGCCTGTGCACATTGCTCAAAATTTTGTGCGTGACGGCAAGCTCACCGCCTTGGCCGTGGGCAGCAACAAGCGCCACCCGGTGTCACCCACCGTGGCCACTTTTGAAGAGCTGGGCGTCAAGGGCGTGGAAGTCGACCTCTGGTACGCCTTTTTTGCCCCGTCCAAAATGCCTGCAGCCACGGTGGCCAAGCTCAACACGGAGATTGCCGCCATCATCCGCAGCCCTGAAGTCAACTCCTTGTTGGGCCGCGCTGGCATGGACGCCACGGCCTCGAGCGTGGAGGAATTGACCAGCATTGTGCAAAAGGACTATCCCCGCTGGGGCGCTGTGATCAAGCGCAACAGCTTGTCGGTGGAATAAGTCGCACCGAGCCAGACTGCTGCCAGCGCAGTGGGGTGGGCCTGGCTCAAAAGCCGTTTTTGCCTGGGCAAACCCCTGGGCTTGAGCTCAGGGCCTTGTCCGCCAAGGCCCGGCTTTCACCAGGCTCCCAAGTGCACTGTCAGCGCTTACAAAAATCGCTTGCATCGCACCTCGCGGGCCCTCAGTTCAAGTAGCGCGGTTTACCGTTGGTGTTGGCCTCAGGCGCTTCCACCAACTCTTGCGCTGAGTCAGGCGAATGCACAGCAGCGCTGCTGCCCAAGAGTTGGGCCGGAGGCGGCTCCACCCAGCCCGAAGCCTTGAGGCTTTGGTTGAGCAGGCGCAGCAGGCCTTGGGTGAGGGCCGAATCCATGACCAACTGCAAATCGCGCTGCTTGCCCGGCAGGCGCTCAAGCAGCGTGACCTGCAGCTTGGCGTCAGCCAATGGCGTGAAGCTCAGCTCGGTGACCAGCAGCGGCTCCTCGCCCAAGGGCAGTGCGGCGGGCTGGTCTTTGAAGGGCGTTTGAAAATCCCCATCGTAGACCGCAGCTTCTTTTTTGAAGTTCTGCATCAGCTGCTCTTTTTGCTCCGTCAAGGGCGTATGGTCAGGCGGCACCAGGAACTGCTTTTCTATTTGGGCCTGGGCGGTTTTGCCCAGGTGGGGCAGCAGCTTGAGCGTCAGGCGCCGGGTCAGCCAGGCTCGGAACTCCTCGCCTTTGAGGCTGTTGATGCGGATCAGCAAGCGGTCTTGCTCTCCTGAGTAACTCACGTTGACTTGGTGAATGTTCATGGGCCGGATTCTAGGGCGGCCGATGAGCTTTGCCTACGCCAGATGAGCGTATTTACAAGGTATCTACCCTTGAAAATGCGTGCATTCATCCCTAATTGAAAGCAAGAGTTAACAAGGAGCCCCTGTGCGACACGACAAGCTGACCACCAAGTTCCAAGAAGCGCTGAGCGACGCCCAATCGCTGGCCTTGGGGCGTGACCACCCCTACATCGAGCCGGCCCACCTGCTGGCCGCCATGCTGCAACAAGACGACGGTCCCAAGGCGCTGCTGCAGCGCGCGGGCGTCAATGTGGCGGGTTTGCAAGCTGGGGTGGAGGCGGCCCTCAAAAAGCTGCCCGAGGTGCAGGGCCAAGACCAAATTCAAGTGGGGCAAGAGCTGGCCAAGCTGCTGCAGGCCACCGAAAAAGAAGCCCTCAAGCGCGGCGACCAGTACATTGCGGCCGAGCTGTTTTTACTGGCGGCCGCCGACCACAAAGGCGATGTAGGCCGCTTGGCCCGAGAAAACGGCATGAGCCGCAGCAGCTTGGAGGCGGCGGTCAACGCCGTGCGCGGCGGCCAAAGCATGGACAGCCCCGAGGCTGAAGGCCAGCGCGAGGCGCTCAAAAAATACTGCATGGACCTCACCGAGCGCGCCCGGGCGGGCAAGCTCGACCCGGTGATTGGCCGCGACGACGAGATCCGCCGCGCCATCCAGGTGCTGCAGCGGCGCACCAAAAACAACCCCGTGCTCATTGGCGAGCCCGGCGTGGGCAAGACCGCCATTGTCGAGGGCTTGGCCCAGCGCATCGTCAACGGCGAGGTGCCCGACTCGCTCAAGGGCAAGCGCGTGCTCTCGCTGGACATGGCCGCGCTCTTGGCCGGCGCCAAGTTCCGCGGTGAGTTTGAAGAGCGCCTGAAAACCGTGCTCAGCGAGCTGGCCAAGGACGAGGGCCAAACCATTGTTTTCATTGACGAGCTGCACACCATGGTGGGCGCGGGCAAGGCCGAAGGCGCCATGGACGCAGGCAATATGCTCAAGCCCGCGCTGGCGCGTGGCGAGCTGCACTGCGTGGGCGCCACCACGCTGGACGAGTACCGCAAGTACATTGAAAAAGACGCCGCGCTGGAGCGGCGTTTTCAGAAAATCTTGGTCGGCGAGCCCACCGTGGAGGCGACCATTGCCATCTTGCGCGGCCTGCAAGAAAAGTACGAAAAGCACCACGGCGTGCAAATCACAGACCCGGCCATTGTGGCTGCGGCCGAGTTGAGTCACCGCTACATCACCGACCGGTTTTTGCCCGACAAGGCCATTGACCTGATCGACGAGGCCGCGGCCAAAATTAAAATTGAGATCGACTCCAAGCCCGAGGTCATGGACAAGCTCGACCGCCGGCTGATTCAGCTGCAAATTGAGCGCGAGGCGGTGCGGCGGGAAAAAGACGAGTCCTCGCAAAAACGCTTTGCGCTGATTGAAGAAGAAATTGTCAAGCTGCAAAAAGAAATCTCCGACCTCGACGAAATTTGGCAGGCTGAAAAAGCCCAGGCCCTGGGCTCCAAAGACGTGATGGAGCAGATTGACCGCATCCGCTTTCAAATTGAGGAGTTCACCCGCAAGGGCGACTTCAACAAGGTGGCCGAGCTGCAATACGGCAAGCTGCCCGAGCTTGAAAAGCGTCTCAAGCAGGCCCAGGCCACCGAAGAGTCCAAGTCCGCCAGCCATGCGCCCAAGCTCTTGCGCACCCATGTGGGCGCCGAAGAAATTGCCGAGGTGGTGGCGCGCGCCACCGGCATTCCGGTGAGCAAGCTCATGCAGGGCGAGCGTGACAAATTGCTGCAAATGGAAGGCCGCTTGCACCAGCGTGTGGTGGGCCAGCAAGAGGCGATTGCGGCCGTGGCCAATGCCATCCGCCGCTCTCGCTCTGGCCTGTCGGACCCGAGCCGGCCCACCGGTTCCTTTTTATTCTTAGGCCCCACGGGCGTGGGCAAAACCGAGCTGTGCAAAGCCTTGGCGACCTTTTTGTTCGACAGCGAAGACCACCTGGTGCGCATAGACATGAGCGAGTTCATGGAAAAGCATTCGGTGGCCCGCCTCATAGGCGCGCCACCGGGCTACGTGGGCTACGAAGAAGGCGGCTACCTCACCGAGGCCGTGCGCCGCAAGCCCTACGCCGTGCTGCTGCTCGACGAGATGGAAAAAGCCCACCCCGACGTGTTCAACGTGCTCTTGCAGGTGCTCGACGACGGCCGCCTGACCGACGGCCAGGGCCGGACCGTGGACTTTAAAAACACCGTCATCGTGATGACTTCGAACATCGGCTCGCCCATCATCCAGTCCATGGTGGGCCGGCCTGGCGAGGAAATCAAAGAAGCGGTGATGGACGAGTTGCGCAACCACTTTCGCCCTGAGTTCCTCAACCGCATTGACGAGACCGTGGTCTTTCACGCCCTGGACGCCAAAAACATCGAGTCGATTGCCCGCATACAGCTGCAAGTGCTGATTGCCCGCCTTGAAAAAATGGACCTCACCATGGAGGTCTCCGAGCCGGCCGTTGCCGAGCTGGCCAAAGTAGGGTTTGACCCCGTGTACGGCGCCCGGCCGCTCAAGCGGGCGATCCAGCAGCGCATTGAAAACCCACTGTCCAAGCTCCTGCTGGAAGGGCGTTTCCCGCCCAAAAGCACCATTTCCGTGGGGGTGGACCCGATCCGCGAGCCCGGGGTGTTCAGCTTTGGCTTGAGTCCTGCTCGAGAGCTGCAGGTGATTTGACCGCCGTTCACGCTAAAGCGGCCTGCCCATAGAGCGCGCCTGCCAAGACCACATCTTGGCAGGCTTTTTTTCAGCGCGGTGTGCCCAGCACCTGCGCCCAGTAAATGCCTTGCGGGCTTTGCAGGTTCACCGCAAAGGCCAAGCCCATTTGGGTGAAGCCCGGCTGCATCAGGTTGGCGCAGTGGCCGGGGCTGTCCAGCCAGCCTTGCACGGCTTGGGCGGCGGTGGTTTGGCCGGCGGCCAGGTTCTCGCCCACGCGTTGCCAGTTGTAGCCAGCGCGGCTGGCGCGCTGCCCGGCTTGGCTGCCGTCGCGGCCGGTGTGGCTGAGGTAGCCGTGGGTGGCCATGTCCACCGCGTGCAACTCGCTGGCCAGGTGCAAGGCTGAGTTCAGCTCCAGCGCGGGCGCAGGGCCAAAGCTTTGGCTGCCGCAGCGCCTGGCCTGCGTCCGGGCCAGGTTGACGCGTTCAAGCACCTCAGTGCGCACTTGGGCCATGTCTTGCACCAGCGGCGGCGCAAAGGGTGCGGCCAGCACCACCCAGCTGGCCTGACCGAGCTGGTAGACCCCCACTTGGCGCCACGCCGGGTCCAGCAAGCTCCCGCACGCGCGCTCTGACAGCCCTTTGGCCAAGCTGCCGCCGGTGTAGCCGCGCAAGCCCACCACGCTGGCGCCTTCGGAGCGGTAGCCTTCGGCGCTCAGCGCAGACTTGAGGTCTTGGCCACGGCCCAGGCGTTCGGCCGCCCGGTCCAGGCGAGGCTCGGGGCTCAAGCGCCCGGGCAAGCCGGGCTTGCCGCCGCAGCCCCGCGTTCTGGCTTGGTTGACCGATTGATGCAGGCTTGCTTTGTTCTCATTGGCGACAGGCTGGGCCTGCGATGGCAGCGCCATTGCACCCGCCCCCGCCAGCATGGCCGCTGCCAGCACCTGGCTGACCGAGGGTGCAGCTGTGGTCATGCGGTCTGAATTCACGCAGCGCTTGCCTGTAAACCACTGGCCCGCTGAAAGCGGCTGGGCGACTGGCCCATGGCGGCCTTGAACATGGCGCAAAACGCGCTGTCGCTGGCGTAGCCACTGAGCGCTGCCACTTGGCCCACGGGCAGACCGCGAGCCAACAAGGGCAGGGCATGGGCCAGCAGTGCCTGCTGGCGCCACTGCTGGTAGCCCAGGCCCAACTCGTCTTTGAACAGCCTGGCCATGGTGCGCTCGCTGGCGCCCACCTCGGCGGCCCAGGCGGCCAGCTTGGTTTGGCGCGTGGGCTCGCGCAGCACTGCGTCGCACAAGGCGCGCAAGCGCTTGTCGCCCTGCTCGGGGTGAGGCAGGGGCACGCCCAGGGCCTGGGTGCTGGCGCGGCTGAGCTCGTCAAGCACCAAGCGGGTGAGCCACTGCTCGCGCGCAGAGCCGGTGCGGGCCTGCGACAAAGGCTCCAGCGCGCCCACCAACTCGCGCAACAGAGGCGTGACCACCAGCATGCGGCAGCCTTGCCAAGCCTCGGGCAGGGCTTGTGCGTCTATGTACAGCGTGCGCAGCTCGGCCGCCTCGATCACCGTCACATGGTGGCGGGCACCGGGGGCGATCCACACCGCGCGCGAGGGCGGCACGATGTA
>CAMCUN010000091.1 GCA_945878995.1 Polaromonas sp. YR568 | reverse complement strand
TGCCCTGGTGGGCCCCAGCGGCGCGGGCAAGACCACGGTGCTGCAGTTGCTGCTGCGCTTTTACGACCCGGACAGCGGCGTGATCCGACTGGACGGCGTGCCCATTGCGGCCATGGACTTGCACGCGCTGCGCCAGCGCATGGCCATCGTGCCGCAGGAGCCAGTGATTTTTTCGTCCAGCGCCATGGAAAACATACGCTACGGCCGGCCAGACGCCAGCGACGCGGAGGTCAAGGCCGCAGCCCTGGCCGCCTTTGCCGACGAATTTATTGTTCGCCTGCCCGAGGGCTACGACACCTTTTTGGGCGAGCGCGGGGTGCGCCTGTCGGGCGGGCAGCGCCAGCGCCTGGCCATTGCCCGGGCCATGCTCAAAAACCCGCCGCTCTTGCTGCTCGACGAGGCCACCTCGGCGCTGGACGCCGAAAGCGAGCGCATGGTGCAAGCCGCCCTCGACTCGGCCATGCGCGGGCGCACCACGCTGGTCATAGCCCACCGCCTGGCCACGGTGCAGCGGGCCGACCGCATTTTGGTGCTGGACCACGGCCAGCTCATTGAGCAGGGCAGCCACGCCGAGCTGGTGGCCCAAGGCGGCATGTACGCCAGGCTGGCGGAGCTGCAGTTCAACGCTTGATTCAAAGCCACGAGCTGGGCGCTTGTACCGTGACAAGCCGCACAGCCGCGTGTCGCCAGACGGACTCAAGCCATTGAAAGCGGCGGCGCGCTCAGGGATGGGCGCGACTCAACCCAGGCAAAATTAAGCCCGTCTGTTTCATACAGAGCCCAGACTTTGCCACTTCATCCCAAATCGGAGACAACATGCTTTTCCCCACCACCATCGTTGGCAGCTACCCTCAGCCTGACTGGCTGATAGACCGGCAAAAACTCGCGGGGCGCTTTCCCCCCCGGGTGCGCGCCAAAGAGCTGTGGCGCGTGGCCGAGCCGCACCTGCAGCAAGCCATGGACGACGCCACCGTGCTGGCCATTCGGGCGCAAGAAGAGGCGGGCCTGGACATCATCACCGACGGTGAAATCCGGCGCGAGAGCTACTCCAACCGCATTGCCACCGCCTTGGAAGGCGTGGACATTGACAACCCCGGCACGGCGCTGGACCGCTCTGGCCACCCCAACCCAGTGCCGCGCATTGTGGGCCGGGTGCGGCGCATTCGGCCGATTGAGGTGGAAGACCTGCTGTTTTTGAAAAAGCACACCACGCGCCAAGTCAAGATCACCGTGCCCGGCCCCTTCACCATGCTGCAGCAGGCGCAAAACGACTTTTACGCCTCTGAAGAAGAAGCTGCCATGGACTACGCGGTGGCCATCAACGAAGAAATCAAAGACCTCTTTGCCCACGGCGCCGACGTGGTGCAAATTGACGAGCCCTACCTGCAAGCGCGCCCTGAAAAAGCCCGCGACTACGGCATTCGCGCGCTCAACCGCGCGCTCGAAGGCGTCACCGGCACCACCGCCGTGCACATTTGCTTTGGCTACGCGGCCATCATCCATGCCCGGCCCAATGGCTACAACTTTTTGCCAGAGCTCGCCGCCTGCAGCTGCCAGCAAATCAGCATTGAGACTGCCCAGTCCAACCTCGACTGCGCGGTGCTGCAAAGCCTGCCGAACAAGCAAATCATGGTGGGCTGCTTGAACCTGGAAGACCCGGCCATTGAAACGCCCTTGGTGGTGGCCTCTCGCGTCAAGCGGGCGCTGCAATACATTCGGCCTGAGCAGGTGATTTTGGCGCCCGACTGCGGCATGAAGTACCTGCCCCGCGAGGTGGCCGACGGCAAGCTGCGCGCCATGACCGAAGCGGCCAAAATCTTGCGCGCTGAATACAGCCGCTGAGCCTGCAGCTTGGGCCAGGCGTGCACAACGGTCATACCGTCTGTGCATGCCGTCAGGCCAAAGCGGACTTGGACAGGGGCCAGGCAGTTGCCTAAGCTGGGGGTCTTTTCACCCTCAGCGAGTTTGCATGACGCCCCTGCCCCACCCCGCCCCGCCATCTGCCCCCCTTCCTACACACGCCCTGCCCTCCTACCTCCACGCGGCCGAGCTGGGCCCCTGGGGCAACTACCTGCAGCAAGTCGACCGGGTGATTCCCCACCTGGGGCCGCTGGCGCGCTGGGCTGAAACGCTCAAGCGGCCCAAGCGCATTTTGGTGGTGGACGTGCCCATTCAAATGGACGACGGCCGCGTGGCCCACTTTGAAGGCTACCGCGTGCAGCACAACGTCTCGCGCGGGCCGGGCAAGGGCGGCGTGCGCTTTCACCAAGACGTGACGCTCTCAGAAGTCATGGCGCTGTCGGCCTGGATGTCGATCAAAAACGCGGCAGTTAACGTGCCCTACGGCGGCGCCAAGGGCGGCGTGCGGGTGGACCCCAAAACGCTCTCGCTGGGCGAGCTCGAGCGCATGACCCGGCGTTACACCAGCGAGATTGGCATCATCATCGGGCCGAACAAAGACATTCCCGCGCCCGACGTCAACACCAACGAGCAAACCATGGCCTGGATGATGGACACCTACTCCATGAACGTGGGCTCCACCACCACCGGCGTGGTCACCGGCAAGCCGGTGGACCTGGGCGGCTCCTTGGGCAGGCGCGAGGCCACGGGCCGGGGCGTCTTCACGGTGGGGGTGGAGGCCGCGCGCCGTCTGGACCTGCACTTGCTGGACGCGCGCGTGGCGGTGCAAGGCTTTGGCAATGTGGGCAGCGTCTCGGCCAAGCTTTTTGCCGAGGCCGGCGCCCGTGTGGTGGCGGTGCAAGACCACAGCGCCACGCTGTATGCCGAGGCCGGCCTGGACGTGGCCGCCTTGCAGCGCCACGCCGCGGAACACGGCGGCATTGCCGGCTACGCTCACGCGCAAAGCCTCTCAAGCGACGCGTTTTGGGACGTGGAATCCGACATCTTGATCCCCGCCGCGCTGGAGCAGCAAATCACCGAGGCCAACGCCGGCCGCATTCGCACGCGCATGGTCATTGAAGGCGCCAATGGCCCCACCACCCCAGCGGCCGACGACATCTTGGCCGACCGGAACATTCTGGTGGTGCCCGACGTGATTGCCAACGCCGGCGGCGTGACCGTGAGCTACTTTGAATGGGTGCAGGATTTCTCCAGCTTTTTTTGGAGCGAAGACGAGATCAACCAACGCCTGGTGCGCATCATGCGCGAAGCCTTTGCCGCCGTGTGGGCCGTGGCCGACGAGCGGCGCGTGAGCCTGCGCACAGCCACCTTCATCGTGGCGTGCAAGCGGATTTTGCACACCCGTGAGTTGCGGGGTTTGTACCCTTAAAGCGAGTGGTCTGATCAACAAAAAAGGGGCACTCCTTGTGCGAGTGCCCCCTTGGGATCAGAGCCTACAGGCCCTGATCAAGCCTTGTGCATCGTCCCCTTGTGGGAGCTTGCCTGCAAGCGAATCATGCCGGGCAACAGGCCTTACCTCAGGCAACGATTCGCCGGCAGGCCGGCTCCTACAAGGGAAAAAACGACGTGTCCTTGTGGGAGCTTGCCTGCAAGCGAATCGTGCCGGGCAACTGGCCTTACCTCAGGCGACGATTCGCCGGCAGGCCGGCTCCTACAGGGGAATACCATCTTGTTTTTGTAGGAGCTTGGCTGCCGGCGAATTTTGGCGTGAGGCGATGCCCGTTGACCGGCGCAATTCGCTTGCATTCAGCCTCAGGCCGTGCGAACAGCGCCCATGGCCGCCTTCACCTTGGCCGGGGTGATCGGGATGCTGCGCAAGCGCGCGCCCGTGGCGTCGTAAATGGCGTTGGCAATGGCCGCCGGAATGGCCGTGGGGGTGGGCTCGCCCGCGCCCCAGGCCACCTCGCCGGGGCGGTTGATCATGTCCACCTCGACCTTGGGCGCGTCTGGAAAGCGCAAGATGGGGTAGCTGGCCCAGTCCACGCTGGTAACTTTTTGGCGGTCCCAGTTCACCTCTTCCATGAGCGTGCGGCTGACGGTTTGAATGACGCCGCCTTCGATCTGGTTGGCCAAACCGTCGGGGTTGACGATTTGCCCGCAGTCGTGGCTGACGCACACGCGCGTGACGCGCACCTGGCCGGTTTGGCGGTTCACCTCCACCTCGGCAATCGCGGCCACGTAAGTGGTGGCGTTGTTGTAGCGCACATAAGAGATGCCTCGGCCGCGGCTGACGGCTTTGCCCGCCTCGGGGCTGAGGCCTGTGCGGCTTTGCCAGTTGGCCAGCTTCATGGCGCCGCGCATCACCGCAAGAGCCCGCGGGTCGCTCATGTGCTGCAGGCGGAACTCGGCCGGGTCGGCCTTGGCCGCCACGGCCAGCTCGTCCATGAAGGACTCGTTGGCAAAGCTGTTTTCAATGCGGCCGGGGCTGCGCAGGTGGGACGAGCGGAAAAAGGCCTCGGCCACATGGCGGGTGTTCACCCGAATGTGGGGCAGCTGGTAGGGGGCGGCCGAGTTTTGGAACAAAAAGCCCACCCAGTTGCCCGGCTTGGGCTGGCCAATGTCAGTGGCCGCCAACAGCGGAAAGTCCAGCGGCTTAAAAGCTGCAATGTGGTTGAGCGCAATGTGGAAATCGGCCGACCAAGCCACCAGCTTGCCGTTGGCGTCAAAGCCGGCTTCCATGTCAATGGCACGGGGCGGGCTTTTGGGCGCGCGCGCGGTTTCATCGGCGCGCATCCACTGCACACGGACAGGCTTGCCGATCATCACCGAAATCATCGCGGCATCGGCCGTGGCGTCTTCGTGGCCGTTGCGGCCGTAGCAGCCCGAGCCGTCGAGGTAGAGCACGCGGATGTCCTCGGCCTTGACGCCGGTGATGCCGGCCAGCTCGGTTTGCATGGAGTGCGTGGCCTGCGAGGCCGACCACACCACCAGCTTGCCGGCTTGGTAATCTGCCACGGCGCACGAAGGGCCGAGCGAGGCGTGCGTTTGCACCGCAAACTCGTAGCTGGCCTTGACCTTGCGCGGCGCCGCTGCAATGGCCGCTGGAGCGTCGCCCACTTTTTGCGTGGACTCTTCTTTGGCAATGGGTTGTTTGCGCCAGTAGTCAAACACCGTGGCTTGGTCGGGCAAGCCCGTGCCTTTGGACCACTTGACCTTGAGCGCACGCGCGGCCTTGACCGCGCCCCACTCAGTGCTGGAGACCACCGCCAAAAAGTTGTCTTTGCGCACCGTGCGCACAAAACCGTTGACCTTGCGGGCGGCGCTGTCGTCCACCGCCACAATATTGGCGCCCAAGTCGTCGGGTCGCAGCACGCGGGCGTGCAGCATGCCTGGCATGCGGAAATCATGCGCGTAAATGAACTCGCCCGAGACTTTCTCGGGAATGTCCACGCGGGGCACCGAGGTGCCCACCACGGTGTATTCAGCGGCGGGCTTGAGAGGTGCTTTGGCATCGACCTTGAGCTCAAACGCGCCGCCTTGCATGAGCTGTGCGTAAGACACGGACTTGGCCGCGTCCGCCTTGACACGCACCATGCCAGCGTTCACCGCCAGTTCGGCCGGCTGCACGCCCAGGCGCTGGGCGGCCCGGGCCACCAGCGCCGCACGCGCGGTGGCGCAAGCACGGCGCAGTTCGCCGCCGCCCTGGGCGATGGTGATATTGGCGCCTGTGAGCCACTGGTCTGGCGTGGTGGCGGTGTCGCCCATCACCATGGTGATGGCTTTGAAGGGCACGTCGAGTTCCTCAGCGGCAATTTGGGCCAGCGCGGTTTTGGTGCCTGTGCCCAGGTCCACCTTGCCGACGTAAACCGTGATCTTGCCGTCCGTGTGCATCACCAAAAAGGAGTCCACCACGTCTTTGGCCACGCCCCTGGCGGGTTCCAAGCCGGGGGCAGCAGTGTTGGCCAATGAGGCCTCGGCAGAAAAGCCCACCACCAGGGCCGCAGCGCCCGCTTTGAGGAGGTGGCGGCGGGAGAGTTGCATGTCTGGAGCGTTCATGGTCATGCCCCCTTCAAACAGTGGCCGCTGCACGCTTGACGGCGTTGCAGATGCGTTGGTGGGTGCCGCAGCGGCACAGGTTGCCAGCCAGGGCATTTTTGATTTGCTCTTCGCTGGGCTTGGGGTTCTTTTTGAGCAAGGCGGCCGAGGTCATGATCATGCCGTTGCAGCAGTAGCCGCATTGCACGGCTTGCTCGTCAATAAAAGCTTGCTGCAGCTTGCCAGGCGCTGTGCTGGTGCCCAGACCTTCGAGCGTGGTCACAGCTTTGCCGGCCAGGGTGCTCACAGGCAGCAGGCACGAGCGGGTAGCCTCGCCATTGACGTGCACGGTGCAGGCGCCGCACTGGCCCAGGCCGCAGCCGTATTTGGGGCCATTGAGGCCCAGGTTGTCGCGCAGCACGTACAGCAGCGGAGTGTCGGCGTCGGCGTTGACCGCGCTGCGCTTTCCGTTGACGTTCAGGGTGTAGGTCGGCATGGTTTGTCTCCTCCGAGTTGGTGTTGAATGAAAACCCAACGAACAGTTTATCGGTAGAAAAAACCGAATGTGCGGCAAGCCGTGGTCCTCAATGGCGCACAGGTGCTTGACAAAACACCGCTCGTGTGGCGGGAATGGTGCAAGCGGGCCTCAAAAATCCGCCAGCCCGGCGTCTACTTCACTGAGGGCTGAGGCACTCAGGGGCCAGTGTCAGCCTGCACTTTCAGCGCATCTTGCGACTGTGGGCAGCCAGACAAGATGCTTTGGCAAGGCATTGGCAGCGCTTCAATGTGCAGCTGGCCTTGATGGACCTTATAAAGGCGTATGCCCTTGCTGTGCGCGCTGGCCCTGACCTTGACCACCGAGATCACCCGGCGCAACTGGCCGCCCAGCTCCACGTAGCGCTGCATGACGATGGCGTCGGCCAAAAAAGCGTTGCCGTTAGAGCTAAAGCGCAAATCCATAGCGGTCTTCGAGCTTGGCGATCATCACCACCGTCACGCCCATGCCGGTTAAAAGAGCCACCATACGGTAGAGCGATTCGCGAAAGTTCTCCCTGAAGACCGACGCCAGCGTCAGCCCAAAACCCGAGATGGAATCAATCACCACCCGCTTGGTCTTGGGTGTAGTCAACATGCTCCCAACGGGAGAAGGCCAGAACGAAGTGGTACAGGATGTGGGCAAACGGCACACTGGCAATCGTGATGCGCAACTCTGCCATGGAGGTGAAGTCCGACAAACCAAGTTGGCCCGGTGCGTGGTCCTGGGGGAAAAACACTTCCTTTGCCGGACCCTCTAAGGCTCGCCACTGGCGAATATGACGCTGCAAGGTACGCAGCGTGCCATCGGGGAAGTCGTCAGGGTGGTCGTCCTGAAGTTTGCGAAGCAAGGTGATGGCCATCAGATTGGGTGCGCTCTTGAGCAGAGGAATGACTTCAGAGTCCCAGACCTTTAAAAATGGATCGACGCGGGAGCGCCAATAGCGCCGGGGATTTTGTGAGGGAAGGCTGGGGGCACTATCAATGCGACGAGCACTGCGCTCGCTGATGCCTGCTTTGGCGGCGGCCAGTACTTGGGAATTCTTCTTTCGGGCGTTTATGTAAAGGGATACCTGCTGATCGGTGATTCGGGCTGATGGCACTAAGCGGAACTCTCTTGTTGAGATTTGAGCTCGCCATCTTGAACCCCATAAAAACCAGCGCGGCCGGTGGCTCGTCGTCTCGGCGGCTACGCCGCCTTCGACTCCTCACCACCGGCCATCATGTTTGTCGCTAAACCGGCCAGAACGATTGTCGCGCCCCACCCCGGTGACGTTTCCCGACAAACCGTGAAACCCTCAGCCGTACTCAACGCTCCCATACCTATTTTCTAGGCACTCCGGGCAAAAAACCTGTACATCACAGTCCATGCGCACCGTGGGCGAAGATGGGCCTTGCAGACAAGGTTCAGCCAGACCCACCAAAGACAATGCAATCGCATTGACACCGGCAAGGCGAATGCATTACCATGGCTGCACAAGACCTTCCACACCGGAGATCACCATGCCCGCCACCCTCGAAGCCCAATCCACACTGACCGATCGTTACCAGACCACGGTTCCGGAGACCGTGCGGCGTGCCCTGCGCTTGCGTAAGCGCGACAAGATCCAGTACGTCATCCGCCCCAGTGGTGAAGTGGTCCTGACCCGGGCCAGTGAGGCCGAAGCCGATGACCCCGTACTGGGCCAGTTCCTGGGATTCCTGGCACACGACATCGCCACCCACCCCGAACGCCTGCAATCGCTAAGCAGCAGTCTTGTACAACGGATGCAGTCGCTGGTCGGTGAGGTGAACGTGGATTTGGACGCCCCGCTGTCGGAAGATGATGAATGAGGGCCACCAATCCCGCTCAAACGTCCATCCATGGCTGGACGGTGTTTGCGCACCCCCTGCTCATGGCTCAAGTTGAAGCCTTGGCCCAGGAAGTCGAAGCACTCAAGCAAAAGGACCCTGCTGGGTACGTCAAGAAAAACGCCACCAAGCGACTGGCGGCCATTGCCAAGCTGGCGTTTGATGTGATCCCGCAAGACCCCTCCCGGGCGGAGTACCGTCAGGGTGCAACACTGGGCGCAGATCGAAAGCACTGGTTCCGTGCCAAATTCTTTCAGCAGTACCGCCTGTTTTTTCGGTACCACGCAGGCGCCAAGATGATCGTCTACGCCTGGGTCAATGACGACGACACCAAGCGCGCCTACGAGAGCAGCGATGACGCCTACCGCGTCTTTCGAAAGATGCTCGAGAGCGGCCACCCGCCTGACGACTGGGATCAACTACTCAGCCAGGCCGAACTTGCTGGGAATCAGCTGGTGCAAGCACTCAACGCCTTGAACATACGGTAACTGTCTTAAAAGCTCGCGACTGCCAAGGTGATCCATGCCACCCCTGGCTGCTTCTCGATCACAATCTTGTCGCCTTCCAAACGATAGGTCAGCTGGCAATTGAACCTTGGGTTGGACAAAACATCGGCGTTGAAGATCACAACATTCTCGCCCGCAGACCTGCGCACGGATGGCGTCAAAAGGCCTGGGTGTCCCTCCCGGTGGATCCTGGCACCCATCGACTGGCAAAACGAATAGTCCACCGGATGCAAAAGGTCTGAGTACTCAGTGCTTGCGGCACGGAAATCCAGCAGTGCTGCTGCGCAGGCCACTTGATAGACCTTGCGCTCGGCGATGACCACTTGTCTGTCATACCCGGCATCACAGAGCAGGCTCTTGTACCAGTGGTAGACCGACTCATAGACCGTGGTTTCAACCGAATCGGATCCGTACCACACGCCGTATGTGCCATCCGAGAAGCGACTTGCCTGCCAATGCTTGAAAGGCCAGGTAATGGCATTGAACCATTCGGCGTCCTCAAACGGACGATGAATGACTGGCGTTCGTGACCGGTACGGTGGCGGCTTGACCTCGCCCTCCACCTTCTGAGCCAGCGACCATTCGGCCGGGTCATCGGTGAGATCGTCAAACAAATCTTGCGACGCTCGCAAGGAGACGATATTCCGGGCCACATCCTGATGGACATCGGCGAGCGTGAGTTTGGAGAACAGAGAATTCACTGCGCGCTCTGCTCAAACGCCCCGCGCGCGATCCAGGTAGCTACGCACCATCAGTAGGCCAGCAAACCCCCACTCTTTGACCACCTCCACAGGCGTCAAGTTGTCGAACGCTTTGTTGCGGGTGCTCATCCAGCGGTAGGCCAGGTCCCGATTTTGTGGGAACAGCAAGCGCAGGTTTTTGTGGATGCCCAGCAAGTGCCCCACTCTTTCGTACTGGTCACGGCTGGTACCAATGGGCTTACCGTTGCGGTAGTTCGACAACGCCGCCCGGTTGCTGCCGGCAATGCCCAGCAATGCTGCCTGGTCCTCGGTGCTTAACTGCCAATGGTCGAGCAAAGTCATGACCATCTTGGCCAGCGCGCCACGGTCTTGTGACGCGGTCACTTCTCGTTCAGCTACGGCACCCATGGTCAACTCCTTTTACGATCACGGGTTCAAGTATAGCAGTTCGTTGCGAAAAAAACAATATTTGTTTTCAATCAAACATATCGTCATCTTGCGAATCACGCTTGGCTTTCATGGCAAACAGCGTGGCACCTTGCTGGGCTTGATGCACCTGCGGTACCAAGCCAAAGGCGGCAAAGCCGCCATGGCACTGGCCCAGCAGATGCTCGCGTGGTGCCCCATGGACAACATCGGCGTGCGGTTTTTGTTGGGGGATATTGCCCTGCTCCAGGGCGACCACCGCGCCGCCCTGCAGGAGTACCTGAAAGGCGCGCCCCAGCTATCTGTTCCCCATCTTTCCTCACGACTCCTCAAGAGAGGACACCTGAGATGCATAAGAGTGAATCGGGACAATATGTTGCGGATTTTTTCGGGTGATGATTTGAACGGCCGCCTCTTGAGCGGCAATGCTCAGGCACGCTGTGCCGCTGTCCGCCATCAGCGTGGAATGGAGTCCGCCATGGCGTGGAATACGCAGCCCGCCTTGACCTTTGGCTTTGTGAAGTGAATAATTTGTTGTAATACACATGCACAGGAGTGTGACGCCATGACCGCCAGAACCATCAACGTACGCCTGCCCGAGGCGCTTTACAACCAGATCGAAGAGCTGGCCAAGGCGACCGCACGGACCAAGAGCTTTTTGGCCATCGATGCGCTGACCCACTATGTGCAGAGTGAATCCTGGCAGATTCGTGACATTCAAGAAGGCACCAAGGAGGCTGATGCAGGCGAATTCGCAAGCGACAAGCAGGTCAAAGCGGTGTTCGCCAAGTACGGCGCTTGAATCATGTCGATCAAGTGGACCAAGACCGCGCTCGCTTGTGTTGATGAAATCGCGGGCTTCATCGCCAAAGACAACCCGACCCGCGCCACCAGCTTTGTGCTGGAGTTGCAGGCCGCTGTGACCCAACTTCAAGCCCATCCTGGCATGGGCCGGGCTGGCCGCGTCCCCGGCACGCGCGAACTTGTCCTGCACAAGAACTACATCGCCATTTACCGTGTGCGTGGCGACGATGTTGAAATTTTGAGATTGCATCACGCAGCCCGAAACCTATGACCAACCGGGTCAGCCCCTGTAGCTGACCTTTGACCGCAAACCAACCCGCCCCTGGCTAAAACCTCGGCGGGTTTTTTCATTTGCGCCAAGCATGGGAGCACACCTGCGGGTGGCTCCTACAAAGACAAGACCTGGTTTTCCCCTTGTAGGAGCTTGCCTGCAAGCGAATTTCAAAGAGGAATACTGTCCGCCATCGCGTGGAACACGCAGGCGGGGTCTCACGGCCTTTGGTACCACCCCATGAGCCACAAACTACCACCGATTTAGCTATGCGAGGTAAAGAACTCTGCTTTAGTGCGTATTCCCCCTGATGGCCAGTCCAAATTCCCCACCTACCTTCGGCGAGCATGGCCGCGAACACTGACTGTCGCCTGCAAGTGATTCGTGCCAGTCCACGGGCATCGCCTCACGCCAAAATTCGCCGGCAGGCCGGCTCTGATTCACGGTTGTCGCAAGTGTTCATGGCAAAGGCTGTGACCACTGCCCCGGATCTGCGATGGCGTTCGACTCTATGCGCCAGTTTTCCAATTGGTGTTGCATCGTGTCAGCTGGATTGGGCTGGATTGATTGACTGAGTCAAGCGGCGCGCGTCCTTCAACAACAGGATTAGCTGCCGATCGTGTGTTGGCGTGGACTCAAAACCGAAACGCCGATAAAAAGCATCCGCCTCGGCATCGATGGGGTGAGTCAGCAGCGCCCGGATACCGGCCTGATCAGCAATGCCGACCGTACGGGTAATAGCGTTCTGCAACAAACTCAAGCCCAGCCCACGCTTCTGGTAATCCAGATCCACAGCGAGCCTAGCCAAAATGACCAACGGGATCGGATACTGCCCCATGCCACGCCGAATTCGCTCCGGGGCTTCCAGTGTGTCGATCTGGCCGACCGCCAAGCTGTAGTACCCAGCGACTCGATCCTTGTCACAGGCCACAAAGGTACGCGCCGAGCCGCTGCCTTGCGCTTGGCGGGCATGATGCAGCAGCCATTGCGTGAGCGCAGGTTTTCCGCAGTCAAACTCTTCCAGGCGGTGCGACGCCCCCAACGCTTGGGGGGCCAAAATGTTCACTTACCCGCCCAAACAGGTTGCCGAGAAAACAGATGGGCCAAACCGGGGTTGTCCGATTCCGGGCGGTCCAGCATGTCCAGAAGTGCTTGGTATTGGCTGCCAGAAACCATGAACAGGCGCTGATCGAGCAAAGTCTGTTCCGCAGCTTGGTAGGCTGCATCAAGAATAAAGTCGGTCAGAGACTTGTGGGCCACTTCGGCCGCACGGCGCAGCACGGTCTCCTGCTCTGGGGTAGCACGCAGGCCGAGGCGTGCAGAGCGGGTGCTTGCAATGGCGGAAGGCATAGAGGAACTCCGAAAATGTACAAACGACTCAATGTTAGTACAAACGACGCACGGCTGTCCAGTGATCTGCCCCCGGCCGACATCTATCCCCCCGCTTATCTTGCGGACTTCGATCGTGGTTTTTTTGTTTCAGTTCTCGAAAGAGAACGCTTGCCCGTTACAACCGGACACTCATAAGTCATTGATTTATATAGACTCAGCCTGGTGAACGCTCGCGAGACCGCAGGAGAAAACCAGATATATCTCCGCGTCACGGGCCTATTTTTGGACAAAAAATGGGGAATTTCGGTACCAAACGCTCGCGAGGCCACGCGCGTAAGTGGAGATGGCGAGATCCCCAGGGGCCCAATGGGTGGGCAGCTGTAGGGTGGAGTTGCAGCCGCTGGTGGACGCCTTGAAGCGCGACATCCTGGGCCGGCGCGTGGTCCACGCCGACGAGACGCCGGTGCAAATGCACTAACTGGGCAAAGGCAAAACGCATCGAGCGAAGTAGCCCAGAACAAGAAACAACAAGCCCAATTGGGCTACACTGTGGCTCACCCTAGAAAGGAAAAAAACATGCCGACCAACGCGGTTGTCCGTGCCCGCATCGACGAGCACACCAAGGAGGAAGCCAGCGCCGTCTTGGCTGCCATGGGGCTGACTGTGTCTGACGCTTTTCGGATGATGCTGACCCGAATTGCGCTTGAAAAGGCACTGCCCTTTGAGCCCCTGGTGCCCAATGCCACCACCATTGCGGCAATCAAAGAGGCCCGCCAGGGCGGCTTAAAGTCTTTTGCCTCCGTCAAGGATCTGATGGCTGACCTGAATGCGGACGATTGAACGCACCGGCCAGTTCAAGCGGGACTTCAAGCGCGAATCCAAAGGACAGCACCGTCTGACCCTGCAGACCGATCTGACTGCTGTGGTTGTGGCCCTTGCCAACGACCAAACTCTGGATCCACGGCACCGTGACCATGGCCTTACAGGAGACTGGAAAGACCACCGCGATTGTCATATCAAGCCCGATCTGGTGCTGATTTACCGCTTACCTGACGAAAGTCGGATCCAGTTTGTGCGCTTGGGCTCTCACAGCGAACTGGGGCTTTGACTCGATCTACGCCAGGCCAACCCATCTGGCAATGACGCACCCCAGCAAACAAGCCCACCGCCGCCCCTGAACCCACCGGACCCGACCATGCCCCGCTAAAAGCCTGAGCCCGATCACACAACGTCCTCGCTCACCTTCACCATCGCAACCTGCGATGATCCCCAAACTCAACCCAACCAGTAAGGGCGCTTCAGCCGCAACTGGCAAGACGAAGAAGTTCTGGACGCGCTGATTAACCAACTCGAAGCCGGCCGCGTCACCCACAAGCAAGCCCTGACGCAGGCACGCAAGCTGGAAGCCACCGCCCCGGACAACCTGGAAATCCACAACTTCATTGCCAACCGGCTGTGGGCGCTGGATTTTCACGACGAAGCGGCCGAGGTGTATGAACGAGCCTTTCGCCGGGCGCAGGCACAAGTCCCCAAGGGTTACACCGGCCAGATCACCTGGAGTGAAGTGGACAACCGCTCCTTCCTGCGCCTGGCGCATGGCACCTTGCTGGGCTTGATGCACCTGCGGTACCAAGCAAAAGGCGGCAAAGCCGCCATGGCACTGGCCCAGCAGATGCTCGCGTGGTGCCCCATGGACAACATCGGCGTGCGGTTTTTGTTGGGAGATATTGCCCTGCTCCATGGCGACCACCGCGCCGCCCTGCAGGAGTACCTGAAAGGCGCGCCCAATGCACCGGCGCATTGGTACCAGGCGACGCTGATTGCGTATCTAGAGGGCGACCATGTGGCTGCCTGCACCTGCCTGCGGCGGGGCATTGCCGCCAACCCCTGCATGGCGAAAGGGTTGACCGGGCGCACAGTGCTGACGGAGCACCTGTACTGGCACGCCAGCAAGGTGCACGGCCCGGAGTGGGCCATCGACCACCTGGAATCTGCCGCCTGCGACTGGACGACAGAGGAAATCGACTTTGTGGATTGGGTCTTCAACGCCGCGCCCGTGTTTAAGGAGCGGGCCGCATGGATGGCACTGAACGAGGAGCTGACCTGTTCTTGGGACGCTGTGGGACGCGCCCCGTATGCGCAAAAATCAATGGCATTAAGCGACCGCATCACCGACACCCTGTCCAAGAAAATGGCGCGCAAGGTCAAGAACCGGTGGGCAGAAGAGATCTGGCCTTGGGACCGCGAAGGATTCAAGCGGTCTTCAAACCGATACTCGCACTGACTCAAACAAAGGCATCCGCTTCAGCCAAAACCTGGCCTGCCACATCCTTGGCCGCCAGTATCGGCGCGCCATCCACTGGCCATTGAATCCCAACGGTCGGGTCACACCACAGCAGACTGCGCTCATGCTCGGGGTACCCGTAGTCCGTCGCCTTGTAGAGAAACTCAGCCGCTTCGCTGGTGACAACAAAACCATGCGCAAAACCTGGCGGCACCCATAGCTAACCGATGCGGCAAGCCAGATCACTGAGGTCGGCTGCTGGGCGCACGCCAGGCGCAAGTTCCACGACTTGCACCAGGCCAGTCAAAGCCAGATGGCCGAGCAAGCAAATCGCGCACATTGACGCGGTGGAGCGGCAGGTCAATGTGGAACCTGGTCATGGGCATCAAATCAAGCGATCGCGAGCGTCAAGTGACCGATCGGCTCTGCGGCAGGCCGCACCTTGATTTCGATGTCGTAGCCGAGACGATTCAGGCACTCCATCAGCTTGCGCTCGGAGAGGTTGGCGAAATCACCGCGCATCATCGCCGACACTTTCGGTTGCGCAATACCCATGCGCCGGCCAGCCTCTTCTTGGGTCAAGCCAAGACGACGCACGGCACGGGAGATCTCGATCACCAGACCGGACTTGATCTTGAGCTTCTCGGCGTCGGCCAAGCCGAGGTCGGCGAACACGTTGCCAGAACTGGTTTCGATCTCGATACCTTCAATCATGCGCTTTGCCATGTCGTAGCTCCTTTGCCAGCGCCTCGGCTACCTTGAGCCTAGCGCAAATGATGTCCATGTCCTCTTTCGGGGTGGCGATCCCGCTCTTGCTCTTCTTCTGAAAACAGTGCAGGACAAACACCGCTTCCGCGAACTTCACCGTGTAAACGGCGCGGTAGGTACCGCCTACATCGTCCTCGACGATCTCAAGGACACCGGCACCGCCGAAGCCCTTGAGAGACTTTGCCGCGTCATGCTTATCCCCTCGCTGAGCGAAATCCAGGGCATGACCGAAGAACTTGCGCACATTGAGCGGAAGCGCCATGAGGTCGAGCTTGCTCCCGCCAACCCAGATCAACAGCTTCTCTATTTCAGCCATTTTGCCAGTTTATACCATTTCAGATATGAACTCAACCCTGAGCTACTACCGCGCAGCCAGCGCCGCCTGTCGCTGGAGATGTTGTCTGCCAAGGTGGGCCCGGAGCTCCCAATTCGGCCGCAGCACTTGTCGGTGATTGAAAGCGGCAAGCTCGATCCGCGTTTGTCGTTCATCGAGCGCATGGCGGAGGCCTAAATGGTGATGGTTGGATGACGGTGATGATCGTTCAGGACGCCATGTGGCGAACAACGGCCGCATCTACACCACTCACGCCTGCCAGGCCGCTGCCACACCCAGCCACCCAGAAGCTCAAAATCCCGACCATGCCCAAGCCCTGAGCCCTCGTCCCTGACCTTCACTGGGCGCACGCCAGGCGCAAGTTCCACGACTTGCACTAGGCCATCAGTTTGGGGGTTGTGTGTAATTAATTGTTTAATTGGTGGTGGTTGGGGGTGCACGTTGACCGGCACGATTCGCCAGCAGGCTGGCTCCTACAAATACCAAGACCTGGTTTTTCCCCTGTAGGAGCTTGCCTGCAAGCGAATCTTTGCCTGCGGTGATGCACGTTTGCCGCCACCCTTCGCCAGCAGGCTGGCTCCTTCAAAGACAAAGACCTGTCTCTTTCCCTTGTAGGAGCTTGCCTGCAAGCGAATCTTTGCCCGCGGCAATGCCCGTTGACCGCCACCATTCGCCAGCAGGCTAACTCCTACAAAGACAAAGACAAGACCCGGCTTTTTCCCTGATAGGGGTAGAGAAGGACCACCGGCCCTCCCCTCCCTCCGAACCGTGCGTGCGGTTCTCCCGCACACGGCTCTCCGGTCAGTGGTTTCCACATCGGGATTGGCTCGCTCGCCAGGCTGTCTCCATGGTGAACAGTCCCAGGTCTGCGAAGAATGCATTGGGCCAGCGTTGATGATCTTCTTTGCAGTGGCCGGCCCCAGGCCTCTTTTCATGCTTGCGCAACATC
>CAMCUN010000090.1 GCA_945878995.1 Polaromonas sp. YR568 | reverse complement strand
CCCAACCCTCCCCCAGAGGGGGAGGGAGGAATTCAGGGAGCCCGGCTGTGCTCCCTCTCCCCTTTGAGGTCAGGAAGTGCGCCGCGGTGCCTCAGCCCAGCGCCTTGAGCACCGCCTCGCCCATCTCCCGCGTGCCCACCTTGGTCGTGCCTGCGCTGTAGATGTCGGGTGTGCGCAGGCCTTGGGCTAGTACTTTTTTCACGGCCACTTCAATGCGCTCGGCGGCTTCGGGCTGGTTGAGCGAAAAGCGCAGCATCATCGCGGCCGAGAGAATGGTGGCCAAGGGGTTGGCCACGCCTTTGCCGGCGATGTCGGGGGCGCTGCCGTGGCTGGGCTCGTAGAGACCTTGGTTGTTGGTGTTCAGGCTGGCCGAGGGCAGCATGCCTATGGAGCCCGTCAGCATGGAGGCTTCGTCGGACAAGATGTCGCCGAACATGTTGCCGGTGACCACCACGTCAAAGGCCTTGGGCGCTTTGACCAGTTGCATGGCGGCGTTGTCCACGTACATGTGCTGCAGCTCCACGTCGGGGTACTGGGCGTGCACCTCGGTGACCACGTCTTTCCAGAACTGAAAGGTCTCCAGCACGTTGGCCTTGTCCACGCTGGTGACTTTTTTGCTGCGCTTGCGCGCGGCCTGGAAGGCCACGTGGGCGATGCGCTCGATCTCCGGACGCGAGTAGCGCATGGTGTCAAAGGCTTCTTCGGCGCCCGGAAAGTGGCCGTCGGTGGCCACGCGCCTGCCGCGTGGTTGGCCAAAGTAAATGTCGCCAGTGAGCTCGCGGATGATGAGGATGTCCAGGCCGGCAATCAGCTCGGGCTTGAGGCTGGACGCCCCCACCAGTTCTTCGTAGCAAATGGCCGGGCGGAAGTTGGCGAACAGGCCCATGTGCTTGCGCAGGCCCAAAATGGCCTGCTCAGGCCGCAGTGGGCGGTCTAGCTTGTCGTACTTCCAGTCGCCCACCGCGCCAAAGAGCACGGCGTCGGCCTGCTGGGCCAGCTTGAGCGTGCTCTCGGGCAGGGGGTGGCCGTGCGCCTCGTAGGCGGCGCCGCCCACCAAGGCCTGCTCCATCTCGAACTTCAGACCCAGGACATTCAGGACCTTGACGGCCTCGGCGACGATTTCGGTGCCTATGCCGTCACCGGGCAAAACTGCGATTTTCATGCGTGTCTTCCTTGGGTCTCAAGCGCCAACTGCGGTGTGCGCCAGCCAGGGCTTGGTGGCCAGGCGCTCGGCTTCGTAGGCGGCGATTTTTTCTTTGTAGCGCAGGGTCAGGCCAATGTCGTCCAGGCCGTTGAGCAGGCAGTACTTGCGAAAGGCGTTGACCTCAAAGGGGATTTCTTGGCCCTGGCCCTTGACGATGACCTGGCGCTCCAAATCGATGGTCAGGCTGTAGCCGGGGAAGGCGGCCGATTCGTCAAACAACTGGGCCACCGTGGCCTCGGGCAGCACGATGGGCAGCAGGCCGTTTTTGAAGCAGTTGTTGAAAAAGATGTCGGCAAAGCTGGGTGCAATCACGCAGCGAAAGCCGTACTGGTCAATGGCCCAGGGCGCGTGCTCGCGCGAAGAGCCACAGCCAAAGTTCTTGCGCGCCAGCAAGACGCTGGCACCCTTGTAGCGGCTCTGGTTGAGCACAAAGTCCGGGTTGATCTGGCGCTCGCTTTCGGGCTTGCCGTAGTAGCCGGGGTCCTTGTAGCGCCACTCGTCGAACAGGTGCTGGCCAAAGCCGGTCTTGTAGATGGACTTGAGGAACTGCTTGGGGATGATGGCGTCGGTGTCCACGTTGGCGCGGTCCATGGGGGCCGTCAGGCCTTTGTGAAGGGTGAATTTCTGCATGATGAGGGCTTTCTTGGCGTCAGGCGAACTTGCGGATATCGACAAAATGGCCGTGGATGGCTGCTGCCGCCGCCATGGCGGGCGAGACCAGGTGCGTGCGTCCGCCCGCGCCTTGACGGCCTTCAAAGTTGCGGTTGCTGGTGGAGGCGCAGCGCTCGCCGGGCTCCAGGCGGTCGGCGTTCATGCCCAGGCACATGGAGCAGCCCGGCTCGCGCCATTCAAAGCCGGCGGCCTTGAAGATCTCGTCCAGGCCTTCGCGCTCGGCCTGTTCCTTGACCAGGCCAGAGCCTGGCACCACCATGGCCAGCTTGATGTTCTTGGCCACTTTCTGGCCCAGTTTTTTGACCACCGCAGCGGCCTCGCGCATGTCCTCAATGCGGCTGTTGGTGCAAGAGCCAATAAAGACCTTGTCGACAAACACATCGTTGAGCGGCTTGCCTGGCTCCAGCGCCATGTAGGTCAGCGCGCGCTCGATGGCGCCGCGCTTGACTGCGTCTTTTTCCTTGTCGGGGTCGGGCACGATGCCGTCTATGCCCAGCACCATTTCGGGCGAGGTGCCCCAGGTCACTTGCGGCAGGATTTGGCTGGCGTCGAGTTCGACCACGGCGTCAAATTGGGCGTTGGCGTCCGATTGCAGCGTTTTCCAGTAAGCCACGGCCAAGTCCCATTCCGCACCCCCCGAAAACTGGCCCGTTTTCGGATCCGTTCCTGGCGACAGCAGCCGACCCCTGACGTAGTCGATGGTTTTTTCATCCACGGCCACCAGGCCTGCGCGTGCGCCGGCCTCAATGGCCATGTTGCACACCGTCATGCGGCCTTCCATGGACAGGCCGCGAATCGCCGAGCCGGCGAACTCGATGGTGTAGCCCGTGCCGCCGGCGGTGCCGATTTTGCCGATGATGGCCAGCACAATGTCCTTGCCGCTCACGCCTTTGGTCAGCGTGCCCTCGACCTTGACCAGCATGTTCTTGGCTTTTTTGGCCAGCAGGGTCTGCGTGGCCAGCACATGCTCGACCTCGGAGGTGCCTATGCCGTGGGCCAGCGCGCCAAAAGCGCCGTGCGTGGCGGTGTGCGAGTCACCGCAGACCACGGTCATGCCCGGCAGCGTGGCGCCGCTCTCGGGGCCGATGACGTGCACGATGCCCTGGCGCTTGGACAAGAAAGGGAAAAACGCTGCTGCGCCATATTCCTTGATGTTGGCGTCCAGCGTGACGATTTGCTCCTTGCTGATGGGGTCCGTCAGGCCGTCGTAGCCCAGCTCCCAGCCGGTGGTGGGCGTGTTGTGGTCGGCCGTGGCCACCACCGAGCTGATGCGCCAGACCTTGCGGCCGGCCTGGCGCAGGCCCTCGTAGGCCTGCGGGCTGGTCACCTCATGGACCAAGTGCCTGTCGATGTAAAGCACAGAGGTGCCGTCATCTTCGGTGTGGACGACGTGTTCGTCCCAAATCTTGTCGTAAAGCGTGCGTGCCATGGTTGTCCTCTTGCTTGGCTCAGTGGTTGAAAAAAATCAGGCGGCGGCCAGCGCCGCCATCGGGGCTTGAAGATGCTCGACCAGCAGCCGCGCGGTCACGGGCAGGCTGGAAAAATCACGGGCCACCATGCGCAGCTCGCGCTCGGCCCAGGGGTCTGACAGCGGCACGCTTTGCAGCGCACCGACACCGTTCATCAGCTCGAAAGCGCGCTGCGGCATCACGCCCACGCCCAGGCCGTTGTCAATCATGCGGCACATGGCGTCCAGGCTGGTCACGTGGATGCGCAGCTTGATGGTGCGCCCCGCCTCTTCGGCCGCCTGGCGCATGGCCAAATAAATGCTGCTGGTCGAATGCAGGCCGACCTGGTCAAAGTCCAGCGAGTCGGCAAAAGCGATGGCCTCGCGCTCGGCGAGCGCATGGCCGTGCGGCACGATCAGCACCAGCCGGTCGCGCCGGTAGGGCAGGCTTTGCAGCTCGCCCAAGCCGGTGGCGCCATTGCACAGCCCCAGGTCGGCCGCGCCTTCGCGCACCGCGCGCACCACCTCGGCGCTCAAGTGTTCTTCCAGGTCTATCTTGACCTGGTCGTGGGCGCGGGTGAAGCTGCCCAGGTCTTCGGGCAAAAACTGCACGATGGCTGAGATGCTGGCATGGATGCGCACATGGCCGCGCACGCCGTGGGCGTATTCGCTGAGCTCGCCTTGCATCTTGTCCAGGCTGAAGAGCACCGAGCGCGCATGGTGCAGCAAGCTCTCGCCGGCTGGCGTGAGGTCCACCCCGCGGGCGTGGCGGTAGAGCAGCTGGGTGCCTACGCTGGTTTCCAGCTCGGACAGGCGCTTGCTGATGGCCGAGGCCGCAATGAACTCCCGCTCGGCCGCCCGGCCAATGCTGCCCAGCTCGCAAACGGCGACAAACAGCTGCAGGGACGTCAGGTCCATGCGGCGGGCAAAGTTGCGTTCTGAGCTTTTCATGCGATGAGGCATCGCGGTTGGCGATGAATCTCGTATTTTGCCTTTGGTTTTGGGGCCTTGCCGTCTCCAAGCACGATGGCTGGCATCGCCTGCGTTTGTTATCCAAAAAATTGCACCCATGTTCGCTGCCAGGCTGTGCGTTTGCTTGCTGCGTTTCGGCCTGTCATCACCGTGGCGGTGGGCTTCCTGCGGGTGACGCTCGACCAGTTCTTTGCGCAGGTACCCGACTTGCAGCTTGAAGACTGGAGCCAGTGACGCAAGCGCCCAGCCTGGGACGTGCGCAAAAAAGCCCGCACAAGGCGGGCTTTTCAAGGGGACAAGGCTTTTCAGCGCTGATCAATCGGCTTGACCGAACGGCTGTTCGAGCCGGTGAACAACTGGCGGGGACGGCCAATTTTGTACTCGGGATCGCCAATCATCTCGTTGAGCTGAGCAATCCAGCCCACCGTGCGGGCCAGGGCAAAAATGGCCGTGAACAAAGGCACGGGGATGCCAATGGCGCGCTGCACGATGCCGGAGTAAAAGTCCACGTTGGGGTAGAGCTTGCGCGAGACAAAGTAGTCGTCTTCCAGGGCAATTTTTTCCAGCGCCATGGCCAGCTTGAAGAGCGGATCGTTTTCCAGGCCCATCTCGGCCAGCACCTCTTTGCAGGTTTCCTGCATGAGCTTGGCGCGCGGGTCGTAGTTTTTGTAGACGCGGTGGCCAAAACCCATGAGCTTGACGCCGGAGTTTTTGTCTTTCACCTGCTTGATGAACTCGCCAATTTTCTCCACGCCACCTTGGCGCTGAATGTCGCCCAGCATGTTGAGCGCGGCCTCGTTGGCGCCGCCGTGTGCAGGGCCCCACAGGCACGCCACGCCAGCTGCAATCGCCGCAAAGGGGTTGGTGCCCGAGGAGCCGCACAAGCGCACGGTCGACGTTGAGGCGTTTTGCTCGTGGTCGGCGTGCAGCGTGAAGATGCGGTCCAGCGCGCGCTCGAGCACGGGGTTGACCTTGTATTCCTCGCAGGGCGTGGCAAACATCATGTGCAAGAAGTTGCCTGCATAGCTCAGGTTGTTCTTGGGGTACATATAGGGCTGGCCCACGGTGTACTTGTAGGCCATGGCCACCAGCGTGGGCATTTTGGCAATCAGGCGAATGGCCGAAATGTCGCGGTGCTGCGGGTTGGTGATGTCTGTGCTGTCATGGTAGAAGGCTGACAAGGCGCCGACCAAGCCGGTCATGATGGCCATGGGGTGGGCGTCACGCCTAAAGCCACGCAGGAAAAACTGCATCTGCTCGTTGACCATGGTGTGGTTGGTCACGAGGTGGGTGAACTTGCTCTTTTGATCGCTGTTGGGCAGCTCTCCGTAAAGCAGCAGGTGGCAGGTCTCTAAAAAGTCGCAGTTGGTGGCCAACTCTTCAATGGGGTAGCCGCGGTAGAGCAGCTCGCCTTTGTCGCCGTCAATGTAGGTGATGGCCGACTGCGTGGCCGCCGTCGACAGAAAGCCCGGGTCGTAGGTGAACATGCCGGTTTGGGCGTAGAGCTTGCGGATGTCAATCACATCCGGGCCGACGCTGCCCTGGTAAACCGGCATCTCCACGCTGGGGCTGCCATTGCTGAATGAGAGAGTGGCTTTGTTGTCTGCGAGTTTCATTCCATGTCCTTTTTTATGGGTTCATCTGGGCTTCAGGCGGCAATGTCGCGCGGCGGATGAGGCCGGCGCATTTTGTGGAGAACTTCCAGTGCCTCGGCCGTCGACGCACCACGGTCTTGCAGCTCTTGGGGCTGCTTGCGCTGGAGCAACAAGTCCAGCAAATCGTTGTCTGACAAATCCATCAAATCATCGAGTCCTTGGGCCTCACTGACTGTCACCTGCTCACCATGCTCATTGAAAAAGCGTTCGATGAACAAGTCGTTTTCCAGCAGGCCGCGCCGGCAGCGCCAGCGCAGCTTGCTCAAAGCACGCTCATCAATGTAGGCGCTGTCCTTGGGCATGGCTGGGCTCATGGGATGCAGGGTCCGGGCGCGGTCCTCAGACCGAGCGCAGCACCATCATTTCCTTGATTTTGCCAATGGCCTTGGTGGGATTGAGTCCCTTGGGGCACACATCGACGCAGTTCATGATGGTGTGGCAGCGGAACAGGCGGTACGGGTCTTCCAGGTTGTCCAGGCGGTCGGCCGTGGCTTGGTCGCGGCTGTCGGCAATAAAGCGGTAGGCCTGCAGCAAGCCGGCAGGGCCGACAAACTTGTCGGGGTTCCACCAAAAACTGGGGCAGCTGGTGGAGCAACTGGCGCACAAGATGCATTCGTACAAGCCGTTGAGCTCGTCGCGCTCTTCGGGCGACTGCAGGCGCTCTTTTTCAGGCGGCACTGTGTCGTTGATCAAGTAAGGCTTGATGGAGTTGTACTGCTTGAAGAACTGCGTCATGTCCACAATGATGTCGCGGATCACCGGCAGGCCAGGCAGCGGCTTGAGCACGATGTCGCCCTTGAGCGTGTTCATGTTCGTGAGGCAGGCCAGGCCGTTCTTGCCATTGATGTTCATGGCGTCCGAGCCGCACACGCCCTCGCGGCAGGAGCGGCGAAAGGAAATGGACGGGTCTTGCTCCTTGAGCTTCATCAGCGCGTCCAGCAGCATGCGCTCGGTGCCTGCCAATTCGACCTGAATGGTCTGCATGTAGGGCTTGGCGTCTTGGTCAGGGTCGTAGCGGTAGATCTTGAAAGTGCGTAATGCCATGGTGAGTGCTCCGAGTCAGTGCGCTTTAAAAGGTGCGAACCTTGGGTGGCACAGAGTCCACCGTCAGGGGTTTGAGGTTGACAGGCTTGTAGCTCAGGCTGTTGCTTTCGCTGTGCCACAGGGAGTGCTTCATCCACTCCACGTCGTTGCGACCCAGCGGGAATTGTGGGTCGTCGGCCAGGCGCTCGTAGTCGTTCACGGTGTGCGCGCCACGGCATTCGCGGCGGGCTGCCGCCGATGTCATGGTGGCTTGGGCCGCTTCAATCAGGTTTTCAACTTCCAGCGCCTCAATGCGGGCGGTGTTGAAGACCTTGGACTTGTCTTTTAAGCCAATGTTGAACACGCGCTCGCGCAGGGCGTTGATCTTGGCTGCGCCTTCGTCCATGCTGGCCTGGGTGCGAAAAACGCCCGCGTGCATTTGCATGGTGGCGCGGATGTCGTTGGCCACGGTTTGCGCGTACTCGCCGTCGGTGGCGTTGTCCAGGCGGGCCAGGCGCGCCAAAGATTTATCAGCAGCATCAGCTGGCAGGGGCTTGTGGGTTTTGTTCTTGTCGTTGAACTGAACAATGTGGTTACCCGCCGCGCGGCCAAACACCAGCAGGTCCAGCAAGGAGTTGGTGCCCAAGCGGTTGGCGCCGTGCACCGACACGCAAGAGCATTCGCCCACGGCATACAAGCCGTTGACCACTTTTTGCTCGCCTTGGCCGTCGGGCGCGACCACCTGGCCGTTGATGTTGGTGGGGATGCCGCCCATTTGGTAATGGATGGTGGGCACCACCGGAATAGGCTCTTTGGTGATGTCCACGTTGGCAAAGTTCACGCCAATTTCATACACCGACGGCAGCCGCTTGTGGATGGTCTCGGCGCCCAGATGATCGAGCTTGAGCAGCACGTAATCTTTGTTTGGGCCGCAGCCCCGGCCTTCTTTGATTTCTTGGTCCATGCAGCGCGAGACAAAGTCGCGTGGGGCCAGGTCTTTCAAAGTGGGCGCGTAGCGCTCCATGAAGCGCTCGCCATTGCTGTTAAGCAAAATCGCGCCTTCGCCCCGGCAGCCTTCGGTCAGCAGCACGCCTGCGCCGGCCACGCCGGTGGGGTGGAACTGCCAAAACTCCATGTCTTCCAGCGGGATGCCCGCGCGTGCGGCCATGCCCAGGCCGTCGCCGGTGTTGATGAAGGCATTGGTCGAGGCGGCGTAAATGCGGCCTGCGCCACCCGTGGCCAGCAGCGTGGTTTTGGCTTCCAGCACGTACACGTCGCCGGTTTCCATTTCCATGGCGGTCACGCCGACCACGTCGCCGTCGGCGTCGCGGATCAAGTCCAGTGCCATCCACTCGACGAAAAAGCTGGTTTTTTCTTTGACGTTTTGCTGGTATAGCGTGTGCAACATGGCGTGGCCGGTGCGGTCGGCCGCCGCGCAGGCGCGCTGCACGGGCTTTTCACCGTAATTGGCGGTGTGGCCGCCAAAGGGACGCTGGTAAATGGTGCCGTCGGGGTTGCGGTCAAAGGGCATGCCCATGTGTTCCAGGTCGTAAACCACCTTGGGCGCTTCACGACACATGAATTCAATGGCGTCTTGGTCGCCCAGCCAGTCCGAACCCTTGACGGTGTCGTAGAAGTGGTAGTGCCAGTTGTCTTCGCTCATGTTGCCTAAAGAGGCACCAATGCCGCCTTGCGCCGCCACGGTGTGTGAGCGGGTGGGAAAGACCTTGGAGAGCACGGCCACGTTCAGGCCGGCTCTGGCCAGTTGAAGCGAGGCGCGCATGCCGGAGCCGCCGGCGCCGACGATGATGACGTCGAACTTGCGCTTAGGGAGTTGGGATGTTGCAGTCATGTTTTTTAAAATCTCCACAGCACTTGAATGGCCCAGCCGCCGCAAGCGACCAGCCAAACGATGGCGAACACTTGCAGAACCAGGCGCAGGATCACGGGTTTGATGTAGTCCATGAACACATCGCGCATGCCCACCCACACGTGGTAAAGCATGGCCATGATCACGGCGAAAGTCAGGGTTTTCATGGCCTGGGGCGCAAAGATGCCCGACCAGGTGTCGTAAGTGATGGGGCCTGAACTGATCAGCACCTGGGCCAGCACCACCACCGTAAACAGAGCCATGAGCACCGCGGTCACTCGCTGGGCCAGCCAGTCCCGCATGCCGTAATGGGCGCCCACCACAATGCGCTTAGAGCCGTAATTGACTGCCATGAAGGTGTCCTTGTTTCAGTAAATCAATGAATCAGTGAATCAGTAAAGGCCGAACAGCTTGGCGCCCAGGACCGCAGTCAGGGCCAGGCTGAGCGTGAGCACCACGCGGGCGGTGTTGGTGCCCGAGGCCTTGGTCACGGCGTCGTGGCTGATGTCCATGCGCAGGTGGCGCACGCCCGCCAGGAAGTGGTGCAAATAAGCCCACATGAGCGCCAGCGCCAACAGCTTCCACACCATGCCGGGCAGACCCAAAAGGCCCACCGAGAAGGCGCTGGTAAAGCGAGCGTAGGAAATTTCAGAAGAAATGGAGGTGTCAAACATCCAGATGACAAAGGGCATCAGCGCAAACATCAGCACGCCGCTGACGCGGTGCAAGATGGACACCCAGCCGGCGGCCGGCAGGCGGTAGGACGGAAGGTCTGAGAAGGCGTTGATGTTGCGGAACTCTGGCCGCTTTTTGGCTAAGGTCGCTTTATCTGACATGCTGTGCTTTCTTGGAGTCGGTAACTGCTGGGTAACAAAAGTCAACCAACTGGAAATTCTATTGCAATGCAGCATCCGACTGGCTTGCTGAGAGGCTTTGATGGCCTGGTTTTGGCCATCTCTGGTCAAAAATGACCCGTCTCGGTCGGTGCCGGTGCTGTATTTTTTTCAAATCTGACGCGAAGGTTACAAATTGTCCAATCCTTCCAACATGGTCGTGGCTGTTTGGGCAATGGTTTTCCGCTCGTCTACAGCCAGCCGGGTCAGGTTTTTGACCATCAGGGCCGTGCGCGGGTTGCTCTCAAAACTCTCGCGGTGCGTGTCTAAAAAATTCCAATACAGCGTGGTCATGGGGCAGGCTTGGGGCCCGGTGCGCTGCTCAGGCACATACTTGCAGCCTTGGCAATAGTTGCTCATGCGCTTGATGTAAGCGCCGCTGGCCACATAAGGCTTGGAGGTAAAGCGACCGCCGTTGGCAAACAAGGCCATGCCTGCGGTGTTGGGCAGCTCCACCCACTCCACCGCATCTATATAGACAGCCAAGTACCAGTCGCACAGCTGCTCGGGCTCAATTTGCGCCAGCACGCCAAACATGCCGGTGATCATCAGGCGCTGAATGTGGTGGGCGTAGCCATGTTCCAGGGTTTGCTTGATGCTCTGGCGCATGCAGTTCATGCCGGTTTCCCCGGTCCAGTACCAGGCGGGCAGGGCCCGTTGGTGGCCATAGTGGTTGGCGCGTTTGAGCTCGGGCATGTCTAAAAAATACACGCCCCGAATGAACTCTCGCCAGCCCAGCACCTGGCGGACAAAGCCCTCTACGCTGGCCAGCTCCAAATTGCGCTCGCGCCAAGCGCGCTCGGCGGCCTGCACCACTTCCAGCGGATTCAGCAGCTTGAGGTTGAGCGAGCTGGAAATAAGCGCATGCCAGCCAAAAGCCATGCCCGTCCACATGGCGTCTTGGTGGGTGCCAAAGTGCGGCAGCCGGTGGGTGATGAAGTCGTTCAGCGCCAGCAGCGCCTGCGCCCGCGTGACCGGCCAGTTGAAGTGGGCCACATCACCTGGGTGGCTGGAAAAGCGCTGGCCCACCAGGCGCAGCACGTCTTGGGTGATCTCGTCTTGCTCAAACACCCGTGGCGTGGGCAGCCCCTGAGGGCCAGCCTTGCCAAAGCCCTTGCGGTTGTCGGCGTCAAAGTTCCACTGGCCGCCCACGGGCTCGTCACCTTCCATGAGCACGCCAAATTCCTGGCGCATCTTGCGGTAGAAAAACTCCATGCGCAGCGTTTTGCTGCGCCCGGCCCACTTGGCAAAGCGGGCCCGGCTGCACAAAAAGTGTGTGTCTTCGCGCCATTCCAGGGGCAGGCCCGCAGGCACGGCCGCCTCTATGGCCTCGCGCACCCGCACATCGCCCGGCTCCACGCCCACCAAGCCTTGCGGCTTGAATTGCGCCAGCGCCGCTTGCAGGCCGGCGGCCAGGGTGGCGTCGTTCTCGCGATCCAAGGCGCGGTAATGCACTTGCAAGCCGCGCGCTTGCAGCTCTTGCGCGAAATGCCGCATGGCCGAGAAAAACAGCGCCGTGCGCAGCTGGTGCGAGCGCACGTGGGTGGACTCTTCCAGGGCCTCGATCATCAACACCCGGTCTTGCGCAGGGTCTATGCCCGCGAGGGCGGACGATTGAGCGTCTAGTTGGTCGCCCAGAATCAAAATCAGGTGTCGGCAGTCGCTCATGGTGTTTTTTGTGCGGGTTTCATGCGCCGGCAGGCCTCAGAGCAGTACAGCACGCTGTCCCAGTTTTTGGCCCAGGCTTTGCGCCAGCTCATGGGCTTGGCGCACACCGCGCAGGGTTTGCTGGGCAAAAAAGACTTGTTGCCTTTGAATCCCGTGTCCGCTGGTTTTTTTTGCTTCATGGATGGCAGCGTGCGAAAGCTTGTTTGCAAAAAAACATATTCAACCATGGCCGCGCATTGGGAGGGTGGCGACGGCGCCATGACCATGGACATGCAAGGAGATGGCCCGCCCGCCAAGCGGAACATGGTTTTTAAGCTCCATTCACCCCTGCTCAGGCCCTGACCAAGCCCACGGCCTTCAGCCCAGCGTGTTGTGATAGTGGTGCGTGTCAGTGCGGTACAGGCCCCGGCGCATCTCCATGGGCGAGTCTTGGTAGGTGTAGGCGATGCGCTCCACACTGAGCAGCGGCGAGCCCTCGGGCACGGCCAGCAAGTCGGCGGCCACCGCGTCGGCCGCCACGGCGCGGATTTTTTCTTCAGCGCGCACCATGCGCACGCCAAACTCAGTTTCAAACAGCGCGTACATGGTGCCTTGGTACACAGACAGGCGCTCGGCCGTCAAGCCCTTGAAGGGGCCGCCCGGCAGCCACAGGTCTTCCAAAATGGTGGGCACGCCCTGAAACGCCAGCACCCGGCGCACCTGCAGCACCGCGTCGCCCGCGCGCAGGCCCAGGTGGCGGGCGGTGTCGGCGGGCGCGCGCAGGCGCTTGCAGTCCACAATGGTGCGCTCGGCCGGGCCTTCGCTGCCCGCGTCACCGTGGTCGGGCAAGAGCCGCAAAAACCGGTACTGCGCGTGCTGCTCGGCGTGCGTGGCCACAAAGGTGCCGCGCCCCTGGCGGCGCACCACCAAGTTTTCAGCGGCCAGCTCGTCAATGGCTTTGCGCACCGTGCCCTGGCTCACCCGAAAACGCGCGGCCAAGTCCATCTCGCTGGGAATCAAATCACCCGGCTTCCATTCACCGGCCTGCAGGCTTTGCAAAATCAAACCCTTGATTTGCTGGTACAGCGGGCTGAACGCGGGTGTGGCCGGCGCGTTCAAGCCAGGCTCAGAAGCCGCCAAGGTGTCGGGCAATGCGGTGGGCAAAGTGGCCATGGTGTGAGGACAAAGGTCCCAAAAGTCACAAAGGTGCCAAGGGGCAGGGCAAACCTTGGGTCTTGCTGACGGGCTTGAATCATATCTTATATAAGACATAAGACAAATTGACCGGCTGGGGTTTTCCCGCTTAGAATTCGCCCCGAGCCTGGGTTGGCCGGGCAACATTTCACACTCAATTTCAACATTTCGGAGTTCCCCCCCATGAAGACGCCCGTCCGTGTTGCCGTTACCGGCGCTGCAGGTCAAATTGGTTACGCCTTGCTGTTTCGCATCGCCTCTGGCGACATGCTGGGCAAGGACCAGCCGGTCATCTTGCAGCTGCTGGAGATCCCGGACGAAAAAGCCCAAAAAGCCCTCAAGGGCGTGATGATGGAGCTGCAAGACTGCGCTTTCCCCCTGCTCATCAGCATGGAAGCCCACAGCGACCCCATGACCGCCTTCAAGGACACCGACTACGCCTTGCTGGTCGGTTCGCGCCCCCGCGGCCCCGGCATGGAGCGGGCTGAGTTGTTGGCCATCAACGGCGCCATCTTCACGGCGCAAGGCAAGGCCCTCAATGCCGTGGCTTCGCGCAATGTCAAGGTGCTGGTGGTCGGCAACCCCGCCAACACCAACGCCTACATTGCCATGAAGGCCGCGCCCGACCTCAAGCCCGGCAACTTCACCGCCATGCTGCGCCTGGACCACAACCGCGCGCTCAGCCAAGTGGCTGCCAAAACCGGCAAGGCCGTCAAAGACATTCAAAAGCTGTGCGTCTGGGGCAACCACTCGCCCACCATGTACGCCGACTACCGCTTTGCCACCATCAATGGTGAGTCGGTCAAGGACATGATCAACGACCAAGAATGGAACGCCAACGTGTTCCTGCCCACCGTGGGCAAGCGCGGCGCGGCCATCATTGAGGCGCGTGGCCTGTCCTCGGCCGCCTCGGCCGCCAACGCCGCCATCGACCACATGCGCGACTGGGCCTTGGGCACCCACGGCGGCTGGGTCACCATGGGTATCCCCTCGCAAGGCTGGTACGGCATTCCTAAAGACGTCATGTTCGGCTTTCCCGTCACCTGCGAAGGCGGCGAGTACAAAATTGTCGAGGGCCTGGAGATAGACGCCTTCTCTCAGGAATGCATCAACAAGACGCTCAAGGAACTCACCGACGAGCAGGCCGGCGTGGCCCACTTGGTCTGAGCCCCTGGCCCTTGCTTGCTACACCACCCGGCGACCAAGGTATGACCCACCCTCGCGATGTGCTGCTGGGGGCGCAAGCCGCCTCTGGCATGCTCCCGGTGTGCGACCACTACAGCGGGGTGGAGGTGCGCATGCGCAAAAGCCTGCAGCTCCAAGCCGAAATGAGCGAGGAGTTCGGCGCTTGCGTGTTTGACGTCACTCTGGACTGCGAAGACGGCGCCCCCGTGGGCGGCGAGGCCGAACACGCGGCGCTGGTTGCCTCGCTGGCGCTCTCGGCCCAGCCGCAAGCCCGTGTGGCCGCCCGCATTCACCCAGTGGACCACCCGGCGTTTGCGGCCGACCTGGCCACCATTGCCGGGCAGGCGGCGCACCGCTTGTGCCACCTGATGATCCCCAAGGTCGAATCGCTGGCCGACGTTCAGCAGGTCGATGCGGCGCTTATGGCCATGGGGGGCGCAGCTGCCGAACTGCCCATCCATGTGCTGCTGGAGTCGGCCCGGGCCGTGCACAACGCCTTTGACATTGCTTCGCACCCTCGCGTGCAGTCCATCAGCTTTGGCCTGATGGACTTTGTCTCCAGCCACCACGGCGCCATTGCGTCTGCCGCCATGGGCTCTGCCGGCCAGTTCACCCACCCGCTGGTGATGCGCGCCAAGCTGGAAATTGCGGCGGCTTGCCACGCCCACGGCAAAGTGCCTTCGCATTGCGTGGTCACCGAGTTCAGCGACATGGCCGCCATGGAGCGCGCCGCCAGCCGCGCGGCCCGCGAGCTGGGCTACACCCGCATGTGGAGCATTCACCCCGCGCAAATTCGCCCCATCTTGGCTGCGTTTGCACCGCAGCAGTCCGAGATTGACGCGGCCACCGAGCTGATGCTGGCCGCCCAAGCCGCCGACTGGGCGCCCGTGAGCTTCAAGGGCCAGTTGCACGACCGCGCCAGCTACCGCTACTTTTGGCAGCTGCTGGAGCGGGCGCACCGCACCGGCGCCAAGTTGCCTGCCCAGGCGCAAGCCTATTTTCAGTGAGCCCCGGAGCACGCCAGTCCTTCATCCCCGGGCCTATTTGTTTTAACTGCCTTATCGATCGACCAGGAGCACTCCATGAGCCATTTTTTGCAGACTTACCGCGCCCACGCCGCCGAGCGCGCCGCCCTCGGCATTCCCCCGCTGCCTTTGTTGGCCGGCCAAGTGGCCGAGGTGATTGAGCTGCTCAAAAGCCCACCCGCAGGCGAGGGCGAGTTCCTCATGAACCTCATCACCCACCGCGTGCCCCCGGGCGTGGACGACGCGGCCAAGGTCAAGGCCAGCTTCCTGGCCGCCGTGGCGCACGGCGACATTCAAGTGGGCCTGGTCTCCAAGGCCAAAGCCACTGAGCTCTTGGGCACCATGGTGGGCGGCTACAACGTGCATCCGCTCATTGAGCTGCTGGACGACGCGGACGTCGCCCAGGTCGCAGGCGCTGCGCTCAAAAAGACGCTCTTGATGTTTGACTTCTTCAACGACGTGGCCAGCAAAGCCAAGGCCGGCAATACCGTGGCCCAAGACGTGATGCAAAGCTGGGCCCACGGCGAGTGGTTCACCAGCCGCCCCGAGGTCGATCAAAAAATCACCGTCACCGTCTTCAAGGTGCCTGGCGAGACCAACACCGACGACCTCTCGCCCGCGCCCGACGCCACCACGCGCCCGGACATCCCCATGCATTACCTGGCGATGCTCAAGAACACCCGCCAAGACTTTGGTGCGCCAGGCGGGGCAGCCTTCAAGCCCGAGGAAGACGGCAAGCGCGGCCCCATGCAGTTCATTGAAGACCTCAAGAAAAAAGGCCACTTGGTCGCCTATGTGGGCGACGTGGTCGGCACGGGTTCCAGCCGCAAGTCGGCCACCAACTCGGTGGTTTGGGCCACCGGCCAAGACATTCCCTTTGTCCCCAACAAGCGCTTTGGTGGCGTGACCCTGGGCGGCAAAATTGCCCCCATCTTTTTCAACACGCAAGAAGACTCTGGCTCGCTGCCCATTGAGGTGGACGTGAGCAAACTTGAAATGGGCGACGTCGTCGACGTTCTGCCCTACGAGGGCAAGCTGGTGAAAAACGGCGCCACTGTGGCCGAGTTCAAGCTCAAAAGCGATGTGCTGTTTGACGAAGTGCGCGCCGGTGGCCGCATCAACCTCATCATCGGCCGCGCCTTGACGGCCAAGGCCCGCGAGTTCCTGGGCCTGCCCGCCTCCACCCTGTTCCGCTTGCCCAGCGTGCCTGTGGCCACCCAGGCCGGCTTTACGCTGGCGCAAAAAATGGTCGGCCGCGCCGTGGGCCTGCCCGAAGGCCAAGGCGTGCGCCCCGGCACCTACTGCGAGCCACGCATGACCACCGTGGGCAGCCAGGACACCACCGGCCCCATGACCCGCGACGAGCTCAAAGACCTGGCCTGCCTGGGCTTTTCCTCCGACCTGGTGATGCAGTCCTTTTGCCACACCGCCGCCTACCCCAAGCCGGTGGACGTCAAGACCCACCGCGAACTGCCTAAGTTCATCTCCAGCCGCGGCGGTGTGTCTCTGCGCCCGGGCGATGGCGTGATCCACTCCTGGCTCAACCGCCTGCTCTTGCCCGACACCGTGGGCACAGGCGGCGACTCGCACACTCGCTTTCCCATCGGCATCAGCTTCCCCGCAGGCTCTGGCCTGGTCGCCTTTGGTGCAGCCACCGGCGTCATGCCGCTGGACATGCCCGAGTCGGTGCTGGTTCGCTTCAAGGGCCAAATGCAGCCGGGCGTGACCCTGCGCGATTTGGTGCACGCCATTCCGTTGTTCGCCATCAAAGCGGGTTTGCTCACGGTCGCCAAGGCCGGCAAGATCAACGCGTTTTCAGGTCGTATTCTGGAAATCGAAGGCCTGCCTGACCTCAAGGTCGAGCAAGCCTTTGAGCTGTCTGACGCCTCGGCCGAGC